>CAYMGD010000005.1:0-71272 GCA_964389905.1 uncultured Coprobacillus sp. | reverse complement strand
TAGTAGAACTAGTAATAGTAATAGCAATAATAGCCATACTAGCTGCAGTACTAATTCCAACATTTAGTAATTTAATAACAAAAGCAAATGAATCAGCAGATGCACAAATGGTAGCTAATCTAAACAAACAATTAGCAATATCAGAAATAACAGATGGCAAGAATGAAACAATGCAAGAAGCAATAGAAGATGCTAAGAAAGCAGGATATAATACAGGAGCATTCCTAAGTACAAGTAATGATATCTTATGGGATCAAGAAACAGATAGATTTCTTGCAGTGAAGAAAGGTAATAAAGTATTTGCTCAAGATGAAAATCAAAAAGAATATAAAATAAAAGAAAGCAGTAACTATGACTATAGATACTGGAAAGTATATAATGATAATAATCCTATTCCAGAACTAGCAAAACAAACATATTCAGTTTACTGGGCAGGAAGCAAGTCACCAGCTAAAGATAGTGATAACGTATTAAATATGTATGTAGGTTTTGATGAAGGTACATATAGTGATCAAGAACTAGTAGTAGTTGTATATACAAGCATGGATGTTAAAGTAAGACTAAATCGTGGACATTTAGCTTTAACAACAAGTTTTGTAGCAGAAATACATTGTTATGGTGTAGTTGATACATTATATTTTGCATTATCATCAAAAGATAGTGATGAAGTGGAACTTTCAGGAAGTACTAAAGCTAATGGTAAAGTATATTTACATGAAATGTATGTTGCTTACTTAAGCAGTATAAGCTCAGGAAAACTAGTATCAGAAGGAACAAAATTCCATCAAGATAATGATACTATAAACTTAGGTAGTAATAAATATACTTGTGATTGTGATAAAGAAACAAAATATGGTGAGCATTATATAGATGAAAATGGTAAATGTTTATTCTGTAAATATGATGGAACTACTGAACAATCTGGACATGTACATAAATTTGAAACTGAATACGTAATGCCAACATGTGAAAATGAAGGAAAAATAGAAATTAAATGTACTATTGAAGAATGTAACTATTTAGTTAGCAAAACAATAGATGCTTTAGGACACATAGAAATATCACATGGTGAGCAAATAGAACCAACATGTATTACTGCTGGACAAGAAGCAGGAACTATATGTGTACGTTGTGGAAAAATAACTGAAGGCGCACAAATTATAGCACCTGATTTACATGATTTTGACGATCGTGGTCAATGTACGCGTTGCCATGTTTATAAAGATGACATAGAAGAAACAATAGTAAACATTTCATCATTATCTGATATTGATTGGAAAGATCAAGACCGAGGTAGAGATGCAATTATAGTTCGTTTAACTGATAATATTACATGTACTCCAGAAGATTTTTTAGCTGCATTTGGTAGCAAAACAGCGCCAAGCTGGGTATATGGAGATGGAACAATAGGTGGTATTGAGGATTCTTCAACAAAAAATAATGTTACAACAATTTATGCAATTGATTTAGATTTGAATAATCATATTTTAACTATTAATTGTGGTGATTTAATATCTGAAAAAGGGATAGACGTATATGGCCATTTAAAAATTCGTAATGGAACTCTTAACTTAAATGGAAGATTAGAAATTTTAGATTCTGCAATTATTGCAACACAAAAAAATACAACAGTTACATTTAAAGATCTTACTGTTAATGCTGATTTTGCTCCTGTCAACTTGTTATATAATTATAATGCAAAACTTAATGTTTTAAATTCAACTTTAAATTTGAAAAAAGAATATAAGACTTATCAGTGGGCTGTTAGTTCTGGTAATACTGACTATATATATGTAAAATATATTGCAGAAGATGAAACTATTAAAGACTTAAGCGATTTTGTTGCTGAAACTTCAGGTGAATGCACTTACTCTATGGGATATTACATAATAAAGAGTGATGATAATAAATATATGATTTATCAGCTTTTTAGAAATAAATTAAGTACTGAATTTACGGCTTCCAAAATAGGAGAAGCAGCTTTATATTTCTATGAATCAAATGAAAGCGAAGGTACTAGAATTTCTTCTAAAAACATAGAAACTTTTGGTTATATTGACAATACTATTGATATTAATAAGTATAATATTAATGGTTTACCTTATAATGTGGATAATTTAACTTACAGTTGGCATCTTAAATCCAATAATTCTTCTGGCAAAATTTTAGTCAATCAAGATAACTATTTGATGAAAAGTGTTACATTTGAAGAAGGATCATGGGCTATTTTATATCAAATTATGAATGTTATAGTTGATTCAAAAAGCCAAATTAACTTAGTTGATTAGTATTCATTAACTAAAAAAATAATTAATAAAAAAGCTATTATTCAAATTATACATAAACTAAATAGTTTTGTATAGTCAAATAATAGCTTTTTATTACATTTATTAATTAAAAATCCCAAGGTTTCTTGTTATTGACTTCTATGTATTCTTCATACATTTGCTCTTCAACAACTGACCATTTTACGCATTCTCTGATATTATCAGGAACAAAATAATAAAGTGTTTGGTTGTGATATATTTCGAAATCTTCCTTCACACCAAATGGAATAGCTGGCATATTCTCTAATTTGAAGAGAATATCTTTTTCCTCGTTATTTATTGTTCCAACGTATCTAACTCCATCATTAGTTAGAGTACATACACCTTTACCTACTATGGTAAATCCATTTCCTTTTGGATCAGGTAGTTTTAAGGTAACATTACTAGTATATTTGTAATTAGAATCTTTAATTCTTTTTCTTTCAATATTCTTTTGGTAAAGATACCAATCTCTTATTGTATGAGGAATAGAAGGATTTTCACTTTCTAAGCCATAAAACTTGTTAAGTTTTACTACTGTATGGCAATGTGTGCATTCCATTTTACTGTTTTTAGAAACATATGTAAATTCTTTCCCACAAACAGGACATATGTATAGTATTTGTTCCAATCCCTCGGCAAATTTTTTCCCTTTGAAAGGAACTTTATTTTTCTCCATCCAATCATATTCATTATAATATAATTTATCATATAGTATCTTATATATTTCTTCGTATGAAAGAATTTCTAATGATTCTTTAGTAAAGATGTGTTCATATTTTAAATCAATGCGTCCTTTTCGGTAAGTTTTGGCCCACTTTGGTTTTGTAAAGTATGCACCATAACTTTTCATTAGATAAACATCACATTTTTCCTTTTTCAAAAACTTTATTGTACTAGGAATATATGATTCCATTTCACCATATGCAGATAATCTTCCCTCAGGAGAAAGAAGTAGAATGCCATTATTTTTTACAACTTTATGCATATTCTTTATTGCACTTATATCAGGCTGATAAAGGAATTTTGGAAAACATCCGCATTTATTTAGTATTCGTCCCAAGTGATAATTACAAAAGTAATAATAAGCAGTTACAACGTTAACTCCTTCAGGATAAAATTGAGGAACAATATTAATAAAATCTATGGCTGATTGATGATTAAATAATACTACAGCTGGTTTATTAATTTTATCAATTCCATTTTTGTCAACTTTTAAATTGAATTTTGGATGAAAGAAGAGCTTGAAAATATAAATTAATGGATAAGTTACTAGTTTGCTAGGCTTTAAATAAATATCATTTTTAAAATCATTCATTTTCTTTTTCGTAAAGATTTTAGATAATCTTTTGTCAAATATAATATACATAATTATGTATATTATCATTATTCCTAAAATAATTGCACAAGCCAAATACTTATGAGATACTAACAATGATAAATCAACTAAAGTTATAACAATAAAAGGAAATACCCATATTGCTGTAGCTCTAATGCTTCTATTTAAAATATGATTTATGATATTTTTCTTATATTTTATTATTAAGAAAATAATAATAAAGATTACTAAACCACCTATTAATAAAGGAAGCATTTCAGTTAATTTAAATATTTCGGTAGAATATTTCATGAAAAGTGTTCCAGCAGTGATACATAAGACAATTTGAGGAAGAGTTCCTAATGTTGTTACAAGGATGTATCTTAGAAAACTCATTTTTTTGTTTTTTGCGGCTGTATATGCTATAACACCATCAGGAATAACTGGGGCAAAGTATAAACCTAAAATAAACCATGTAAATGCTTTTTTATCTTCTGTTTTACTTTCATCTATGTTTGTTGAATAACCTTTTTTCTTATAACGATCTTGGTCAATTTCAAAATGAATTGTTCGCACTAAAAGAAACATACAAAGGTTACCAATTGCAACACCTATCATGCACACTAAAACACCTAGGAATGGTCCACAAATTATTCCTGATAAGACTTGTATTGGTTCACCAGGCATAATTGTCATAAATATTTGGAAAGTACTAAATAAAATCATAAATACATATTTCCATATACCATATGATTTAATTGTTTCAGTAAATTCTTTATCATTACCATTTATTAGAAGTTCCTTAAGAGGATTAAATAAATCATATATGATATAGGCAAATATTAATACAAATGATAATATTGTAATAGTTGTAATAATATTAAATATTAGTTTTTTCTTTTTCATATAGACCTCATATAAGACGATTAATTTCAATAAAATATTTTATCATATTAATTATAAAATGTTAATAAAAAATAACAATTTTCTTTTTCAAAGTCAAAAATTTCTTTTTATTTTTTTTAAAACATGATATAATATTTTAGATAAAATGTTAATTAGTGGAGTTTATATGAATAAAAATAATAATATACAAAAAAATATTCGTAACTTTTCGATTATTGCTCATATTGACCATGGGAAAAGTACTCTTGCTGATAGAATTTTGCAGCTAACGGGAGCTGTTGAAGAGCGAGAAATGAAGAGTCAAATCCTTGATTCAATGGATTTAGAACGTGAAAGAGGGATTACGATTAAACTTAATGCTGTGGAACTTAATTATAAGTCGCATGCTGGTGAAGATTATGTTTTTCATCTTATTGATACTCCAGGGCATGTTGACTTCACATATGAGGTTTCACGTTCTCTTGCTGCCTGTGAAGGAGCAATTCTAGTTATAGATGCTACTCAAGGAATAGAAGCTCAAACTCTGGCTAATGTTTATTTAGCTTTAGACAATAATTTAGAAATAATACCAGTTATTAATAAAATAGATTTGCCAAGCGCAGATCCTGAAATGGTTAAAGAAGAAATCGAGAATGTCATTGGAATTGATGCTAAGGATGCTATTTTATGTAGCGCTAAAACAGGAGTTGGCGTTGACCAAATCTTAGAACGAATAATAAAAGTTATTCCTTCTCCAAATGGCGATGAAAATGAACCTTTGCAAGCTTTAATATTTGATTCGTATTATGACTCATATCGCGGGGTAATACCTCTAATAAGAGTTATTAATGGTACAATAAAAAAAGGTGATATGCTTAAAACAATGAGCACAAATACAACTTTTGAAGTTATTGAGGTTGGTACATATACTCCAAAAGAAATAATCAAAGATTCTTTAAAACCTGGTGATGTAGGTTTTCTTTCCGCGTCAATAAAAGATATCAGCTTTATTAGAGTTGGTGATACAATAACTTATGTTGATAAACCAGCAAGTAATCCTTTGCCTGGATATCGCAAACTTAATCCAATGGTATTTTGCGGGATGTATCCAATTGACAATGCCAAATATAGCGAATTAAAAGAAGCTTTGGAAAAACTAAAACTAAACGACGCCTCTTTAGTCTTTGAACCTGAAAATTCCCAAGCTTTAGGCTTTGGTTTTAGAGTAGGATTTTTAGGATTACTTCATATGGATGTAATTCAAGAAAGAATTGAAAGAGAATTTAAACTTGACTTAATTGCTACTTGTCCAAGTGTAAGTTATAAAGTAATACTTACAAATGGAACAGAAAAAATGGTCGATAACCCAGCTTTTATGCCTGATCCAAGTGAAATAAAATTCATCGAAGAACCATATGTTAATGCAACAATTATGACACCTTCAGAATACATTGGCCCAATTATGGAATTATGCCAAGGCAAAAGAGGACGATACAAAACAATGGAATATATCGATACTAATCGAGTAACCTTAGAGTATGAATTACCACTATCCGAAGTTATTTTTGATTTCTTCGATAAACTAAAATCTCAAACTCGTGGTTATGCTTCATTTGATTATCAATTATCTGAATATAAAGCTTCCAATCTTGTTAAAATGGATATTTTAGTAGCTGGTGAAAGAGTTGATGCTCTTAGCTGTATTGTTCATCGTGACAACGCATACAGACGTGGTTGCCAAATCACAAGTAAACTAAAAGAACTAATTCCAAGACAAATGTTTGAAGTTGCAATTCAAGCAGCAATCGGTGGAAAGATAATTGCAAGAACAAATGTTAAAGCTTTAAGAAAAGATGTTCTTGCGAAATGCTATGGCGGAGATATATCTCGTAAGAAGAAGCTTCTTGAAAAGCAAAGAGCAGGTAAAAAAAGAATGAAAGCTGTTGGTAATGTTGATATCCCTCAATCAGCATTCTTAGCTGTATTAGATATAGATGATTAATTTACTTTCTAGAAAAGCACATTTTCTGTAACTTAAGAAAACTTATTCGATTTCGAGTAAGTTTTTTGCTTTATAAAGAATTATTAAAAATTGATAAAAAAATAAAAACGTTGACATAAATAATAGCATTTGGTATAATTTAATTGTATGGAAAATTTATATTCTAAGGTGGCTACAATAATTAGACTATAATATGAATATTTTAACTTTAAAGACATTTATTGAACTCTTTTCAAAATGTGAGTTTTTTGTATTAAGAACATATAATATAATAATAGGAGGAGTTATACATGAAAAAGACTTATTTAATTAATATGGTGATTATCTTTGAGTATTAAGAAAGAATTAATTTGGAAAGGAGTGAAGGAAAATGAAAAAGATATTTGTTGTTTTTATGTGTTTAATTTTAATAATGTGTCTAATTGGGTGTGATGGAAATCAAGAAAATGATAATATTAAAAATGAATTAACACAATATGTTAATAATTTATCTAAATCGGAGTTAATTAAAAATGATATGAAATATGTAACCAATTTAATTGATTCAGTAGATAAAATAAAAAATGTCAAAGAAGAAAAAAACAAAATAATTGAAGAAGTTGAGACTCAAATTAATAAGGTTATACTTACGAAAGAAATTGAAAAAACAATTATAGAAGATTTTAATAGTTATGAACATAAAGGAAAGTATGGATATGTAATTTATCCCAATGCTAGATGCTATGGTATTTATAATAAAGCTGTTGTAATGTTTATTTTATTACCAGGCGATGTTGAAAAAAATATTAATGTAGAAGGTATTAATTTCTATTATCCTTCAGATTTTGAAATATTATTATGGCACGAACATTCGTTTTATTCTTTTGATAATTCGTATGATGTAGAGACTATAATGAAAAAAGAAATTTTAAATGTTGAAGATATTAATTTAATAAAGGATATTCATGAACAATGGGAAAAATAGTAGGTTTGAATGATTAATAAAATAATAAAACGCATTACTTTAGTTTCATCATTAGTATTATTTTTTGTAATGCTAATACATTAGTGTTTGCAAGTGAAACAAATTTAGAAATGAATGTGGATGAATTATAGTAGTTACAATGTATGATTATGGCTTTCTAACAACAAGTGGAGTAGGAACTGCTACACTAACTGGAACATATATAATAAATCCTAATGTAACGATAATAATTCATATTAATTTTGAAGAATAAATATTGTAACAAGAATAAAAGCATAATTAAGTGATTTTATAAAAAACTTATTCGATTTCGAGTAAGTTTTTTTATGAATTTAATTAATAAAAGTTTATTGTATAAAAATTAATCTTCTCAGAAATCGATTTTAAATATACTTTTTTATAAAAAATTTCAAATTAAAGCATTTTTAAACAAAAAAAGTTAAATTTATTAAATCTTTTATTTGACTATAAAATAAATAAATATTATAATTTTATTATAAGGTGATTAACTAATGAGTGTCAAAGCATTGTATATCCATATTCCTTTTTGCGACCATATTTGTATTTATTGTGATTTTTATAAAATGATAGCCAAAGAAAAAGAAATAAATAAATACATGAATTATTTGATTGAAGAACTAGAGATGAAAAAACAATATTTTAGTGCTTTAGAAACAATTTATGTAGGCGGTGGTACACCATCAAGAGTTAGTTTAAATGATTTACAGAAATTATTTGAAAAACTTAATGAATTAATAGATTTAAATAGTATAAAAGAATTTACTTTTGAATGTAATCCTAAAGATATTAATTTTGATTTAATAAGTTTATTAAAAAAATACAATGTCAATCGTATTAGTTTAGGTGTACAATCTTTCAATAATGAAAAGCTTAAAACTCTTAGAAGAAATCATACTGATAAAGATATTATTAAAGCTATTAAAATACTTCAAGATAACAATATTGATAATATTAATTGTGATATTATTTATGGTTTGTCAACTGATACTAAAGAGTTAATAAAAAAAGATTTAGAAATACTTTTAGAACTACATATTCCTCATATTTCTTGTTATACTTTGATTGTTGAGGAAAAAACAATCTTAAATCATATGATTCAAGAATTTAATTATAAACCTTTATCAGATGATGATGAAGCTTTAATATATGATTATATAACATCATATTTAGAAAATAATAATTTTATTCACTATGAAGTTAGTAATTATGCTCTTTCGGGAAAAGAAAGCAAACATAATTACACTTATTGGATGAATGAAAATTATATAGCATGTGGTGCAGGGGCAAGTTATTACATTGATAATGTTCGTTATACTAATATCAATAATTTAAACAAATATTATCAAGGAATAGATGAAAATAAACTTATTTATCTTGAAGAAGAAAAAGTATCATATGAAGATAATATATTTAATGAGATAATGTTGAAACTACGTACTATTAAAGGTATTGATATAAAGGAGTTTGAAAAAAAATTCAATAAATCTATTTTTGAATTCAAAAACTTAGAAAAAAACATAAATAATGGCAATTTAATATTAGAAAATAATATTTTAAGAATTAATCCTCAAAGATTATATATTTCTAATAGTATCATTGTAGATTTATTAGACTAATTAGACTTATTTAAGAAAGGAGAAAAACAATGAATAATTTTTTGATTGAATATGAAATGTATATAACAACTGAACTAGGTTTAAGTAAAAACACTTGTGATAATTACTTAAAAGATATATCAGATTATTTAAATTATTTAAGCAAATATCGTAGTTGTAAAATGCCTCAAGATATAACTGTAAATGATATTAGAGCGTATCTTGCAACACTTAAACGAAAAAACCTTTCTTCTAGCAGTTTGTCACGAAAACTTTCATCGATTAAATCATTTCATACATTTTTAGTTAAATTTCATTATACTGAACAAAATGTTGCAAAACTGATTACTAATCCTAAAAAAGAAAAGAAACTTCCTGTGGTTTTATCGCTAGAAGAAGTTGATAATTTATTAGCAACATTCACCGAAGATACACCGATTGAACTTCGTAATAAAACAATGGTTGAACTTACTTATTCATGTGGATTACGTGTCAGTGAACTAATAAATTTAAAATTGTCTTCCGTTCATTTACAAATGGGAATAATTGATGTTGTTGGTAAAGGCAGCAAAGAACGAATTGTTCCAGTTGGTGCAAAAGCTATTGAACTAATAAAAAAATATTTAGAACTTGGAAGGCCTAAACTTGCTAGTCCTCGCCCTAATGATTTTTTGTTTTTGAATCATAATGGTGAACAAATGACAAGACAAATGTTTTTCATTGTTATAAAGGAAAAAGCAAAAGCTGCTGGAATTCAAAAACCAATTTCACCACATAAATTAAGACATTCTTTTGCTACTCACTTGCTAGAAAGAGGCTTAGATTTACGTTTGATTCAGGAACTTTTAGGCCATGCCGATATTTCCACAACCGAAATATATACTCATATTAATAGTGCCAAAATACGTGAGGTTTTTGAACAATCTCATCCTCATGCAAATAAGAAAAATTAAAGGAGAAAATAAAAATGAATTCTAATAAAATAAATTTTAAACGAATATTTTGTATTGTAATAGATTCTGTTGGCTGCGGAGAAATGCCAGATAGTCCTTTATATGGTGATAAAGGAGTAAACACTTTAAAACATTTGAGCTACAGTAAATCTAATTTTTCTATTCCAACTTTAAAGAAATTAGGTATAGGAAATATTACAGATATTAACAATACTGAAGCAATTGAAAATCCCCTTGCTTCATATGGTAAATGCCATGAAATTAGTGTTGGTAAAGACACATTAACAGGACATTTTGAGATAATGGGCTTAAGGGTTACCAAAAAATTTCCTTCATTTACCGAAAATGGTTTTCCTGAAGAATTAATTTCCAAGCTAGAAAACGAATCGGGACATAAATTTATTGGAAATTATGCTGCAAGTGGCACAGAAATAATTAAAGAATTAGGACCAGAACATATAAAAACTAAAAAAATCATAATTTATACTTCCGCTGATTCTGTTTTACAACTTGCCGCAAACGAAGATGTAATTTCAGTACCAGAGTTATATCGTGTTTGTGAAATAGCGCGAAAAATAACTTTAGAAAATCCTGATTGGATGGTAGGGAGAATAATTGCCAGACCATTTGTTGGAACAACACCAGAAAACTTCACTAGAACGCCAAGAAGACATGATTACGCTGTTAAACCATTTGGTAAAACAACTTTAGATATACTAAAAAGTAATAATTTAGATGTTCTAGCAATTGGAAAAATTAATGATATATTTGATGGTGAAGGTGTAACAGAAACTCAAAAGATTACTTCAAATCATGATGGAATGATAAAAACAATTGAAATCGCAGAAAAGCGTGACTTCAAAGGTCTTTGTTTTGTAAATTTGGTTGACTTTGATGCTTTATATGGTCATCGTCGTAACAGTTTAGGATACGCAGAATGTTTGGAAGAGTTCGACAATGATTTAAATAATTTACTTAAATACATAAATGATGATGACTTATTAATTATTTGTGCTGACCATGGAAACGATCCAACTCATACAGGAACAGATCACACTAGAGAATATGTGCCGTTACTAGTATATAACAAAAACTTAAAGGGCATAAATTTAGGCACAAGAGAAACTTTTGCTGATATTGGAGCCACGATTTGCGATAATTTTGATTTAAATAATACTGGAATAGGAATAAGTTTTTTAAAAGAAATAACAAAATAACGAAAAAATCAAAGGAGAAACAACATGGAAAACTTTTCAAAAATGTTTATAACATCTTTTGATAGTAAAAAATTACTAACATATGCATCAAAAAATACAAATTATGAAAGTGTTGTAGTGATTGCTCATGGTATGGCTGAACACATTGAAAGATATGAAGAATTTGCTAATAATTTGATTAATTCAGGCTATAAAGTATACGCATATAGTCATCGTGGACATTTTCCAACTGATGGAAAAGAAAACTATGGCTATATGGGTGATGAAGATAATTTTGATTATTTAGTCAAAGATCTAGATTACGTGATTGATTTTGTAAAATTACATGAAGAAAACAAAAAAATAATTATATTTGCTCATAGTATGGGTTCATTTGTTTCAAACAGATATTCTCAACTTCACGGTAACAAAATTGATGGATTAATACTTTGTGGGAGCGGATATAATTCTAATTTATTACTTACATTAGCAAGCGCCATTTCATCAATATTAATAGCCTTTAAAGGTCGAAAACATCGTAGTAAACTAATTGATAAAATGACATTTGGATCCTACAACAAAAACTTCAAACCAAACAGAACCCCTTACGATTGGTTAAATCGTGATGAAGAAGAAGTTGACAAATACATATCAGATGACTTTTGCGGAGGAATATTCACTCTAGCATACTTTAAATACTTCTTCAAAGGCACTAAAAAACTAAATAAAAACTACAAGAAAACTCCTAAAGATTTACCTATACTAATTGTTTCTGGTAAAAGCGATCCTGTAGGTGGAATGGGAAAAGGAACATTGAAACTTTGCAAGAAAATGCATCGTCAAAATATTACTTTAAAACTATTTGACGATTGTAGACATGAGATTTTATTAGAAAAAAACAAACAAGAAATACATAATTATATATTAAATTGGCTTCTAATAAACAATATAAAATAACTTTATAATAATTTTATTTATTAAATTAAATAAAAAAATAATAAAAAAACGTTAATTTTTAGATAAAAAACAGTAAAAATGATGAATAATAAATAAAAAAATTACAAATTTTTACAATTTTTATCATAAAATATTTGTATTCAACAAAATAAAATGAATATGATTAATTACATAAGCTTCTCATTAGAGAGGCTTTTTAATTATTTCTGTGACTATATTTTAAAATAAAATTATAAAATTTCTTTTTTTTCAATTGTTAACTTAATTTATTATAAAAATCTTATAAATTTAATTAATCATAATAAAATTGATTATAGTTCATTATTTTCTTTATTAAGTATTATCCTTAAATTTACTTTACAATTGATTTAAACTTTATATGACTAATTTATAAACAAAATATTAATAATAGATTAAAAATGAAAAAAGAGGTTAAAATTTTTGTTTAAAGATCTTATTTTATTAATAATTGTAATAATAAATTATAAATCATCTTGTAAAACTTTATTAATTTTATATCAGGTAAATCATTTATTACATAATCTGATGAAGAATATCAATTGATAAAATTAACTAATTACAAACTTAAAAAAATAAATGTTAAAAAAATAATCATCTATAAATTAGGTTCATTTCAGTTTCTGTATTTAAAATTTATATAAGAGAATAGATATAAAATTATTTTTCTAAAACATTTTTTATGAAGTTTATTTATTGATTCTTAATCCAATAAAATTAATCATCTTATAAAAAGAATTAATAAATTAAAACAAATTGAAATTGACTTTATTAGAACTATTATTAGTAATTTTCTTAATACTCAATAATTAAATCTTTCTAATAAATATTTTTAAAAGAATGTTATTGATAACTCTTAACAAGATAATAATTAATCTTCTCATAAAATGATATTTAATTCATCCATTTTAAATAATTCTTATAGTTCAGATAAGAATTTTGTTTATTTGATATTTTGAGTAATTCTTTATTGATACGATTACTTATAGATTTGTAATAAGAATTATTAACATTTTATTAATGATTGGATAATAATAAAAAATAATCTTTTCTAAAAGTGATTTAAAAAAAGATCATTTATAGTTATTAACCAAACAGAATTAATCTTCTCATAAATTGATTGTAAATTAGTTATATAAAAATAATTCATGAATTGAAAAAACTTTAAAACTAGACTTATAAACACTAAAAATAAATTCTTTAATGGAATCATAATATGATCTCTTTAATAATAATTTTAAAATAATATTATTGATAACTCTTAACAAGATAAATAATAAACTTCTCACAAATAGAAATTTCAATAAGTGTAAAAGTATTAAATAAATGAGTCTCAAATTTGAGTTTTAATCGATTTAATTTAGCTAATAGTAATTTATTAATTAGTAAACAAAAAACACAACAAAAGAAGAATTAAAAGCTTTTTTGAAAGAATTAAAACATTTTATTTAAATAAATAATATTAATAACTAATCATTTATTAACAATTAATAATTGTTGATAACTTTTAAAAACTTTTTAAAATTATATTTCTAAAAATAATTGTCTAAGAAGATAATTATTTTTTTTATTTTAATTTAAACAAAAAAAACATCATAAAAATAAAATTTCGCATAATTTCAATTTATAAATATTAATAAAAAATCTTTAATCTTTTTAAAAATCGATTTAAAAAGAAATTTATATAAAAAACAATAAATTATCCACAAGTAAATAATTTAATAATTTTCCACTGAAAATTATATTTATAAACTTATACACTTGATTTTATTATAAAAACGCCCACCGTTTATATATTTTATTTAACATAATATATATTATAGGAAGTTAAAACACTATTTAAAATACTGCTATGAAAAGTTAATAAATACTTCTTTTCAGTTATTAGATGTTAATAACTATTCTTATATCATCAGAAAAATTTTACCAGTTCTACTAATATGTTACTTATTATCTGTTGTGCTAATAAGAAAAATTTTTCTTCTCTAAAAGTGATTTAGAAAAAGATTATTTATAGTTATTAACCAACACATAATTAATCATCTCATAAATTGATCTATAAAATCAGTTATATAAAAATAATTCATGAATTAAAAAACTTTAATACTAATACTTATAAAACTAAAAATAAATTCTTTAATGGAATCATTATAAAATCTCTTTAATAATAATTTTAAAAGAATATTAAACTCTTAACAAGATAATAATTAATCTTCTCACAAAATGATTATTTAATTCATTTTAAATAATGCTATATAGTGCAGCTAAATATTTTGTTTATTTGATATTTTGAGTAATTCTTTATTGATACGATTATTTATAGATTTGTAATAAGAATTATTAATATTTTATTAATGATTGGATAATAATAAAAAATAATCTTCTCTAAAAGTGATTTAGAAAAAGATTATTTATAGTTATTAACCTGGTGAAATTAATCTTCTCATAAATTGATTGTAAATTAGTTATATAAAAATAATTCATGAATTAAAAAACTTTAATACTAGACTTATAAATACTTAAAATAAATTCTTTAATGGAATCATAATATAATCTCTTTAATAATAATTTTAAAATAATATTATTGATAACTCTTAACAAGATAATAATTAATCTTCTCATAAGTTGATTTTAGATGCTATATTTTCTTTTAAATCTTTTATAATATTAATGACTGAAATTTAACTTAGAATCGATTTTATTTCTTTCTTAGTATTTAACTGTTTAATTAATTTGAATCGATATAAAATGAAAAAAAGAGCCTTAATTTAATTTTAAGACTTCTTCTTCATATTTTTTTATTAATCTTTTTGAATCATCACAAATAAATAGGTTTTTATTAGCCTTAGCTAATGTTTTTAATTTTTCTATGCCAGCCTCAGTATCACCTTTTCTGAGGTCGATTAAAGCAGTAATATATGATGTATTCAGTTTTTGGAAATTTGAGTTTTCATATACGCTTTGTGCTTTTATGTAGGTATAAACTTCGTTAAGATTTTCTGATATCAAAATTGCATACTTTGCGGAAACGTTTTGATATACTTGAATAAATTGAAATTTAGTACGATTGTTTGGAAGTAAATCGATTATATCTTTCATTTTTAAAAGCGTATATTTCATTTTTTCATCTTGTCGTTTGTAAAAGAAATAATCACACCAGTTTTTTAGATATACAAATTTTGTTAATTTGTTGAAGGCATAATTAACTGTATCAATATCTAATAGTAAATCCTTTGCAGTTTCTAAATCACCTTTATCGATATAAACTGTTGCTAAATATAAATTAAATGATTTTTTTTGTTTTTTTGTAAAAAAGCATGATTTCATAAATTTATTTAATTCTTGAAGACATTTATCAGAATCACATGATTCAGTAAAGGATAATATTATTCTTTTTATTTCGTTTATTTCTTGTCTTCTTAAGCATAAGTTTAAGTAAGCTATTAATATAATCATTAATGATAAAACTAAAGAATTTGTTGAGTCTAAATCATAGCATATTGATATTGTCATTATAAAACTAATGAGAAAAAATGATATGATAGAGACAAATAATCTAACTTTTTTCATATCTTCCACCTTATATTATTTATTATTAATATTATACATCAAAAAAGAGTCTTTATCAAGAAAGACTCTATGACACTTAAATAGGAAATGTCTTTATTTCCTCGTCCATTTTGCAGATCTACCCTTTCCTAGTGGTTCAATTAATCCCATATCACGAAGACTGACTAATGCTCTATTTATGGTTGATTCACTAACATAAGGATACATTTGTCTTATTTCATCTTTTGTAAAGATGGTTTTCATTGAGAGAATTGAACTTTCAATGTTTTCATATTTTTTATTTGTTTTATCATATTGATAATTTTTAATTATTTGATCTGTACTATTATATGCTTTTTCAATAAGGGCTAAAAAGTATCTTACAAATTCTGTTGTTTGGGCGTAGCCCTCTTTCCAGTTAACACTTGCTTTACAAAGTTCATTAGAAAAATTGTAATAATTGTTGTAAAGCATTTCAAAGAAACTTACATATTTGAAAGCATTTAAGTCAGCAGATAAAATTAATTGGTAAAGTGTGAGATAAGCAATTGTTGCATTTTTTGATTCAAATGGTGAAAGATTGGATAAATCTATAAAATAATGAATATATAAAATAATCTTTTCATATAAGTTATTTGTTATATATTTATCAACAAGATCACTCATTTCATCAAGAATTTTTCTTTTACTTTCCATGCTTTGTGATTGGAGCACAGATCTTTTTCCTTCATACATCCCAAACTTAATGCTACTATAATGGGAATAAACATAATTTATCATATTATATAAATCATTACTTTTAAGTTTTAAGGTATGATATTTTTGTTGGATACCTGATAGTAACTCCTTAATATTGGCTAGGGTTGTTTCTTCTTTGTTTCGTGGTGAAGAGTTTTTTGTAATAATAAGTTTAGCACGGGCTTCTGATATATCAAGGTCTAAAATCTTCGATAAAAAGTAAGCGTCTTTTTCCACTGTTAGGTCAATAACTTTATTTATATCATTACCTAAGGAATTTAGGTAGAAATCATTGTTTCCAATGTATCTATATATTGTTGCTAATTTCACAACAATATCGTTAGGAATAACATAATGGTCAATATTTAATAAACAATTCATATTTTCACCTATTCAAAATCTTGAGATGTATGAGCTGGTATTAAACAAATTGGTTCTCCAACCTTTGTTGTGAGGGATGGGAGTTTTTTAACGTTTAATCCTTTTGCATCTTCATCTAAGTTAATTTCTTTAGAAGAAATATCTCCAACTAAATAACATTTTGTGTTTTCGCATTTTTCATGTAATACTTCAAAATCAATTAAATAACCATTTGGCTTAGCAACGTTTACACAAAGTTTTCCAACGTGAATCTTTTTGCCTTTAGGAACATCAGTTGATTTGAATTTCCTAATTCCACCTTTTTCGTTAAGCACTAAAAGGGTATCTTTTTGAGAAACATAGAATGCTCCTAATACTTCATCAGTTGGTCTATTTTTGAGTTCGATTGCTTTTACACCATATGATGGTAACGCAAATAAACTGATTTCACTCGCATTATAACGAAGCATATATCCTTCTTTAGTAACGACCATAACTTCGTGATCTTCACCATTACATATATCGACACTTACTACTTCATCGCCATCTCTTAGTTTTGTTGCTTTTAAGGCTTTAGAGTAACGAGTGGCAACTAATTCGCGGATATGAGTTCGTTTTGTCAAGCCGTTTCTGGTTGTGAAGAGAACGTAACGGTCAGCTTCAAAGTCATTAACTGGAACAGAGAAAATAATTTTTTCCTCTGGAGGAATTGTTGCCATTACGGCAATATTTCTTCCTAAGTCTTTAGGACGAGATTCAGGAATGTTTTGTACTGGTAAGTATACGTAACTTCCTTTGTCAGTGAAGAATAAAAGCGTATCAAGAGTAGTTACATCATATTTTGCAACAACAAAATCCTCTTCTTTTAATTTATTTTCTTCATCAGAGTTGTATACTTTTGGACTCATTCTCTTAATGTAACCATCTTTTGTTATAATAATAACGGCATCTTCTTTAGCAATTAATACTTTTACATCAACTTGTTTTACGGTTTCATCTATTTTGTGTTCAATAGTTGTTTTACGTGGTAAGTCAATTTCTTTTAATGTAGCAATTAATTCATTTTTGATTTCTTTTAGTAAAGAATTTTCATTTGATAAAATTTCGTTAAGTTCTGCTATTGTTTGATTTAATTCATCTTTTTCTTTCATTAAAGCAACAATATCAGTATTTGTTAAACGATATAATTGTAACATTACAATTGCTTCAGCTTGTTCTTCAGTAAAATGGTAATTTGCCATTATATTTTCTTTAGCATCTTTTTTATTAGCTGATGATCTTATTGTTTGAATAACTGCATCAAGAATTGATACCATTGTTATCAATCCTTCAACAATATGTAATCTCTTTTTAGCAATTGCTAAATCGTAATTACTACGATTAGTAACAATTTCTTTTTGATGTTCAATAAAAGCATCAATTAATTCGATTAAGCCCATTAAAACAGGTCTTTTATTATAAATACAAACATTGTTATAAGAATAATTTATTTGTAAATCAGTGCTGCGGAAGAAAAAGTTTCTTATGTCTTCAGCATTAGCATCTTTTTTTACATCTATTACAATTCTTAAACCTTCTCGGTCTGATTCATCACGGATATCAATAACACCATCTACAGCTTTTTCTGAAACAACATCTGTCATCTTTTTTACAAGTTGAGCTTTATTTACGCCATATGGTATTTCACTGATAATTATTTGTCTAATATTATTATTTTCAATAATTTCAGTACGTGACTTAACTACAATTTTTCCACGCCCAGTTTTAAAAGCTTTTTTGATTTCATCAATTCCTTGAACGATTCCTCCAGTTGGAAAATCAGGACCTTGAACGATTGTCATTATTTCGTTTAAGTTACAATCAGGTTTATTAATACGATAGATAATAGCATTAATTATTTCCCCTATATTGTGAGGAGGCATTTCTGTTGCGTATCCCGCAGCAATACCTGTAGCACCATTAACTAATAAATTAGGAAATCGTGAAGGTAAAACGACAGGTTCTAGCTCTTCATCATCAAAGTTAGGAACAAAATTTACCGTGTGTTTGTTTAAATCACGTAAAAGGTAATCAGCGTAAATTGATAGTCTTGCTTCAGTATAACGCATTGCGGCAGCGCCATCGCCATCGATACTACCATTATTACCATGCATATCAATTAAAGGTAATAGCATTTTAAATGATTGACTCATTCTTACCATTGCTTCATAAACTGATGTATCACCATGAGGATGATATTTACCGATTACTTCACCAACTATACGAGCTGATTTTTTGTAAGGAGTTTTAGGAAACATTCCTAATTTGTACATTGCATATAATATTCTTCGTTGAACTGGCTTTAAGCCATCACGGCAGTCTGGAAGGGCTCTATCTTGAATTATATATTTAGAATATCTTCCAAACCTTTCCCCAAATAAGTTTTCAATATTTTCTTGGAGAATCTTTTCAGTAGCAAAACCAGCAATTTTATCGATTAATGATTTCTTTTTACTCATCTTCTTCACCTTCATCTGTTACTAAGTCAAAATCATCTGTATTATCAAATGATACATTTTGTTCAATCCATTTTCGACGAGGAATAACATCATCACCCATTAAAGTTGTTATTCTTGCTTCAGCATCACTCATATCTTCAATATCTACTCTTATTAAAGTTCTTGTTGCAGGATTCATTGTTGTCTCCCACAATTGTTCATAATTCATTTCACCCAAACCTTTAAATCTTTGGATTTCATAATTACGCATTGCTGATGTTTTTTCTTTTAACTCATCATTTGTCCAAGCATATACAAAATTATTCTTCGAAGCTATTTTGTATAGTGGTGGTAAAGCCAAATAAACTTTACCATTTTCGATTAAACCACGCATATGTCTAAAGAAAAATGTTAATAATAGAATTTGAATATGAGCTCCATCATCATCGGCATCGGTCATTATAATTATCTTATTATAATTACATTTATTAATATTAAAGTCTTCTCCAACGCCTGTACCAATTGTATATATTATAGAACGAATTTCTTCATTCTTTAATAATTCATCAATTTTTGTCTTTTCAGAGTTTAACACTTTACCACGAAGTGGTAAGATTGCTTGATAACGTCTATCTCGGCCTTGTTTAGCTGACCCACCAGCTGAATCTCCTTCGACGATAAATAGTTCGTTAGTTTTAGGATCTTTTACTTGAACAGGAGATAATTTACCGTTCATATTTACATTTTTATTGATTTTATTTTTAATATCTTTCGTTTCTTCTTTTATTTTTTTAGCAGCTTCACGATTCTTAAATGAACGAATAGCGTTGTTAACTAAAATATCAGCTATGTTAGCATTTTCTGATAAAAAGAATTTAAGCTTTTCCATTACAAACTGTTCAACAGCTACTTTTGCTTCAGCTGATCCCAACTTACCTTTTGTTTGACCTTCAAATTGTAAAATGCGTTCTGGAACTCTAATCGAAAGAATAGCATTTATACCATCACGAACATCACAGCCATCAAGGTTTGGATCCTTTTCTTTCAATAGTTTTTTCATTCGAGCATATTCATTAAATGATTTAGTAATTGCTGAACGGAAACCCATTTCATGTGTTCCTCCATCACGAGTACGAATATTATTTACAAAGGAAATTATATTTTCTGTATAAGGGTTATTAGTATATTGAATAGCAGCTTCAATTGTAATATCATTACATACGCCACTAATAAAAATAGGCTCATGAAGAACTTCTTTTCCCGTATTTATATCTTTTATATATTCAACAATACCTTCATCAAATTTGTATTTATCATGAAGACCATGTCTTTCATCAAATGTTTCGACGCATAATCCTTTGATTAAGAAAGCAGCTTCCTTAAGTCTTTGAACGCACTGCTTATAATCAATATTAATAATTGAAAAAATCGAAGGATCAGGTTTGAATTCAACAATACTACCATGGCGTTTCGAAGAATCTGCAACAATCTTTGGTTTACCAATAACCGTACCACCATTAGAAAAAGTTTGCGTATAACATTTACCATCACGATATATAGTTATTTTTAACCATTCACTCAAAGCATTAACCACACTTGAACCAACACCATGAAGTCCACCTGCAACCTTATACGAAGAATCATCAAACTTACCACCAGCATGTAACATACAAAAAACAACTTGTGGTGTAGGAACGCCTTCTTTATGCATTGTAATAGGAATGCCACGGCCATTATCTTCTACTTCGACAATGTTTCCTTTTTTAATTCGTAAAATTACTTTGTCGCAATAATCTGATAAAACCTCATCCATAGCATTATCTAATATTTCCCATACTAAATGATGCAAACCACGGGAATCGGTTGAACCAATATACATACCAGGACGCTTTCTTACTGCTTCTAATCCTTTTAAAACTTGAATTTCATCTGAGCTATATACACTTTTCTTTTCTTTTGCCATAAATCTGCTCCTTTATTAAAAATATTATAGCATATATTTAATAAAAAGTAAAGAACTATTTATTAAAAATAAATATGTTCAAAAAAAATCATTGAATACAATTAACAAATTATATATTTATAAAAAATTAAAATTAAATTTTTATTAACTAAAGGAAATTTACACTTTTTCTAAAGCATTTTTTATGACTTTTAAATGACAAAATAGCTAAATATGAAGAAAAGACAAAATAATTAATTGAATTATTAAGATAAATATTGTATAATAAAGTATCAATTTAACTTCTAAAATCGAGTTTTCAGAAGATTAATTTTTTTATGGAGAATAATTAATTATGACAATTTTTTTAAAAGTCCTCTTTTGCCTTCTTGCATACCTATTTGGCTCAATTCCTTTTGGTTTAATAATATCAAAAATAAAGAAAACAGATCTTCGTGAAAAAGGAAGTCATAACATAGGAGCGGCTAATGCAGGCCGAGTTTTAGGAAAAAAATATGCAATTTTAACATTTATTTTCGATATGATTAAAGGAGCATTATTTGTTGTTCTATTTAGATATAATATTATCCCTAGCAAATATATGGTCCTTAGTCCTTCGTTATATGGACTTCTTGCTTGTATTGGACATTGTTTTCCTGTCTTTTTGAAGTTCAAAGGTGGAAAAGCCGTTGCTACTGGCGCTGGATGTTTATTTGCCTATTTCCCTCAAATGGCCCTAATATCTATTCTTGCTTTCGTGATAATCGTAAAAATAACAAAGATATCAGCTTTAGGTTCATTAATTAGTGGCTTACTGCTAACTATTATTACAATTGTTTATGCTATTATTTCATATGATTCTCTTCTAAAAATGGATGTTGATTTTTATGTAGGTATTTCAGCTGTTTTGATTTATACCTTAATATTAATTAAGCATATCCCTAATATTAAAAGAATGATTACTAAAACAGAAAATACAGTAAGTAAAATTCAATAAAAACTATAAAATAAAAAGACCTTCAAGGTCTTTTATTTTGTATTATTTGATTGTGCATTAACAGCAGCTAATACTTGTCTAACTTGTTTTTCAGTTGGAGTTCTTCCCATTTGTTTATACATAACTCTAATCATTTGTTCATTGATAGGTGGATTTTTTTGAAGATACTTTGAAGTGATTTTACGAGATACAATTAATCCCACAACAAATCCTGCAATTAAAATACCTAATAATATTAAAATCCATGCCCAAAAAGGAAGTGACCATCTTGCAACAATAAAAATCATAATTTTAAAACTCCTTTGATTGATTTATTACTTTATTATTTTACTATATTTTTATTAATAAATCAATAAAAAATTAGAGCTAATATGAAAAAATTAATTTTTATAGCATTTTAAAATAATTTGTTTATTTATTTTAATATAAATTATTTAGTAAAAGTACTTTATCTTTTCGATAAATTGTGATAAAATAGTTATGCAAAATAACAAGGAGGAATACTATGCCAAGATTTATTACTGATCAATGTGTTTCTTGTGGTGCATGTGCTGAAATTTGTCCAGTTTCTTGTATTAGTGAAGGTGATGGACAATATGTTATCGATGAAGATCAATGCATCGATTGTGGAGCTTGTGAAGCTCAATGCCCTGCAGAAGCTATAGTTGAAAAATAGCAAATGATAAAAGACGTGATAAATCACATTTATAGATGTGATACACGTCTTTTTATTTTTTATAGATAAGTAAATTTATCAGTTTCAACTTTGGAAATATAGATGTTGTTATTATAATCATATAATTCTTTAAATTCTTTTCTCAGTTCTTCTATTAAGGATGTAAAGACAAGTTTTTCAACACCATGTTTCACTTCAATTATTGCAAGTCCTTTTACATAGGCATACTGAGCACAGTTTAAATGAACTTCACCAGTTATATAACAATCAAGGTTATGATAAAGAGCATCATCAATTTCTGAAATACCACCGCCAGAACCTCCAATAATACCTACTTTAGTTATTTTCTTATTTAAATCTCCTAATACACGAACACCATTTAGGCCAAAAGCAAGTTTTACATTTTCTGAAAATTCTTTTAAAGTTGTTTCGGAAATATCACCATATCTTAAAAAATTACCTTTATTTTCTCTATTTCGGTTTTTGATGTTTTCTAAGCCTAGTATTTCGGCTAAAGTATCATTAACACCACCTAAAGCCACATCAAGATTTGTATGCATTGAATAAAGAGAGATTTCATTATTTAATAATTTCTTAATTATTTTTGTATTCTCATCTTCAAATATAAATTTACTGATGGGATTCCAAATAAAAGGATGATGAGTTATTATCATATTACAATTCTTTTCTATTGCTTCATCTAAAACTTCCATTGTTAGGTCTAAACTTAACATAATGTTTTTTACTTCAATATTTTTGCTTCCAGCACAAAAGCCTATTCTCGATAAATCAAAATCTTCCGCATCAGTTTTAGGAAATCTAGCGTCTAAGTACTCAATAATATTATTTACAATCATATAAAATTCCTTTTATAACATTAATTTTATTTAGTTTTTTTTCTGTTTGAACTGGTATTTTTTCTAATTGTTCTAATTCATTTGTAAGATAATCAATAAAAAGTTTATTTTTTTCAGATAATAGTTTAGGTCCATAAGTTAATTCTGTTTCTGAATAGTTTTGATAATTATTACATTTATCAAATACTATTAACTGATAATATTTATTTTTATCATAAACAATTTCTTCATTTGATACTTTATAACTTAATGAAGAAATAAACTTACGAACTTCATAATTATCTCTATTAGCACAAGTAATAATTCTTTTTACATTTCTCAAGTTATCTTTTAGAATGTCACAAACAAGCATTCCTCCCATTCCTGCTAAAACAACAACTTCTGTTTTGTCATCAATATCTTTAATACCACTTGAAAGACTAAATCTTACTTTATCAAAATAAGGCTTGGGAGAAATATTTGTAATGCAAGATTCTAAAGGACCTTTTTTATTATCAATTGCTATAAAATTAAAATCATCTCTTAATTTGTATGCTTCAATAATTAAGTAGCCGTGATCACAGCCAATATCAGCAATGTGCGTATATGGCGATAAATATGTTGCTATACGCTTTAAACGTTCCATATTATTTTGCTAAAGATCCCATTGGATCCCAAGGTTTAAGAACATTAATTCTCTTTTCGTATGCAGCTAATTCTTTCTCACTAAAGTATTTTTTATTGACAACTGCTTGGTAAACATACATATCAAACCAAGAATCTTTCATTACATAGTATCCTTTGTTTACCTTTTCTGTTCCCCAACTGTTCTCAACTTTCCACTTGAGAGGTTTATCGCCATCTAAAGAAACTCCTGTGAAAACCATTGCGTGGTCCATCGTACTAATATGATAATCCAAAGCCTCTTCTTTAGCTATTTTGTAATCAAGTTCAAATGGTGTTGCATAATCGAATAAATCAATATCCCATAAGCAATCTTCTCGATCAGCATACTTTCCACAGTCACAACCAAACCAAACAACTTCTTTATTCTTTAATTGTGCTAAAACCAATTCTTTAAATCTTGCAATTGGAAGATTTAAGTGACAAATTTCTTTACCTTCAATAACATTTCCTAAGAAATCGATTGTATAAGTTTCATAGAATGGTTTATCTTTAGTTGGAGCATTAATTATACTTACATAATCATTAATTTTTTCACCAACAAATTTATCAAAGAATGATAAAGGAGTATAATCTTTTTCGTAGTGGTGATTACCATCTTTATCAACATATTCAAAATCAAACTTTTCTACAGGTTTACCATAACAATTAATTAAGAAAATATAAAGTTTTTCTAACAGATTATCTTTATATTCTCTAACTTTTTCGATTCCTGATTCTTTGTATAACTTTTGAGAAATGCTAGCAAATTTTCTTAATTCAACATTAATTAAACTATTTAAAGCATATGTGTTACTGCTTTGATATGTTTCAGGAAAAACATTTTGAGGAACAATGCCATACTTTTTGATAACATTAACAAACATATCCCATTGTCCACCATCTTCAATTCCTGAATTTAAAAGGAATGAATATGTGCGATCTTCAGGGCTCTTATCAATAAGTTTGATAAAGGCTTCTAATTTATAATTAATTTTTTCTAGTTTATCATAAAAAGCTACATAGCTTTGTGATAATTCAAATTCTTTTATTTGACACTCTTTAGCAACTATTTCTCTTAAAACGTTTAAACCTGCAAAAATCCAACAACGACCAGAAGATTTTTGGTTTGCACAAGACATTGTAGGAATATCGATGGAAAATGCATAATTTGTATCAAATAGATTATCTTGACTTCTAACAATATTATTAATTTGACTCTTTGAAAGAGCGTGTCTTAAAACATCATTTTTACAACATTTTTGGTATTTTTCCATACTTTTATTAAAGAATTGATTAGTTAATTTTTGACTCATAATAACCTCCTAATAAGTTTTAATGTAAATATAATATCATATAATTTAATAATTTTAAAGTGATTTTTAATAAAAAGAGTCATAAAAAGAGATAGAAAAGTTCTACCTCTTAAATTCTAAATTATTCTAAAAAGAAATAATTAAATTGTATTTCTTCATTTTTATTATCAAATATCATTATGCTTAAACAATTTTTTTGATTAACAAAATATACCCCTAAAGTTAAAAAAATAAATTCATCATAATATTGATAAGTAATTACATTTTTTCCCCAAGAATTAGCTTCTAAAGAATATGTTTTACCTAAAATAGTTATCTCACAATCATTAATTATGCATTCATCACCATTATACGATTTTAATATTCCTTGCATATTTTGTAAAAAGTCAGCTTCTTCTTCAAAGAATACATAAATCGTTGCATCATCAGTTAGATTATTAAAGAAACTAAAATCTATTTTTTTGTTCTTTTGTTCATCTTCATAAAATTCAAATGTTGTATTTCCTAGATCATTGAAACTGTGAAATACTGGGGCATTATGTATTATTTCATCAAAATAATCATAAGTTACTTTACTATTTTTAGGTAAAACATATGTATTTTCATTTTGATAGTCATTATTTAAATAAATGATTATTTTTATATTTACATTTTCCTCGGCTATAGATTCTGATGAAACAATAGAAAAATTAATCGGTTCATTATTGATATAAATTTGAATATCATCATTAAATGCACTAATAATTTCTATATTTCGAAAATCTTCTTCTGTCCCTTCAAAATATATTTTTTTTACATTAGAGGAATTAATATCTGATGAATAAATTATTTTAATTAGCTTATTGATTTTTAATACATTTCCTTCAGAATATTTAGTTATGTAATCTTTATCAACTATTGTTTTATTTTCATTAAATGGAGTTAAAATGGTACCCCATTTTGCATTTAACGTTAAATCACTTGTAATAATAGAATCAAAATCAAATTTTATTTCATCATTATACCAACCAAAGAATTCATATTCTTTACTTTCAGTTACTTTAGGTTCTGCTAATTTTTCACCTTCTTTAATCTTAAGGTATTGACAGTTATCCCCATCAATTAATGTAATTGTATACTCCTTTATTTCTTCCCACTTAGCATATAATGTAACATCTTTATTCATATCATCTAATGATTTAAATTCTTCTTTAAAATCACTATCTAAATACCAACCTTTAAATGTATAGCCATCTTTAACTGGATTATTTGGTAAACTAAAATCATTTAATTTGTTATTTTTTAATTCTATAGCAGTAATTTCATTACCACCATTTGTTTCAAAGCATACTTTTATTGTTTCTTCAGAACATCCAGAAAACAAAAATATTGTTATTAATAAAATAAAAATAGATATTATTTTTTTCATATTTCTACCTCCTATATAAATGGATTTTCAGCACCACACGGGCAATCTATTCCAACATTAATATTTGCTCTATAATTATGAAGCTGTAATTTATATTCGCCACAATGGCAACATGCTTTATGATAATTATTTGAATAGTAAACATATGAATCAGTATATACGTGAGTACTGTGAATATATTGTCCACAATAACAATAACTATTGCCATTCGACGAATTATAATAATGATATGAGCAGCTATGCTCTAGATTAAAATCAAGCGACATTGCATATGATATACGAGAAACATTTGTTCCTAATATTGTTGAAGAAGTTGGCCACATGCTAGCAACTTCAGATCTATTTAAATATCCATCATGATAAACAAATTTTGAATTATTATATCCATATATTATAACGGCGTGACCGTTGAAACCATTATTCATTCCAGCTAAAACAGGTTTCCCTTGATTTATGCACGATATAATAAAACTATTAAGTTCTTCATAGTCATTATTAGTTGCATTATTCGGAAGAGTTTTTTGGGAAATTGTAAAAGAAATTGAAGTAGGTAACTGATCAAAGTAATTATTAATTGTATTGTTAATAATTGTCTTTGTGGTACCAAATGTTTCTCTAAAAGTTCCTAAGTTAGAAGGATTACTTGTTAACGAATTCGTACCAATTAGTGCAAGTTTTGCATGTAAAGATGAATCAACATAGTTTGTACGTAAATAATTCATATATCCTGCAACATCATAATCATCAGTTGGTTCATAATTTGCTTCATAATTTGTACCTGGCGAACTAACTGAATATTTATCAGTATCATCATTAAAGTTTGCATCAACCTCATACTTCTCTTCAACAATATTGTCGTTTAAAAACGTATCATAATAATTTAACAGCATTGCTAATGCAACATATCCGCACGATGAAGAAGTTTCATTATTACCAATGTTTGTTGTTAAATTTTTGAAATAACTATACATTGTTGTTGCTGAATTATATGGAGTAAAACCTAGTGATTGTGCAGAAACAATCTCATCATTCCCATAAAATTTTTCTTCACAAATTACACTCCAATCAACACATAAAAAGTGAAGACAAATCGCTATTAATAAATAATTTAATAATAATTTTTTCATATTTCTACCTCCACTTATAATTATAAACTAAAAAAAAAAAAAATCAATAAAAAACTCTCCGTTATGGAAAGTTTAACTATTTAAATATCCTTTAATTATATTAATTCTATTTCTTTTTGATGGATGACGTAAGCGCCTAATAGCCTTAGCTTCAATTTGTCTGATGCGTTCTCTAGTAACATTAAATTCTTTGCCAACTTCTTCAAGAGTATGTGTTCTACCATCTTCTAAACCATATCTTAGTTTCAAAACTCTTTCTTCTCTTGGGGAAAGTTCGCTTAAGAGTTTATCCATTTCTTCCTTAAATTTTTGATTCATAGTATATTCTAATGGGTTTAAGGTATCATTATCGGGGAAGAAATCTAGTAATGTGGTATCTTCATCTTCACCTCGAGCTTTATCTGTTGAGATAGTTTCCAAAGCTGCTTTTTGCATCATTCGTACTTTAGAGATTTTTTCACCTAACTCAGCAGCTAATTCTTCATCTGTTGGTTCTCTTTGTAACTCTTGAGCCATTTTTCTTTGCGTTCTAATCATTCTATTTATTTGTTCTCCCATATGAACAGGGATTCTTATAGTACGTGCTTGGTCAGCTATTGCTCTGGTAATAGATTGTTTTATCCACCAAGTAGCATATGTAGAGAATTTAAAGCCTTTTGTGGAATCGAACTTTTTGACTGCTTTCATTAAGCCCATATTGCCTTCTTGAATTAAGTCTTCTAAATGCATTCCACGTCCTAAGAATTTTTTAGCAATACTTACTACTAAACGTAAATTTGAATTAATCAATATCTCTTCAGCATCATGACCTTCATCAACTAGTACTTTATATTTTTCCATTAATTCAGGATCAATTTCTTTCAAACCTTCATCTGCCATTTTTAACATTTCTTCAGCAGATAAACCTTCATGAATTGCTCTAGCTAGTTCTAATTCTCTTGCTGTTGATAACAAAGGAATCTGTCCGATTTCCTTAAGATACATCTTAACAGGATCATCAGCCGATATTATCATTGTTGAAGAAACTAAATCCTCTATGTCTTTAGTTTTTAATTCGTTTTCTATTTCATTAGAAAATTCCGCAAATTCTGGATCGCTTTCTAGTTTGTCTAAGAAGCCTTCAAAATCATCATCGATACTTTCAAGTTCATTGTTCATTTCTGAATCAAAGACAATTTCTATTTCTTCTGCGTCAAGTAAATCAAGTAATTCATCATATTCATTGCTTGATTCATCGATTATTTTTAAAACTTTTTCAAGTTGGATTACTCCATTCTGTCTTGCTTCTTCAACAAGTTTTATCAATTCTTTGTTATCAGTAATCATTTGAATTCCTCCTTACTATTATTATTGTATTAAGTCAGATTTTTATTCAGTGTAACCTTTTAAACTTCGCAGTCTTCTTTGTCGTGAAGGATGGCGTAATCTTCTAATTGCTTTAGCTTCAATTTGTCTAATGCGTTCTCTTGTAACATTAAATTCTTTACCAACTTCTTCTAATGTGTGTGAACGACCATCTTCTAAACCATAACGCAATCTGATAACTTTTTCTTCTCTTGGAAGTAATTCTTTAAGAAAACTATCTATTTCTTCTTTAAATTTTTCATTCATTGTATATTCTAAAGGATTAAGATTTTCAGTATCAGGGAAAAAGTCAAGTAGTGTTGAATCCTCTTCCTCACCTATTGCTTTATCAGTTGAAACTGGTTCAAGGGCTGCTTTTTGCATTCTTCTAATTTTTTCAACTTTTTCACCTAAAGCTTCAGCAAGTTCTTGCTCCGTAGGTTCTCTTTGTAACTCTTGTGTTAAGCGTCTTTGCGTTTTAATCATACGATTAATTTGTTCTCCCATATGAACAGGAATTCTAATTGTACGTGACTGGTCAGCTATCGAACGAGTAATTGATTGTTTAATCCACCATGTTGCATAAGTTGAAAACTTAAAGCCTTTAGTTGGATCGAATTTCTTTACTGCTTTCATTAGTCCCATATTACCTTCTTGGATTAAATCTTCAAATGGTAAACCTCGTCCTAGAAATTTTTTAGCAATACTTACTACTAAACGCAAATTTGAATTTGTAAGTATTTCTTGGGCATCTAAACCATCAGTTTCAATTTCTTCTAATCTTTTAATTTCTTCAGGTGTAGCTTCTTTGTTTCCCGTTTTTATTTGTGCAAGCATTTCTTCAGCTGATATACCTTCTTGAATGGAACGAGATAATTCTAGTTCTCTAGTTGATGATAATAAAGGAATTTGACCTATTTCTTTTAGATACATTTTTACTGGATCATCAGCAGACATAATAGTTGATGATGAAACTAAATCTTCTATATCTTTAGTTTTTAATTCATTTTCTATTTCATTAGAGAATTCAGCAAACTCTGGATCGTTTTCTATTTTTCCTAAGAAGCCCTCAAAATCACTATCGCTATCATCTAAATTGGTAGCAATTTCATCTTCTTCAGAAATCAATTCTATTTGTTCATTATCTAATGTTTCAAGAAATTCATCATATTCTTCACTTGACTCATCAACAATTTTTAATAACTTATTTAAAGTTACAAAGCCATTTTTCTTTCCTTCTTCAAAAAGTTGTTGCAAGTCTTTGTTATTATTAATCATCAAATCACTCCTTATTCTTTTTAACTTTGATTAGATTCTTTTTATTTCTCACAAATTCTTCAAGGAATTGTTGATATTTTTCACTATTTGTTTCATCTTTTATTTTTTTTCGCAAATAAATATCGGTTTTATAGTTATTAGCATTTTTCATATAAGTTATGAAATCATCTAAACACTTTACTGTATAAAATTGGCAACTGTTAATTATTGTATTTAAAGTGTCTAATTCTAAAGGCTCTAGTGATTTTAGAAATTCATCTTTATTCATTTCATTTGATAAATTATAATATTCATATAAAGCAAAAAGAATATTACGATTAATAGAATTTATAAATTCATCAATTCCCAATTTCTTTTGAACTTTAAGACAAACATCACGGTTGTAAAATGATAAATAAACTATCCCTTTTTCTGCTTCTTCATAATTTTTCTTTTCAAATGTTTGCTTATGAGATTTATTCTCATTACGGATTCGCTCAATAACAACATTACTATTGTTATAATTATTTAAATCAATTTCTAATTTATTTCTATTAATGGATAAATCAATTTCTAATTTATTAAGTAAATATGTCTTCAAAGACTCATTTTTTAAATCTTTAATAATTTGATAAATTTCTTTTTGAAATTGTAATATTGAATTAGGATTATTGCGATCTAACTTTCTTTTTGCAATTTCATATAGATAATCAAGATAATTAACTTGATGTTTTTCTAATAATTCACAAAAAGCTTCTTTACCTTTTTTGTTAATGTAATCATCTGGGTCTAATCCTTCAGGAAGGATAATCGTTGAGACAGCAATGCCTTTCTTCGCAAATAAATTTATGGCTCTTTTAGTTGCTTCTATTCCAGGATTATCTCCATCATAACAAATTGTAATATTATTTGTTTGTCCTTTGATGATATCTATTTGGCTTTCAGTTAAAGCAGTACCCATAGTTGCTATTGCATTATTGATTCCTGCTCTATATGCGGCAATAACATCCATAAAACCTTCAAAGATATAAACATGATTTTTCAGTTTAATATCATTTAGAGCATCAAAGTAATTAAATAAAATATCTTTTTTCTTGAATATTTCATTTTCTTTCGTATTCATATATTTAGAATTTGATTCACGATCATAAATACGTCCACTAAAACCAACAATATTTCCTTTTAAGTTGGTAATTGGAAACATTATTCTTCCGTGGAAAAGGTCTTTATTAGCATCATCAATTAATCCCAGTTCTTTCAAGTCTAATGGCAAATATTTTTTTTGTTCAAGTAATACTTTAGACAAAATATTATCATTATGACTTGATAAACCAATTCTAAATCTTTTTATTATATCATCGGTAATATTTCTTTTATGCAAGTATTCTAAGGCTTTTTGTCCTTCAGTCGTATTTTTTAAGAAAAATTCATAAGTAGATGTAGCATCATCTAATATTTTGTAATATTTTTTCTTTTTTTGTTCTTGTGGATTTTCTTTAATATCAAGTTTTATGCCACTTTTTTCAGCAACTTTTTTCAAAGCATCAAAATAAGAAATATTTTCAATTTTTTGTACAAAGTTTATAGCGTTGCCTGCAGTATTACAACTAAAACATTTAAACACTTTTTTTTGAGGAGATACAGATAAAGAAGGATTTGAATCATTATGAAATGGACAAAGTCCCTTATAATCATTTCCTTTCTTTTCTAAGGTGATGTATTCACTAATTATTTGAACTATATCACAATTTTCAAGAACTTTTTTGGTAAGTGAATCATGTAAATTATCGTTTTGTGAAACATCCATAAAAAATATCTCCTATTTTATTTTAGTTTTTTAGTAATATAATCAACTAATTCGTCAATTTTAACTCTTTCTTGTGTCATTGAATCTCTTTCTCTAACCGTTACACAGTTATCTTCTAATGAATCATAATCGAATGTAACACAGAATGGAGTTCCACAAGCATCTTGACGACGATATCTCTTTCCAATTTGACCACTTGTGTCGTAATCACAAGCAAATTCCTTGTTAAGAGTTTCATATACTTTTAATGCCTCAGCTGATAATTTGTTAACCAAAGGCAAAACAGCAACTTTCTTAGGCGCTAAACTAGGCTTAATATGAAGCACTTCACGAGTTTCACCATTTGGTAAAACTTCTTCTTCATAAGCACTTGTTAGAAGAGCTAAGAATAATCTTCCAGCTCCTAATGATGGTTCAATAACATATGGAATATATTTAGTATTAGTTTCTGTTTCAAAATATTCTAGACTTTCTCCTGAATGTTTCATATGAGTTGATAAATCATAATCAGTTCTATCTGCTATACCCCATAGTTCACCCCAGCCAAAGAAAAACTTAAATTCGATGTCTGTAGTAGCTTTTGAATAGAAACATAATTCTTCAGGTGAATGATCTCTAAATCTTATTAATTCACTTCTTAAACCTATATAACTTAAGAAATCTAAGCAATATTTTTTCCAGTAATCAAACCATTCTAAATCTGTTCCAGGTTTGCAGAAGAATTCTAATTCCATTTGTTCAAATTCACGAGTACGGAAAATAAAGTTTCCAGGAGTGATTTCATTACGAAAACTCTTGCCAATTTGACCAATTCCAAAAGGAATCTTTTTTCTTGTTGTTCTTTGAACATTCTTAAAATTAACAAAAATACCTTGAGCAGTTTCTGGTCTTAAATAAACTGCATTCTTTTCATCTTCAATTACACCTTGATTAGTTTTAAACATTAGATTAAATTTTCTTATTGGTGTAAAATCACTTGCACCACACTTAGGACAAGTAATATTATTTTTGCTAATAAATTCCATTATTTCTTCATTGCTCATTCCATCACCAGTTATTTCACCATTTGTGAAATCTTCAATTAATTTATCAGCGCGATGACGAGCTCCACACTTCTTACAATCAGTTAAAGGATCACTAAAACCTCCAACGTGACCACTTGCAACCCATACATTGGGATTCATAAGAATAGCACTATCCATTCCTACATTATATGGTGACTCTTGAACAAATTTCTTCCACCAAGCATTTTTTATATTATTTAAAAGTTCAACTCCTAATGGGCCATAATCCCAAGCGTTTGCTAAACCGCCATATATTTCACTTCCTTGAAAGACAAATCCTTGACTTTTCAAAAACGAAACAAACTTTTCCATTGATTTTTCCATATTTTTCGCTCCTTCATTTTATAAACACTTTTGGTATCATTATATTTTAACATTCATTTGTCAATTTGTCAATATGCTTGTTTTTACAATTTGCAAAATATAAAAAAAGTTACCGTATCATGTAACTCTTTTATAAGAATAAAATATATTAAAAGTATAATTTATAAATATTACTAAAACAAAAGAAAAATAATCTGTATAAATATTAAATAATAGATTGTTACTAAAAATTAAAACAATTATGAAGTAAATAATATATAATATCATTTTTAATAAATAATCAAAAATTGAATAGTCAATTAATATAAATAAATCAAATAAAAATAATATTAATATGCTGATTATATTTTTTGTAATAATTGAATAATTAAATAATAACATTTGTATAACAAATAATAATAGTGGTTGAATAATATAATTATAATAAAAATGGTAATTATTCATAAAACTCCTTTATTTTTCTACATTTATCGACATTTTTCTTTTAAATGTACTCTTTTTAACTTTTTGATAATATTTATTTTACCCCTAAAATAAAAAGCTATGAATAAATAGCTTTAAATTCTTATTGATAAATATCTTTCATAATATAATTTTATGATTTTTTGTAGTTCTTCTACGCAATTTGGCAGTTCTAAAAGGCATTTATAGTCGAATATTTCTAATTTACCAAGATATAATACTTTAAAAACTCCTACAACGGTTCCTGAAAAGGAATCTTTTGTTTTGCATTTCTCACAAACAACACCACCGCTTGAGATAGAGAAATTATATGCATTCGGTAAAGAGCAAACAGTACAATTATAGACATTTGGACCAACACCCAATAAATATAACATTTTTTCTAAAAATATTATTTTATACATTTTATGTAAATAATCTATTTTATCTATATTATCTTTATATTCATCACTATAAAGTAAATTTATTTTATTTAAATAAAAGTTCAAAAGATTATAAACATTATTACGATCTGTAATTTTTTCTACTGAAATATGTTCATAATAGCGATATATAATATTTAATATATCTAATATTTCTTTTATAACATTATATTTATCTTTTACAAACTTATAAGTATCAACAATTTCATAGCTCGTAAGAGTATTGAAACTATTTCTTTTGCTTTCGCTATATGAAAAGTTTATTTTAATTAGTTCTTGAGCGCAAGCATAATTTTTGCTTGTGAACGAACATGATGCTTTTACTAAAAGCGTCATTAATGATTCTTTAGTTATAACATAAATTAATTTAGAATTTTCTTGATATTTACGAGTATTTAGAACTATTCCCTCGATGAGTTCCATTGCTTCTTCCTCTTACATCATTATTTTTTTCTTTCGCATATAATAAGTAATCACTTATTTTCCCTGTTTCCGTAAACTTTTGATAAAGTTTATTTCTTTTCTTGTTTATATTATTCATTTCATTCACCATTTATATTTTTTCTTTTTTTGGTGAATTTATTCTTTTATAGATGTTTATTGATATCCCAATTTTTTCAATTTGTTGGTGTTGTCACGCCATTTTTCTTCAACTCTAACCCATATTTCTAAGTATACTTTCATTCCTAAAAACATAACTATTTCTTTCCTAGCTAAAGTTCCAATTTTCTTTATCATTTGACCATTTTTACCAATAATTATCTTTTTTTGAGAATCTCTCTCAACAACAATAACTGCATTAATGTTTATAAGATTTTCGTTTTCTTCATCAATTTTCATCCTTTCAACAACACAAGCAATTGAGTGTGGAACTTCTTCTTTAGTTAATAGTAAGACTTTTTCACGTATTATTTCTGAAATTATAAATTCTTCAGGATGATCAGAGATTTGGTCTTTAGGAAAATACATTGGACCTAAAGGAAGATTATTTTGGAAATAATCTAATAATTCATTTATATTTTCACCTGTTACAGAACTAATATTAATAATCTTTGAAAAAGACTTCGAGTTATTATTAAAATATTCAATAAATTTATTAGTATTTTCGTTAAAACTTTCTAATGATTTTATTAAATCTATTTTATTTCTTAATAAAATTATTGGAGCATGGGCTTTTTTTAAAACATCTAAAACAAATGAATCTCCACTTCCAAAGTCTTGAGTACTATCAGTTATTAGCATAATATAATCAGCATCATCTAATGTGGAAAATGCTTCTTTGTTCATATAATCGCCTAACTTATTTTGGGTTTTATGAATACCTGGAGTATCAATAAATATTATCTGCATTTCATCTGTTGTATAAATGCCTTGTAGTTTGTTTCTAGTTGTTTGAGGTTTAGGGCTTATTATCGATATTTTTTTGCCTAAACAATAGTTTAGAAATGTTGATTTTCCAACATTTGGTCTCCCTATAATTGCCACAAAGCCTGATTTGAATTTATTCATTTAAATTATCTCCTGTAAAAGAATATGGTAATAATTTTTCAACAGTTGTTTCTTTTATTTTCTTATCCAAATTTGTAAGGATAACTGGTGTTTGAGGATGCATTAGTTCTCTCATCACTTGTCTGCACGCGCCACAAGGGGAAACAGGTTCATTTGTTTTTGCAATTATCATAAAAGCAACAAAGTCATCTTTTGAATAACCTTCAGAAACTGCCTTAAAAAGAGTTGTTCTTTCAGCACAATTTGTTAAGCCGTATGATGAATTTTCAACGTTACAACCATATATTATTTTACCATTTTTTAATAAAAGGCTTGCACCTACTTTAAAATTAGAATATGGTGTATAAGCATTTTTATAACCAGTCAATGCTGCTTCATACATTTCTAAAAATTTTTCTTCTAATAATGGATTTTCCTTTAGAATCATTAGTTATCTCCTTATGTAATTTAAATTAGTTAATATTTCTTCTTGCTTTGTAAACATTACTTTTTCTTCTTCTGGTGTAAGGTGATCATAACCATGAAGATGTAAAACGCCATGAATTAAGAGAAAAGCAAATTCTCTTTCTACACTATGCCCATAAGCTTTTGCCTGCTCATAAGCTTTATCAACGCACAAAAATATTTCACCGCGATAATTTTCATCTTCCTCATCATCTGATTCAAAAGAGATTACATCTGTTGGATAATCTTTGTGACGATATTCTTTATTAATTTTATGTATTTCATCTAAATCAACTAATATTAAAGCAATTTCTCCATTACTTTCATATGTTTCAATATCTTTAATGATTTTATTGAAATCAAAATCTATTTCATTAGGATAATTATTATAAAGATTAATTAGCATATTTATCTTTTATTGTCGTACCTTTCTATTATTTTGAAGACTAATGGATGTCTCATAACATCTTCACGTTGGAATTTGACCATCTTTATTCCTTCTATATCTTGTAATAAATCTGTCGCTTCAATCATTCCTGAAATATTTCTTGTTGGTAAATCGATTTGTGAAAGGTCACCAGTTACAATCATTTTAGATCCAAAACCTAAACGTGTTAGAAACATTTTCATTTGTGTTAAGGTAGCATTTTGTGCTTCATCAAGAATAATAACTGCATTATCTAAAGTTCTACCACGCATATAAGCAAGAGGAGCTACTTCTATTGTTCCCTTTTCAATCAGTTTAGTAACTTGTTCCTTACCAATTGCTTCATATAAAGAATCATAAATAGGAATCAAATAAGGATCAATTTTTTCTTTTAAATCGCCAGGCAAGAACCCTAATTTTTCGCCAGCCTCAACAATTGGTCTAACTAAAACAATACGGCGAACTTTAAATGATTTTAAAAGTTTTAAAGCATACATTACCCCTAAATATGTTTTTCCTGTTCCCGCTGGACCGATTGCGAAAACTATATCATTATCTTCTAAAGCTTTAATATAAAGCTTTTGATTTAAAGTCTTAGGATAGATAGTCTTTCCAGATACTGTTGTTATAATATTTTCTTTTTTAAGATACAAAGAAACAATTGATTTTAAGTTATCGCTATCAATATTATTTATTAAGCCATAAATATCACCTAAACTTAAGGAAATATTATTAAGTAACAATGTTTCGATGGCTTCGAAAATATTACATACTTTAGTTTGAAAATGTATATCTTCGTTCTTAAGATATATATTATTTTCATCTATAACTATCTCTATTTTCAAACACGATTCAATTGCTTTAATATATATGTCACTTGCTCCTCTCAAATCAATATCATTGATTTCTGAATTAAGTTCATATACTTTTATAAATTCACTCATATTTTATTCTCCAATAGCTTAATAATTATAACACTAAAACTATAAAAATAAAAGCATTTATTAATCTCTTGTTATGTCTTTAATCATATTTATAGTAAAAGTTATATTTATATTATTATCAAAAGTAATATTATTTACTTCAATAGAAATTATTTTTTCAAAATCATACTTTTTCTTTTCATCAAATTCACTATAAATTAAACTTTTGCCATATGTAATAGCACTACACTCAGTATAAGAAATTTTACTTTCGACAATTTCATAGTAATAAATATCATATACTTTTAAAAATTTACCAAATGACAAAACTTCTTTTCGCTCTATTTCATATTCATCAAAAAAATCACACTTTAAGTCTTTTTCTTTATTAAACAAAACATATATTCTCTTTTTCTTTATTTTTCCACTTTTCTCAAAAACGATTTTATTGTTTTCAAGTGAAATTGTTTTAAGATAACTTACTTCACCAATAACATATCCTTCAGGTTCAACTTTATTTTCTTCGCCACCATATATAGGTATATAACCTGAAATAAGGTTATCACCTTTTGATACAGTTGTATTAAGTGAAACTAATATTTTACCTTTCTTAACATAATAACCTTTAATATATGCATCATAATGAGAAATTAAATAATCTTTTGTAGTTCCATCATTAATAAAATCATCAGTATCAGCTTTTGAAAGATTAATACGTATTAAGGTTCCTTTCTTTTCAATATTTATCCATTGATACATATAATATGTTTTACGTAAATCTTTATTTATATCTATTATATTTCTTTTTAAAAATCCTATTTTCCCATAGTATTTTATTTCATTTGAGACATACTGATATACATCTTCATCATGAATGCTTTGGGCAAATTCAATATCGGTTATTGATTTACTAATAATATATGAACATAAAATTAAAATTAATATCCCTATAATAGTTATTGAATAATTTTTAAAGAATTTAATAATATTATTTTTATATAAATTTGTTATAACATATGATTCATCTAAATCACTAATATTATTGGTATAAAAAGAAATCTCATCATTTTCTTTTTTAAAGTTGTATATTTTCCTTTTGTTTAATGAACTAATATCAGTATTTTTCGTCCTTACAAAATATTTATTGATTTTCTTCATCAAAAACAACCTTTGCAATTTCTCCACAAATAATTATAAAATATTCATCCATTTCCTCAATCCTTAAGAACTTACCATAAATACATACATTATCTATAGTTATATAATCTGTGTTTATTTCTTTTAGTTCATCATAACTAAATATTGATATTTTATTATTGGTTATAATTATTTTATTATCATTAAACATATTATCACCTAATATAATTATATGATTATAAATAATAATAAAATACATAAAAGCATAAAAAAAATTGGGAATTAACCCAATTTATTCTAAGAATATATCTAGTAATTATTACGACGATATTGATTCTTTTTAGCTGCTCTTTTTTTCATCTTTTTAATGTCACTTGGCTTTAAAAAGTGTTCTCTTTTACGTGCTTCTTGAAGGGTACCACTTCTTGACACATCACGTTTGAAACGTTTAAGAGTATCTTCAATTGATTCATTTTCTCTAACTATGGTTTTTGGCATTTTTTTGTCCCTCCTTTCACACACATAAGTCTAGTATATTATAGCATTAATCATTTTAAAAATCAAGGTATTTTTTTAAAATACCTGCGATTTTTTATCTTATTTTCTTTTTATTTATCTTATTAATTGTATTTTTCAGAAATTGTAATATGTTTCAAAGCTAAATCAAGATACATCTCACCAACTGCCTTAAAGTCTATTTTAAGTTTTTCACTCATTCCAGTAATATCTTTAAAACTAGCAACAAGATACCATTGTAAGCATTGGAATGCTCTCCATAAGTTTAAACGTTTATAGATATTATCATTAATATTTTTTTCATAAACTTTTAATAACTTTAATGCTTCTTCAAAATCGTTATTTCCAAAGCATGCAATATCATATAAATAATCATTGTTACCAACAAATTCAAAATCAACAATTTTTAATTCATTTTTTGTAAGAATAAAGTTTGATGGTTGACAGTCATTATGGCAAAATACCTTTGGTTGTTTTTCAAGATATTCTTGATAACTGAATAGTTTATTCTTTATTTCTAAATAATGATTATTTATGAATCTTTCATTGCCATCTAAATGACTTTCATAATAATTCAAACGATTAAAAGCATCATAATCAACATCACATTGAATATTACTATCATGAACTTTATGAAGTAAATTACTAACTTCTTGATAATCAATATTATCCAAAGTATTTAAGACATCACCATCTACATATTCAGATACTTTAATTCCTGTTGCTTTATCGAAATAAATGGTTTTTGTTGTTAGAGAAAGTGATTCAAATATATCAATTCCTATTTTTTCTTCTTCTCTATTAGAAAACTTTTCAGAATTTTCACCAGGGATTCTTACTGTGTAAAGTTTATCATTATATGACACAACATATGTATAATTGCTCATACCACCTAATAGTCTTTTTTCAATTTTACATTCTGTTCCAAGAACATTTTGAGCTACTTCTAATACTTTATTTTCTATCATTTAACAAATACTCCTTTAATTTATTTACTGCTCGGCCACGATGAGAAACGCTATTTTTTTCTTCTTCTGTGGCTTCACCAAATGTTTTATTTAAATCATCTGAATAAAATAATCTATCATATCCAAAACCATTTATTTGAGTATCATCTACTTCGTTTGGTAATATGATATGTCCATATGTTTTTCCTGTAAAATATTTTGTAACATCACTATCGATGTAACATATTGTACATTCAAAATATGCATTTCGATCTGTTGCATTTTCTAACTCCTTTAATAGTTTTTTTCTATTAAGAAAGTCATCATGAAATTCTTTACATAGACCTAAACTAGCATATCGCGCTGAATAAATACCAGGCATTCCATTTAAGGCTGGAACTACAAGTCCAGTATCATCAGCAATAATTGGTAATTTATATATATCATAATAATATTTTGCTTTTTTATAAGCATTCTCTGCAAATGTTAAACCATCTTCTTTCGGTTCGGTTATTTCATTTAAATCTCTTAAGGATGTTAGTTCGCAGACATCTTTAAGCATTTCTTTAAGTTCTATTAACTTATGTTTATTATTTGTAGCAACAATTATTTTTTTCATAAATAGCACCTATATTGTTTAAATATTTTATCACTTTTTCTGTGTAAATGCAAGTATAAAAAAACCTTCGAAAAGGCTTTTATGAAGAAATATATAATGTGCTTTTCCCCGCTTCTAAAGTTATTGCGCTAACACCTAATTCATTATATGTTTTTAGTAAACATTCCATTAATTTCTCGTTGTCAGATTCAGAAGATAATTTATCTATTCTTATAGTTAGTATATTATCTAAACATTCTACACTTTTTGTCTCTGTTGAAAAAACTAAGGGACTATTATATCCAACTTCAAAACTATTCATTTTTTCATTATAATAACTAAATATTTCTTGATAATCATTTTTATCTTCAACATTTACTTTTAATGGTTTGATTTCATTATTTTCATTTAAAAGATAAATATTGATAGTATTACTATCACTTTCAAGTTCATCAACATAATGAACATTATATTTTACATCCTCATCATAGAAGACAACAAATGTAAATATTCCAATGCTAAAAAGAAAAATTAAGAACAAATATAAATTTTTTAATGCACCCATACTAAATTATATTTAATATAATTTTAAATTATTCTTTTTTTAGTTTTTTTATTAATTCTTTAGAACAAACAAATGATATACGATAATAACTATTAGTTTTAGCTTTACTACCATCAATTGGTGAAAATTGATTTTTAGCTTGGATGTAACTTTTTTGAAATGTTCCAAAGTTTGTTATGCATACTTTATCTTTATTTGATAGTGTTTCTGATAACTCATTAATAAACTCATCGACTATACTATTTACAAGTATTTGAGGAACTCCTAATTTTTCACTTATTTTTTTGCTATATTCTTTTTTTAACATAAAATCACCAAGTTAATTATACTACTTTTTATCTAAAAATGATATAAAAAACGGTAAAATTTACCATAGTAAAAATCACCGTTTTTATATATTAAAGGATTATAGCTAATAGTCCTCCATGTCCCTTATTTACTACTTTTTCTAAACTCTCTCTAAATTTGTATTGTGTTTGATCATTTAATAAAAATAATTTACCTTTTATGCCATCATTAACAACATCACATAACTTTCTTCCAAATATTTCACTATTCCATAATGCTTGAGGATCAGTTTCATAATCTTTCATTATTTTTTCTAATAAAATCTTGGATTGTTCTTCTGATCCTATTATTGGTTCAAAAGACGATTCGACATCTACTTTTATCATATGAATTGAAGGGGCAATTGCTTTTAGTTTTATACCATATCTATTACCTTGTTTAATTATTTCTGGCGTACTCAATGTCATTTCACTAGTTGTAGGCATTGAAATTCCGTATCCAGTTTTTTTAGAAAACTCTAAAGCTTCTTTATAATAAGCATATTCTTTATTAGAAATAATAGATTCTTGAATAAACTTTATGAATTTACCTCTATCATCCATCATTTCACCAAGTAACATTTTTAAAATATCATTAAATAGTTCATCACTACATGTTAAATCAATCGTTACTTCTCCTGTTCCACTATTTAAATCTGTTATTGTTACTGATTCAAATAAATTAGACTCTTTTAAAGTATCTCGTAGTTTATTGATATGTTTAAACTTACGATATTCAATTGTAACATTATCTAAGACATCATTGAATTCTTTCTTTATATCAAATGAATTATCTAATTCTTTTATCCAATTAGGCACATTTAAATCTAATTTGGTTATTTCAAATTCTTCTAAAGCTTTTTGAAGAATAGTATCAATATCATCTTCAGTTAATTCATTAGCATTAATTGCTAAGACATTTACATCATATTTATCATTTAGTTCAGTTACAAGATTATTTGTTTCTTCAGAATTAGGGTTTGTTGTGTTAATAACTATTACGAAAGGTTTTTCTAATTCTTTCATTTCCTCGACTAGTTTCTCTTCAACAAGTTCATATTCTTCTCTTGAAAACTCACCAAATGATCCATCACTAGTTAATAGTATTCCGATATGTGAATGATTTTCAATAACTTTTTTAGTGCCTAAAGTTGCTGCTTCTTCAAAAGGTATGCTTTCGACTTTCCATGGTGTTTTCACCAAACGTGGGCTACCATCTTCGTTAATGTACCCTTTTGAGGAAGGAATAATATAACCAACACAATCAACTAATCTAACATTTAAGTTGATTTCTTCATCAACACTTATATAAACTGGACTAGAGGGAACAAACTTAGGCTCAACTGTCATTATGGTTTTACCGTCACTGCTTTGAGGTAAATCATCAATAAGTTTATTCTTTAACTCTTCGTTCATTACATAAGGCGATACTTTAGTTTCAATAAACTTTCTAATGAATGTTGATTTACCAGATCTAACTGAACCAACAACACCAATATAAAGTTCTCCATTTGTTCTAAAAACAACGTCGCGTATCACATCATTTTTCATTTTTTCACCTTTACTCCATTCAATAAAGAATATTAAGTTTAATATAAAAATATGACTATTATTTTATATTAAATTTATTAAATCTTCATTTAAACCATCAGCCATTATTTTTCGGACAAGATTATTTTCTTTTTCAATGTCTATTGGTTTATTAGCTATTTTGGATACTTCATGAATTATTTCCCTAATATTGTTTTCATCTTTTAAGTCCATCGTTTTAACCTTTTCAACAAGTTTAAAAACATCATCAGGATTGATGTTATTTTCTGTTATTAAATTTAATAATTTTCCAAAATTCAAAAAAATCACCTCATAAAAGTATATGAAGTGATAATTATTTTAATACTTTTAAAAAGCTAGATTTTTAAAAGTATTTCTTTTATATATCTTTCTTTCGTAAAGTAAACTTAATTGGAGTTCCCGTAAACTCAAAGTTTTCACGTATTTTGTTTTCTAAGTAACGAAGATATGAGAAATGCATATGTCTTTCATCGTTCACAAAGAAAACAAATGATGGTGGACAAGTATCTTCTTGAGTTGCATAATTAATCCTTAAACGATTACCATTAAATACGGGAGGTTGATTTAGTAAAATCGCATCCATAATTATATCATTTAGTACACTTGTACTAACTCTACGAGAATAGTTTTCATAAACGAAATCTATCTCATCAAGAAGTTTTGCAACTCGTGATGAGTGTAGTGCTGATAAGAAGATAACTGGAGCAAAATCTAAAAAAGGCATTTGCGTTTTAATCTTTTCTTCAATTTTTTTCATTGTCTTATCATCTTTTTCAACAATATCCCATTTATTAATTACAATAATCATAGGACGATTATTTTCACGAGCAAAACCTGCAATTCGTTTGTCTTGTTCATTTAGTTCTAAAGTACCATCTAAAACAAGTATGGCAATATCAGATCTCTCTAAAGCCTTTAAGGCCCTTAAAACGCTATACTTTTCTGCATTTTCATATATCTTACCTTGCTTTCTAATTCCTGCTGTATCAATAACAACATATTTCTTGCCATTTCTGGTAAAAAGAGAATCAATAGCATCTCTTGTTGTTCCAGGAACATTTGAGATAATTGAACGATTTTCACCTATTATAGCATTAGAAAGAGTTGATTTGCCAACATTAGGCTGACCGATAAGACAGAATTTAATTGTCTCATCATCATATTCATTTTTCTTATTATTCGGTAAAAGTGCTACAACTTTATCTAATAAATCTCCAACGCCAATGCCATGTAAAGCACTAACAGCAACAACTTCTTCACAGCCTAATGAATAAAAATCATATATTTCATTCATAAACGAATTATCGTCTACTTTGTTTGCGGCAACGATAATTGGTTTTCCTGATTTAACTAAGATGTTGAAAACATCTTCATCTTCAGTTGTTACAGAATTTCTAACATTAACGACCATAATTATAACATCTGCTTCATCGATTGCCAAATAAGCTTGGGCACGAATTTCTTTAGAAAAGGGCTCATCTTTTAAGATGATCCCTCCTGTATCGATTATTCTAAATTCTTGATTTAGCCATGAAGCTTTAGCATAAATACGATCTCTAGTAATTCCACTGACATCATCTGTAATTGATTTCCTTTCGCCAGCAATACGATTAAACAAACTTGATTTGCCGACATTAGGTCTACCAACGATAGCTACAACTCCACGCATTATTTAAACTCCTTATTTATTCTTTTTAATTTCGTTTAAATAATCACCGAAAGTATTGCTCATCTTATCAGTGCTCTTATATTTGTTATAATTCTCTTTTTCGATTTTTTCTTCAGCATCTCTCATGCTAACGATTAATCTTTGTTTATCAGCATCGAAAACGCGAACTTTAACTTTTATTTCAGCATCAGGAATAACTTTATCCATTTCAGAAGGTTTAACAGCACCTTTTGCCATATATCCATTAACATCTTGATAATCAACTTTATATCCGTTTTCAAGAACTTCAACGACTTTAACATTGATAATGCTTCCAACTTCTAAATCAGTAACAGACCAAGGGTTAACAGTTAGTTGTTTAACAGAAAGGATGATACGTCTCTTATATTTTTCAGTTTCGATAATCTTACATTCAATTTCATCGCCAACTTTTACAGCATTTTCTAAAACTGCATCACGATTCCATGAGAATTCACTCTTTGGAATAAATCCTTCAAGTTCTTCAGCAAGTTTAACACGAATACCTGAACTCTTGATTTCTAAAACTTCTGCTTTTACAACGTCATCAACTTTCTTATCTGCAAAGTAGTTTGCCCAATGATTTGGAAGTAATGCTTTACGAGATAAGCCAATGTGATCTTTTTCGATTTTTATAACTTGTACTTTAACAGTATCGCCAGGATTTAGAACTTTTTCAATTTTTTGAACACGGTTATGATCAAATTCAGAAATATGTAATAAGCCTTCAACATCTTTATGTAATTCAACAAATACGCCATAAGGTTCAATGTTTTTAACTATTCCATCGTAAACTTGTCCAACTTCTAATTGACCAATAAATTCTTTTCTTTCAGCTTTTTCTTTCTTTCTAACGGCGTGAACTTCAGATACAACGATTCTAATTCTTGCAGAGTCGATACGAATTGGAACAACTTCTAATTCTTTGCCAACTAATTCAGCAACATTATCTTTGCTAGTAACTACTAATTGTGTTGGTAATAAACATGTGAAATCTTCATATTTCATTAGTAAACCAAAATCAGAAACTAACTTAATAACTTTAGCTTTGATAATTGGACGTTCTTTAATTGTTGCTTCAAATTCTTTTAACTTATTATATCTCTCAACAAGGATTTGTGAGAAAATAAATTTTCCACCATCAGGGAATATTTTTTTGATTGCAACAGTTATTTCATCGCCTTCGATAAATTGGTCAAATAATGCTTCATCAGCATCGATATTTACACAATCTTTACGGAATAGAAAACCTTCTTGTCCATCAGGTAATTCAATTAAAACTCTTTCTTCTTTAGCTTTAATCACTTTGTTTCCATATTTTCTTTCCTCTTGCGCATCTTGTACTTCAACTACTGTTCCTGTAACAATTTGCATTTCTTTGTAACCTGCTTTTTCAGCTTGTTCTGGTTCTTCAGGTAAAGCTGCGGCGATTTCTTCTACTTCAGCTTCTTCCTTTTGTTCTTCTTTTTCTTCTTCAACGTTTACGTTCTTTTGTTCTAAATCTTCCATACTGTAACCTCTTTTCAATGCTAGTCTTGTGATTTCATTAATCACTTCTTCAACGGTAAACTCTGATGTGTCTAAAAATATTGCATCATCAGCTTGTGTAAGTGGGCTTATTTCACGGTGACTATCTTTATAATCACGAGCTTCTATCTCTTCCATAGTTTCTTTTAAATCTAAATATACACCTGCTTCTTCACGCTCTTTCATTCTTCTTTTTGCTCTTGTTTCCACATTAGCATATAAGAAGATTTTCAAGTTTGCCTTAGGTAAAACAACTGTTCCGATGTCTCGACCATCAAGAATAATATTTTTAGATTTAGAAAGTTCTCTCTGGGCAGCTACCATTTTATCACGAACATATTTAAATTTAGAAACTAATGAAACATTATTAGTTACTTCAATACTTCTAATTTCTTTGCTGACATCAACATTATCTAAATTAATATTGTTATCAACGAAATCAATTTTCGTATTTTCTAAGAAACTATACTCATCTTCGTCTTCTAAGTTTATTTTAAGATTTAGTGCCTTTAAAGTAACTGCACGATACATTGCTCCTGTATCAAGATATTCAAATCCCAGTTTTTTTGCTAATCCCTTGGCAACGGTACTTTTTCCGCTTGCGGCAGGACCATCAATTGCAATTTGCCATCCCATAAAATACACCTCAAAACATACAGAAATAATTATAACATATAATTATTTCAATATCAAATATTTTTTTATTTATTAACGATATTTTTTTAATAAATGTTTATTTTGGGCATAAACTATTTATACATAAAAAAACTTACACAAAATAAATGCATTCTGCATAAGTTTTTCTACATAATTTATTTATTAAGCCATACTTTTGGTGTAAAAAGTAATAATACTGGATATATTTCTAATCTTCCGCAGAGCATAGCAAATGATAAGACTAGTTTTGAAAAATCAGAATAGAAGCCAAATGAGCCGCTTGGTCCAACTAAATTTAATCCTGGGCCAATATTATTAAAGCATGTTGTTACTGCTGTAAAATTAGTTACAAACTTGGAAACTCCTTCAGTAGGAATAGTTACACCATTAAGATTAAAAGGATCAAATGATAATAATAAAACAAATATTGCAAAGATAATCATAAACAAAGCAAAATAATTACTAACTCCTGAAATGGTTTCTTCATCTAAGATACTTGATTCAAAGGAAATATTTGAAACACTTTTAGGATGAACTAATTTTTTGAAAGTTCTTTTAATATTCTTAATTAATATTATAAAACGGCTAACTTTTATTCCTCCACCAGTTGAACCAGCACATGCTCCAATAAACATTAAAATTACTAAAATTGTTTTACTTAATTCTGGCCATAAGTTAAAGTCAACTGTTGAAAAGCCTGTTGAGGTGATAATTGAAGATACTTGGAAGAAGGAATCTTTAAGAATAATTCCAAATGACTCTTTTGTAACTATATATAGATTTAAAGCAATTGTGATTGTGGAAAAGATAATGATTAAAATATATACAAGTACTTCTTCCATCTTAAAAGCTTGACGGAATTTCCTAATTAATATTAAGAAAAAGAAATTAAAATTAATCCCACAAAGGAGCATAAAAATAGCAATCACGATTTGGCAGTATGTGTTATAGGAAGCTATACCATCAGCCTTAATAGCAAATCCTCCTGTACCAGCTGTAGCAAAAGAGTTTGTTATTGCATCAAATAATGGCATTTTCCCACAAACCAGTAATATTATTTCTAGTAAAGTAATACCTAAATAAATAATATAAAGAATTCGAGCTGAAAAATTTACTTTAGAAACAAGTTTACCAAATTGTGGACCTGGCGATTCAGCTTTCATAATATGAATATTTTTACCTTCTGATGGCAAGAATGTTAATACAAAGACAAGTATTCCCATTCCACCAATCCAATGCGTAAAACTTCGCCAAAAAATCATACTATGCGATAATTTTTCAATTTCTTCACCAGTTAATATACTTGCTCCAGTTGTTGTAAAACCAGATACAGTTTCAAAGAAAGCATCGATGAAATTAGGAATTGCTCCTGAGATAACGAAAGGAAGCGCTCCAAACACTGATATAACAATCCACGAAAGACCAACTAACACAAATCCTTCACGAGCAAAAAACTCCTTTCGTTCAGGTTTAAATAAAGTTAGTAAAAATCCAGTACCAACCATTAAAGCAATTGAAATCGCAAAAGCTAAAATGTTATTTGTTTCATTATCTTTAAAATAATAAATTATTGCAACAGCTAATGGTAAAAACATTAATAAACCAATGATAATTAAAATCTTTCCCATTAGATAAAATATCATTTTTTTGTTCATATTATCTTAAAATGTCCTTTACATCTTTTATAAATGGGTTTGTTGTAAAAATAATAACATCATCGTATTTATTTATTGAATCTTTACCTTGAGGAATTATGACTTTATTATCTCTAATAATACAAGCTAATAAAATATTATCTTTAAATTTCAAATCTTTAATAGGAATATTTGTATAATCTGTATCAGTATGAATAAAGAACTCTAAAGCTTCTACTTTGTTATCAACAAAACGATGCAAAGTAATGAATTCACTTCCTTGACTTGACTCAAGACCTCTAACAAATCTTACAATGTTGTTTGAAGATATTTCTTTAGGAGAAACAACACTACTTAAGCCTATTTGGTCAATAATAAGATTATAATTAGAATTATTAACTTTAGTAATGATTTTATCAACATTACATGTTTTAGCATAAGATGAAATTATAATATTTGTTTCATCCATTCCTGTTAAAGAAATTAAAGCATCCATTGTATTTATGCCTTCTTCTTGCATCATTTTTTGATTTGTAGCATCACCATTAATAATTGTTAGTTTAGGGAATTTCTCACTCATTTCTAGACAAACATTTGCATTACTATCTACAATTTTCACATAAAGACCTAAATCAGAAAGTTGCTTTGTAAGATAATAAGCGATACGACTTGCACCAACAATCATAATTCGTTTAGAACGTTCTTTCATAATATTTAAATATTTGAAAAACTTTATTATTTCTTTTGGTTCTGCGGCAACATAAATATTATCCAAAGGTTTGATTACAAACTCACCTTTTGGTATTATGACTTCATCACCACGTTTAACAGCACATACTAGAATACTAATTTTAGTTTTATTGTGAATAGACATTAAAGAACTTCCAACTAAAGGCGAATTTTCATCTATTTTAATCTCTACAAGATCAACTTTACCATTTGCAAAAGTTTCAACTTTCAAAGCACTTGGAAAACGTAGCATACGAGATATTTCATTAGCTGTTTCAAGTTCAGGATTTAAAGCCATACTAACACCTAAATCTTGATTCATTAATGATATTTGTTTAGAATATTCTGGATTTCTCACTCTTGCAATAGTATTCTTAGCACCTAATCTTCTAGCTACCATACAAGCAAAGATATTAAACTCATCAAGCGTAGCAACAGAAATTACTAAATCTGCTTGTGATACACCCGCTTCTACTTGCGTATCATAATTTGCGCCATTACCATAATATCCTTTAACATCATATTCATTAACAAGTTCATCCACAGCAAGGGGATTCTTGTCAATAACGACTACATCATGCTTTTCCTGTGATAAATTTTTGGTCAGTAAAGATCCTAATTTGCCTGCCCCAATTATTACTATATTCATTTCTTTCCTCCTAATGAAAGTGCATACAATCTCTTAACTTCATGAAGTGTTAACTCACGCACTTCACCTTCCCTGATTCCTTCAGTTGTAATCTCCCCAAATCTAATTCGTGAAAGTTTTTTCACATTAAATCCTAAAGCTAGAAACATTCTTTTCACTTGATGGTATTTTCCTTCTTTGATTACTAAACCAACAAGCGTTGAATTGTTTTTAGTATCAGTATCTTTAATATATCCATAACAATTTCGAGTTTTAAAATCATCAATTTTAATTCCAGAGCATAGCTTCTTAAGGTGCTCTTTTGTAAAAATACCATCAACACGTGCTAAGTACTCCTTTTCAAGATTTGATTGTGGACCTACTAAATGATTCATAAACTCACCATCATTAGTTAATAATATAATTCCTTTAGTATCATAATCTAATCTTCCAATAGGGAAAAGTCGTTTATTCTTATACTTATTACCTAAATGAGATTCTTCTAATAAAGTTAAAACTGTTTTACGCCCTAAATCATCTACTGCAGATGATAATACTCCTCTAGGTTTATTCATTGCCAAATAAACATGTTCCTCAGTATTAATGATTTTACCATCAACAGAAATCACATCTTTATCGCTGACTTTAGTACCTAATTCCGTAACAATTTTCCCATTAACTTTTACTTTTCCTGATATAATTAATTCTTCAGCTTTGCGGCGGGAAGTTACACCACAACTAGCAATATATTTCTGTAAACGTTCCATTTATTTATACCTCTTTTATTTTATTATCTTCTAAAAATCCTTATGAAATCATAAAGACATTTTATCTGGACTAACATTCATCACTTGAATATTTGTTTTTTTCTCTTCTATATAATTATCTAATTCCTTTAGATTAGATTCATATATTTTTTTATATTCCATATATTCTTCAGGCAAATGATTAATGCGATATTTCATATTAGCTATCAAATTTTCTTTTATAGAAAAATTAATAGGTGCAAAAACTAAAGTATTATTAGTTGTACCAAAGGTTGAATCTTTATCAATGTAAAAGAAAAAGAGATTCTTACAAATATACGCATTAGTTTCTAAATACTTATTATAAAGTTTTGATAAATCTTTTAAAGTATCAGTTGCTTTTACAAATGTTACAAACTCATCGTTTGCGAAAAGATTACGTATTTGTAATAATGATAAAGGATTCTTATTCTCATCAACAAAATATCCATCAGTCGTAGGATCAAGCATAATCCAACTTTTTAACTTTTTATCATATATTTCAGTAACAACATGATTATCAAAATCATATGGTGAGTAAGGCATAATACATACTCTACGAGCATAAATGCCTAAAGATAAACAACATTCTTCTAATATTTTGGCTTTGTTTAAGCAGTTAATTCCTTGTTCTTTATTATTTAAACTATATTCAAGTAAATCTAAAGCATTACAATTAATATGATTATCATACCATGAAGAATGAAATAATCTTGGTGCTAAATAATGTAATAAGCGTTTTGCTTTTTGAAAATCAGTACCTTTACCAGCAATATTAACTAAATCGTATTTTTCTTTTAAAATAGTAAATTCTTTACAACTAAAGTCATAATTAATTTCATCATCTTCTTCACTTGCAAATGTTTGCGAATGAAATAATATGCCTTTATACATACATAATTGATCTTCTAATATTTCTTTTTTCATTGTTTTATCCTCTAAAAATATTATACATCAAAACAAGGAAATAAACAATATTGAGAAAAGAAATAAAAAAACATAATTGAAAAACAACTATGATTTTTTTCTAATATTTATAAACATATCAATATCTTCAATTATATATTCTCTTCCTGTAGTATGTAATACATCAAAGCAATCATTCAAGTAATCAAAGACACCATATTCCTTAAACAAACTAATAGCTTCTTTCCCTGAAATGTTTTTTTCAGCACGATAAGCTTCAAAACAAAATACTTTAAAGGCTAACGTTTTACTCATCTTACACCTCAGGGAATACTAATTTTCCAGAACATTCATCATTGAATAATTCAGCAAGTATTAGTGCACTATATTGCCACACTTTAGTCTCTTCTTTTTCTAAATATGTATAAAGTTCTGAACTAACAAATTTTCCAATTGCTTCATCTTCTGTCCAATTATGCATTTCGATAAGTTTATTTACAACACTAGAAGTAACAAGATATAAAAGCGTTTCATAACTTCGTTTATTCATCAATTAAACTTCCTTTCCATCAATAAATTTTAAATACTCAAGTGATTTTTCAGTATGAAATAAAATTTGTTCACAAAGAGTTCCTTAAGGCTAAAAGGTTTAAAGGTAAAAGACATAAAGAACTTATGTTAATCAGTATTAATAAAGTATAACAATTACAAAAACATAGCCATATAAAATGGTAAATATATTATTCCATCTTTTATCATTACGTCTTTAGAATATAATATATAACTATTTCCTATTTTTGAAGAAAACTTTTTCCGACACGTCTTGCACCATCAATCAAAATGGCGGTACTTCCATTTGATTCGTTTTTCCATTTGACAAATATTTTGCTCAATTATTTTCACGAAAAGACAAACATTTTATTTCTTTATTTTCACGAAAAGACAAACATTAAAAATATATAGATAGAAAATCAAAAGAGGAAATAAAAAATTGTTATTACTATAATTACAATTATGTAACTTATTATATTGATAATTAATCCTAATAATAATATCTTTTCATATTTTTTGATGTTATAAAGAGAACAATAGAAAGGAATGATGTAAAAGGAAGCATCGCTAATATAATGAATACCTGTACTAATTAATGAAATAAAAGAGTCAACACCATAAGCTTCATAGCATTTCATTAAGATAGATAATGAAGATGAACTTGATAAAGGTCTTATAATTACTTGAATAAGAATAATACCATAATCAAAAGATATAATCTCTTGTAATTTATCAATTAGTCCTGACGAAAAAAATAATGAGATTGCAATGGTGAATGTTAATAAACTACTAAACATATTAACTGCTGTTTTAAGTCCCTCCTTACTACCTTCTAAAAAAGTCTCAAAGCAGTTTACTTTTTGAAAATAGCCAAGCAACAAAACTATTAGAAAAATAATTATTATTAAGTAATTACTCATCGTTATCTTCTTTCTTACAAAAGATTCTAACAAAGATAATTGCTATTAGTGTTGTTACAAGTGAAGAGATAAAAATAATAAAAATAAATGAAATATTATGTCTAGCCCCTAAAGAGTTTCTTAAGGTTAAAAGACTTAAAGGTAAAAGACATAAAGAACTTATGTTAATCAGTAAATACATTGTAAGATTATAAAACATATTCCTTGTACTTTTTATTCTCTCAACAACTTTTATAGCTATTGTCATATTAGCTGGTCCTAATCCTAATAAATTACAAATTATAGAAGTAGAAATTAGTTTTTTACAATCTTCATCGACTTTAAATATTTTATTAATTGGTTTTTTTAAAACAATTGAAAGTTTATCTATTACATTAGTTTTTATTGCTATTTTAAATATACCATTATAAATAACTAACATACTTCCTATTTTAAAAAGAGTCTTTATGACATCATTAGGAACATCAAAAAGACTATTAACCATTTTCTCTACATTTCCAGATATAAGACCAAAAATAATAGAAATTATAATAATAAATAACCATATTTTATTCATTAATAATACTTAACCAATCTTTCTGTAACTACTTCTTGTCCATTAATACTAATAACAACTTTTCCTAAGTACTTATCTAAAGGATTGTTCAGTAAATATATATCAATTTCTGTTTTTTCAGTTTTTGTAAGTGGCAAGTAAATATCATTTTCTAGATAAGGAGTAAATTTATAATTGTTATTAGTTTGAATAATTCCTTTTGTTAGAACGGTTTTTAAAGTATAATTTTTAAAGCCCATTTCAAATAAACTTATGTGTTCATTCCAATCATTACTAGATTTAAAAGTTACACATATTAAATCCATACCATCTTTACTGGCGTAACTTACTAATGTTCTTCCAGCAAGTTCTGTGTAACCTGTTTTACCACCAATAATATAATCATATTTTTGCACTAATTTATGTTTATTGTAAAAATAGAAATTTTGATTATCTAAACTTTTGGTATAGTATTTTTTAGACCCAACTATTTCCCGAAAAACTTTATTTTCCATTGCATAAGCCATTAAAAGTGCCATATCATAAGGAGTTGAATAATTATAAGATGTTTCGTCTAGACCAGAGGGATTAGAAAAAGTTGAATTTTTCATTCCTATCATTTTGGCATAATTATTCATCATAATAGCAAAATTATTACTTGAACCTGCAACATGGTTTGCAATTATATATGCACAATCATTACCACTTCGTAACATTAAACCATATAATAAGTCTCTAATAGTAAGCATATCATTTTCTTTCATATAAATTGACGAACCAGTTTGATTAATTCCATCTTTAGTAATTAAAACATACTCATCGATATTTGTATTTTCGATAGTAATGATTGCTGTAAGGATTTTACAAATCGAAGCAGTTAAATATCTTTTGTTGATATTTTCTCCCTCTAAAATGCGTTTGCTGCTTGCTTCCATTAAAATATATCCATTAGCATATACTAATTTTTCGGCTTTTAGAGCTACACAAGAAAAACAAATTAAAATAAAAATCAATATACGTCTTATTATTTTCATAAATAAACACTCCTTATTAAATAATATCCATATTTTTAATAATCTATGACAAATTGTTTATTTTAAACTTGTAAATAAATCGAAAAGAATATATAATTTAATTGAGGTGAAAATATGAAAATAATCGAAAACGTAACAACAGACTTAGAGAGAGCTTTTTATGCCTCTAAAGATACTAAATTCATAAATTGTGTAATTAGTGGAGATAATGATGGTGAGTCAGCTTTTAAAGAAGCAACTAATATAATAATCGATAATTGCACTTTTAATTTAAGATATCCTTGCTGGCATGATACTAATCTTACAATTAATAACTCAATTCAAACCGAAAACTGTCGTGCTCCTCTTTGGTATTCTAACAATATAAAGATTAACAATTGTAAATTCAATGGTATAAAAGTTTTTAGAGAATGTAATAATATTATAATCTCTAAATGTGAAATTGATTCTAAAGAAGCTTTTTGGAAGTGCTCTAAAATTAACATTATTGACACAAAACTAAATTCTGAATATCCCTTTTTAATGAGCAGAGAAATAACAGTTGATGTTCTTAATATATTAGGTAAATACTCTTTTCAATACTGTGATAATGTGATTATAAAAAACTCTTCTTTTGATACTAAAGATTCCCTTTGGGAAGCTAAAAATGTTACTGTAATCAATTCAACAATCAAAGGTGAGTATTTTGCATGGTACTCTGAAAACTTGCATTTGATTAACTGCACAATAATTGGTACTCAACCTTTATGCTACTGTAAAGGACTTAAACTAGAAAATTGTAAAATGATAGATTGTGATTTAGCCTTTGAATATAGTGAAGTTGATGCAACTATAATTGGTAAGATTGATTCAATAAAGAATCCATTAAAGGGAAAAATAATATATGAAGAATGTGATGAAATAATATTAGATGATAACTTTCGTGATGAAGGAATTGAAATTATAAAGAAGTAATACTCACTTCTATAAATTACTACTTGTGGTCCCCAACTATAGGGACCTTTTTGATTATGAAATTATAAAAAGTTATTAAGTCATAACTATTAAGGTAAAATATTAAAAACTACGCATTTAAGATTTTTGAAATATACCTAAGAATTTATAGTAAGAAAAGATGAAACTATTGTAATACAGCTTCATCTTTAATTTTTAAAGTGATATAAATATGCTACTTTATTTTTATAATAATTTCTTGTATACTCTTATTGACTGATTAAAATATTAACATCTTTATTATGTTTTAATTTTTTTCTTAAAAATCTTTTTTCTAAATATTACAAATGTGTAAACAATTAATGCTACAAATGCAATAATAAGAGTAATAATTGCTTCTTTTAAGCCTTTAGGACAATATCCTAATAGCAGCAATAAACCTCCTCCGAAAGCAATAGCTGGTAAGCCTTGGAGTACTAGAGTTGTTGCGGCAGGTGTTTCGAACTTCGGATCAATTTCTCTTAGAAGTATCATACCATTAGAAGCTGTACCAGTTAACATTCCAAACATTGCGAAAAACATTTCGTTTTCAAAGCCTTTATATAAATGATCAGATGCAATACGTATATAAATAAATGTTCCTACAGTTCCTAGTACTGCTATTATTAATAATGGTACTATTAAGTTTGATAATTGTGTTAGATCGATTGCGGCAACGCCAGCGATAATCATAATATCAAACATAAAACCACTTATTCTATCTAATAAATAATTATTTGTTAAATCTCGATGCATTAATTTTGCTTTTTTCAAAACTTTAAAACATTTACGGAAGAAGGCCGCAAAGATAGTTCCAAGCAAGAAATTGAAGCCCCATATTAAATCAACATTGACAAGTTTCATAAAAAGATAAACTAAGGCATAAACGACTAATACTAATGAAATATTAATAGTGAACTTATCGACAGATTCAGTGTTAGGAATTTCATTTTCTTCAACATAATCACTGAGAACTTCTGCTTTTCTTTCATTCTCACCAGCAATTTTAAGTTTTCCTTTTTTTCTAAGAATATTCATATAAACAACACCAACGACACTGGCAACAATAAAGCCTATTGTGGCAATAGTTAATCCAAATGTAGTGCCACCAACAAAACCATAATTACTTTCGTATAACTTTCCATAGTTTAATGCTTGTCCAGTTCCTTGACCAAATCCCAACGCAAGCAAAACACCACCGCCTGGTATTACACTATCAAAAGCTAATAAAACCATTACAATTGTTACACAAAGACCTAATGCTGCTTGAAGTAAATATACAGCACCTGTTAATAGTCCTGTCTCAACAACTGTTTTGGTATTGGTTTTTTGTGAGTCTTTTGCAGTTTTAAAAGCTAATGCTATAAAGCCTATTCCTAAAGAGTGATAAGTTATTATTTCCATAAAACCTTCATCGATATAATTATTCACTTGAGGAATTAATTTTAAAATAAGTATTATTAATCCTCCAATCAAAGATGTTGGAATTAAACTTCTTCTTATAAAAGGTATTTTTCGGCGAATCATATTTCCTATGAGTAATGCACCTACAAGAATAAAAATTTGTATAAGAATACTCCATACAACGTTATCAGCAAACGAATTATAAGTTGTAGATATTAAGGTCATAATATTTTTCTCCTTTACCATTCTTTATTGGTCCTTCTAAGATATTAAGAAATAAACAAAACTTTACGGGATTGAAGCGTTTATTTCCTTTAATCATATAACAATTATTAGTAGTATTAATTAATAACTTAATTCCTCCAACTGGAGAGACTGAAGTTATTTCATTAACAAATATTTTATGATTATTAATTAATAAATAATCTTTAGTAAATATAAGGTTACCTTTTGTTATTAACTTTTTAGGTTTTTTTGTTTGAAGATTATATAATTTTATTTTTTTATCTTTAAAAATAATATCATCTGTTATTTTGTAATTCTTAATATATTCTAATTGATATTGATACCATTCAACAAGTTTATCATAATTATGATTTAAATCATTAGTCCTAATATGTAAATTTTCTAAATATTCAGCTTTAAATCCACAAGATTTACAATAAATATAATTACCTTTAGAATAAAGACTTTCCATCTTACCACACTTAGGACAAATAAATAGTAATCTTTCAAGATATTCTGCTTTTCTTGATGATTTATAATTTTCATTAAGTTCTGAGTCAATAATCTTAATACCATTTTTTATTTTTTGATATAATGTTTCATCATCAGTTATTCTGATATCATCTAAAGAAATAATCTCACTAACACCTCCTTCAAATTTTCCTTTTCTTCTTTTTCCTCCCCAGCGAGGATTTATCCCATATCCACCTTTAAAATTATATAAAACGACTGGTAAATTTATTTTTCTAATAAACTTTACAATTGCTGGGGAAATGTAAAACTGAAAATCAGCATAAGATCTATTCCCCTCTACAAATAAGCAAATTGTTCCATTTTCACGAGCTACTTTTAAACTATTTTTGATACAAGTAATATCAAGTTCTCCTTTTCTTTTTGGAATAGGCGCAAAAGCATATTCCAAAAGTTTCGAAGTAATTCTGTTTGAAAAAAGGGTATCTGTAGCAATAAAATATATTGGTTTATTAAAAGATATAGATAAAAATAATGGATCAAGTAGAGTTTGATGATTTGATATTATAAAATATCCTTGATTCTTTTTTAATTTATACTTTTTTTTCTTGAATCCATATATTAGTATTATTATCGGTGTAACAATTAAACATAATATTGAAAATATAATATTATGCCTTTTTTTTACCCATTTACCACTCATCAATATTTAACCTTTCTAATTATTTTTGACTTAAGAACTTATTTATTATATTTGATATATCATCAATTGTTTCTTCTGGATAATTGTAATTAACATCAACAAATACACAATCCATTTGATTTCTAAACCATGTCATTTGTCTTTTAGCGTAATGTCTTGTTTCTTTACGAATTTCTTCTTTAATTTGTTCAATAGGAAATTCTTCAACAAGATATGTTGCTATTTCTCGATAGCCTATATCAGGAAACTTAAAAGGATCATATCCTCTTCTCATCAAATCTTTAACTTCCTCAACAAATCCATCTTCAATCATTTTATCAACACGTTGGTTAATTCTTTGATACAAAATATGTCTACTTGTACATAAACATATTATTAGTGCATCATAGACCAAATCCTTTTTTCCTTTTTTTTGACTTATAAATGAACCATTATTTGCACACTCAATTGCCCGAATAACTCTAATTCGATTGTTAGGATGAATTTTTTCAGCAGTTTCAGGATCTTTTTCTTGAAGTATATTGTATAGTTCTATATTTGACAATGTTTCATATTTACTTTCATCAATGATTTGTTTTTCTGAATCGTCAAGTTCATAATCATAAATAGCAACAGAAGCATATAAACCAGTACCACCAACAATAAATGGTATTTTTTTTCTGTTTCCAATTTCTTCTATTAGCTTTCGAGCTTCTTTTTGAAATGTTGCGCAAGAAAATTTTTCTTCTGGTTCAATTATATCAATCAAATGATGTTTTATATTCGTTTGTGCTAAATCTATTTTAGCTGTACCAATATTTAATTCTTTTTTCATTTGGGAAGCATCACAATTTATTATTTCACCATCGAAACGTTCACAAAGCGTTAATGATATTTCTGTTTTGCCGATTCCTGTTGGACCAACAATCAAAACAACTTTGTTGTTTTTTACTTTGTTATTTTTTACTTTGTCAGTTTTAGTATCGTTAATATTATTCATTATTGTACTCTCTTAAACCATTTTTCAACTTGATACTTTGAATATTTAATTATAATTGGTCTACCATGAGGACAAGTATATGGATTAGAGCATTTGATTAAATCTTCAAGAAGGAATTCTATTTGATTTCTGCCAATGAATTCGTTCCCTTTTATACTTCTCTTACAAGCTAAACTTTTCGATAAATTATCTAAAAATTCCATTTTTGTTGATTTCTTATCTCTTATCACTTGCATAAAAATATCTTCTATATAATCATTAGCTATAGTTTGGTTAATCCATAATGGTACACTACGAACAATAAAACTTGTTCCACCAAAACTTTCAAACTCTATCCCTAAAGAATTAATTGTTTCTTTTTTTTCTTCAATGAGTATTGATTCAGATTGCGTAAAAGTTAGTTTTATTGGTAATAATAAATCATATTTAACAATTTTTTCATTTTGTAATTCTTTAACAATTTTCTCATAATTGATTCTTTCATTTGCTGCGTGCTGATCTATCATATAAAAAAATTCATCGTTTTGTGCAAGAATATATGTTCCAAAAAGTTGACCAACATAATGAAGTTCGGTAATTTTATCAATTTCTTTTTCTTCGATTATTTTTTGATTAGAAAAATCAAATGTAGATTGAACAAACTTAGGCTCTTTTTCTTCTTGTTTTGTTTCATTTTCTATAGGTTTACTTACTTCTTCGAAAGCAATTTCTTTTTCTTCAAATATTTGTTCATTTGACACATCAATTTGTGATATTCCATCAAAATAATTGATTGGATTAATATTCTCTTCCGTTTTATTTTCGATTGTTAAGTTTTCTTCTATTTCCTCATCATTAATTAAATCAAAAGGATTTGTTTCATAAGAAACATCTTTATTAACAATCAAATTACTTTGTAGCAGTTTTGAAGAAATGGTTTCTTTTATCAAAGTAAGTAGTTTTTCTTCATCACTAAATCGTACTTCTGCCTTTGTTGGATGAACATTAACATCAACTAAAGCGTAGTCAACAGATATTTCGATTACGCAAATAGGATATCTACCAACTGTCAGCATGGTTTTATAGGCTTCAATTATGGCATTAGTAATATTATTATTTCTAACAACACGACCATTAACGATTATTGTCATATTATTTCGTGATGAACGAGTTATTGAAAGATTAGATATTAAGCCATATACTTTAAATAAATTATTGCTACTAGCAATTGTTAACATGTTTTTACAAACATTAACGTCATAAATTGCATTTAAAACTTCTAATCGATTACCATTACCAAAAGATTGAAATATTTTATTATCATTATTTGTTAGTTTAAAAGCTATGTGGGGATTTGCCAGAGCAATCTTGGTTACGAAGTCAGTAACATAGCTTAGTTCTGCTTGGATGCTCTTAAGATTTTGTAATCTTGCAGGAGTATTAAAAAACAAATCACGAACTTGTATTTCTGTTCCTTGAGGATGACCAATGTATGCTTGACCAGTGATTACACCAGCTTTTAAACCCATCATAAAACCTTTTCCCGAGCCCGTTGAGCTTTTTATTTTCATATTAGATATTGCGACAATTGAGGCTAGTGCTTCCCCACGAAATCCTAAAGTATGGATAGAAAATAAATCTTTTTCGTCATTTATTTTACTTGTAGCATGAGGTAGGATTGCTGTTTTCATCTCCACTTCATCCATTCCTGTACCATTATCAAGTACTGTTATCTCTTTTAAACCTGAATCAACAAGTGAAATAGAGATGCTAGTTGCTCCAGCATCTATACTATTCTCCACAAGTTCTTTGACAACGCTTGAGATTCTTTCTATTACTTCTCCAGCAGCGATTAAATTTATTAAGTGCTCATCAAGAACTTTAATTTTTCCCATGTAATATGTCTCCTATTTTAGTTTTTTCTGTAGTTCGTTTAAGAAATTCATTGCATCTATTGGATTCATTGTATATAAATTAGCTTGTTTTAGTTCATTTAAAACATATGTTTCTTTTTCAGTTTTAGAATCATATAGTAGCGGTGCTTGATAATTTGAAAGTGATAAATCAAAACCCTTCTTATTATTTCTTTGTGAGTCAAAACCTTCTAATTTGATTAAAATATCTTTGGCTCTTAAAATTACATCAAGAGGAATATTAGCAAGTTTGGCGACATTTATACCATAACTTTGGTCAACGCTTCCTTTTAAAACCTTATGCATAAATACAATATCACCATTAACTTCTTCACAGCTAACATGAACATTTTTTAGATTGTTTAAATTATTTTCTAAAGCAGTTAATTCATGATAATGAGTAGAAAACAACGTTTTACATTTAATATTCTCATGAATGTATTCAATAATTGCTTGAGCTAAGGCCATTCCATCGTATGTAGCTGTTCCTCTTCCGATTTCATCAAAAAGAATTAAAGAGTTTTGCGTAGCAAATGATAAAGCATTATTCACTTCACTCATTTCAACCATAAAAGTAGATTGACCGCTTACAATATCATCAGCAGCTCCGATTCTTGTATAGATAGCATCAAATATTGGAATATTACAAAAACTCGCTGGAACATAGCATCCAATTTGGGCCATTACAGCAATCAAAGCAAGTTCACGCATATATGTTGATTTACCACTCATGTTTGGGCCAGTAATTAATAAAATGCAATCATCTTTGTCTAGTTTAACATCATTAGGTACATAATCACTAGCCATTAATTCAATAACTGGATGCCTACCATTTTTAATATCAATAATATGTTCATCGTTGATTTCTGGTTTTATGTAATTATTCTCATTGCTTACTTTAGCAAAGCTTTGCATCATATCAAGTTCTGATATAACTCTAGCCAAGTTTTGTAATTTATCAGCATATCCCTTAACACTTTCACGAATCGCTGTGAAGAGTTGATACTCAAGCTCACTTGCTTTTTCTTCAGCTCTTAAAATTAATGATTCTTTTTCCTTTAATTCTTGAGTTATATATCTTTCAGCTGTCGATATTGTTTGTTTACGAACATAACCATATTCTTCTTTAACCATATCAATACTACCTTTAGGTACTTCAATAAAATATCCAAAGACACGATTATATCCTATTTTTAATGTTTTAATTCCAGTTTTTTCACGTTCAGCTTTTTCGATTGTTAGAAGATAATCTTTACCTGAAAGATTTATTTCATTTAGTTCATCAAGTTCTTGACTATATCCTTTTTTTATTATTCCTCGATCTTTAGCGGAGAAAGGAGCATCATCTGATATTGCATTGTTTAATAAATCATATAATACACGAAAATCATTAATATCTTCACGAATATTAAAGTAATCATTAATTTTTATTTTATTTATTAGATTTACAATTTCTGGTAATACCTGTAATGAGTTACGCAAGTGTAATAAGTCTTTAGGATTTGCACTTTCGTATGAAACCTTCCCTACAATTCTTTCTAAGTCATAAACTGCTTCTAACTTGGTTCTTAGTTCCGTCACTTCAATAAACTTTTTTAACATTTTTTGAATTATTTCATATCGTTTTAAAAGTTTATCTTTTTCAACAAGAGGGAAAGTTAAAGTTTTTTTTAAGTATCTGCTTCCCATAGCTGTTGAGCATTTATCTAATACTGATAACAAAGTGTTCTTTTTGTTTTGAAATCTTAATGTTTCTAGTATTTCTAGATTCCTTCGTGAAGATAAATCTATACGCATAAAGCCTTGAATATTATACTTATTAACTTTTTGCATATGGACCAAAACCTTCTTTTGTGTTAAAACTATATAGTTCAATAGACGCAAAAAGGTTTCTTTTTCTTCTTTATCTAAATCTTCAAATATTTTCGACATATAACTTATTTCTGAAACATCATCAAAAACTGAAACAGTAAGTGAAACAACATTTTTCATTTTATTGAAAATATTTTTATTACTTGATGAAGAAATAACTACTTCTTTGGTTTTTAATTTCAATAATTCAGCAATTAATATATCTTCACTTGTAGGTAAACTTGTTAAGAAATTTTCACCCGTTGTTAAGTCGCAATAAGCCAAAATAAATCTTTCTTTATAAAAGGAAACTGTTGTGATGAAATTATAATCATTATCGTCTAAAGTTGTACCTTCTGTAACTGTTCCAGGGGTAACAATACGTACAACTTCTCTATTGACAATTCCTTTAGCGTTAGCAGGATCTTCTGTTTGTTCAACAATTGCAACTTTATAACCTTTATCAGTTAGTTTATCAAGATATGAGGAAACAGCATGAAAGGGAATACCACACATTGGAACTCTTTCACTTGTTCCAGCATCTTTTCCTGTTAATACTATTTCAAGTTCTTTACTAGCTACTATTGCATCATTAAAAAACATTTCGTAGAAATCACCTAATCTAAAAAAAACAATTACATCAGGATATTTTTCTTTTATAGTTAGATATTGTCTTATCATAGGAGAATATTGCATTTTATCAATATTTTCATACATAGTTATCACCATTTTTCTTCACATTTTAAATAATTATAACATTTTTTTTGAAAAAAATAAAGACATATATAAAAAAAGCCATAGGCTTTCTATGACTTTATATTAAAACTTATGAAAATATATTTTGGGTTTATTCATTGTACTTATTCATATGTTTATCATAAATTTTCATTACCACATAACATATAATCATTCCTAAAATAATTTCAGGAAGCATATTTGTTAGAGCAACAGTGCCTAAAAAGACTTTTATAGTCATATTTCCTGAATCAATTAAACATTCAACTAAATCTTTGAAATATACTAGTAAAAGCATTGACATTGTAAATAAAGTATTTGTAAAGGCACCAATCGCTCCTGTTAGCATTGCAGAGATGCTATTATTCTTTATTATTTTCTTAATAAATCGATAGAATAAATGAGTTACTATCCCCATTAAAAACCTTGGTAATACTGATACTAAAGGATTAACAAAGTATGGATCAAGTATTCCTTGGGGAACTAATGCTCTAATTAAACTAACAATTCCAAAAGCTAAACTCAAGACAATCGTATAACGAAAATCATCGAGACAAACAATACCTATAATTACAGGAATAAAAACTGTTGTGGCACTTGCAAATGTTCCAATTGGTACCATTCCAAGTATGGTCCAGGAAAATACAAACATCAATGCAATCATAATTCCCGTAAAAGCAATTTTAAAAAACTTTTTAGTGTCTTTCATAAAATAATAAAACCTATCCGTTTCTTTATGTTTTTACATTTTTTAATCTAAGAATTCAAATTCATAGCCTAAAATTCTAACAGTATCTCCGTGTTTGACTCCTAATTTTCTTAAGGCTTCATCAACACCCAAGTTACGAAGACGCCTTGCAAATAATTTAACATTAGCATCATGGCTAAAATCTGTTATATCAAAATATCTTTGTACCATTGGTCCTGATACTTCATAAACACCATCATCAGATTTTTCAATAGTAAATGGAGCTTCTGATGGAGTAAATTTGTATTCAACAACTTCATCTACAATTTTCTCAATGAAGTCATCAAGAGTTACTGTTTCTAAAACATCAGCTATTTTATAAAGTAGTTCATCAAGATTACTCCTTGTGTAAGCACTTATTGGAATAATAGGAACATCTTTTACCTTTTCTTTAAATTCTTTTAAATTTATTTCACTTTCTGGCATATCCATTTTATTTGCACAAATTATTTGTGGTCTCTTTAATAGCAATGGATCATAACTTTCTAATTCACTATTTATCTTTAAATAATCTTCATATGGATTGCGACCATCAGTACTTGCCATATCAATCACATGAACAATTACTCTTGTTCTCTCCACATGTTTAAGAAATCTAAAACCTAATCCTAAACCATTAGAAGCACCTTCTATTAATCCAGGTAAATCTGCCATTACAAAGCTTCTTCCATCATTTGTTTGACAAACACCTAAATTAGGTGAAAGAGTAGTAAAATGATAAGCAGCAATTTTTGGTCTCGCCTTAGAAACAACTGAAAGTAGAGTTGATTTTCCAACGCTTGGAAAACCTACTAAACCAACATCAGCTAAAACCTTCAATTCAAGCTTTAAATCTTTTTCTTCACCAGGTAACCCCTTTTCACAGATTTGTGGAGCAGTGATACGGGCGTTTGCAAAAGAGGCATTTCCTCTTCCGCCTTTACCGCCTAAGGCAACAATAACTTCCTCTTTATCTTTAGTAATATCAGCAATAACAGTATTACTATTTATATCAGTACAAACTGTTCCTAAAGGTACCTTAACATAAACATCTTCACTATCTGCCCCAAAACAATCTTTTGGCATACCATTTTCACCATTACGTGCTTTTATAATACGATGAAACTTGAAATCTATTAGCGTTGTTAGTCCTTTATCACCAACAAAAATAATATTACCACCACGGCCACCATTACCACCTGATGGACCACCTTTTTCCACGAACTTTTCATGGCGAAAAGCTACACAGCCATTACCACCATTGCCTGCTTTGATATGAATTGTCACTTCATCTACAAACATATATATACCTCTTATTTCAAAAAATGCACTAATTATAGTGCATTGATATTGTTAATAGGATAAACAGAAACTTGTTTCTTGTCTTTTCCTTTACGTTCAAATTTTACAATTCCATCGATAGTTGCAAAAAGTGTATCATCTCCACCAATGCCAACATTTAGCCCTGGATAAATTTTAGTTCCTCTTTGACGATAGATAATTGAACCACATGTAGCAAATTCGCCATCAGACTTTTTACAGCCTAATCTCTTAGCATGTGAATCACGACCGTTCTTTGTAGAACCAGCTGCTTTCTTAGATGCAAAAAATTGTATATTTAATCTAAACATGAGAAATCCTCCTTCTAAAATTTTTTCTAACAATTCTTTAATTTAATTGTTAAGTTTTTTGGATACTGATTTGAAATATCACATAAAGTTTCATATAAACTTTCCATAATTGTATTAATTACAGGTGAATTACAATCAGTAATTTTAATGTCAATAATAGCATTTTCCTCATCAAATACTATTTCATAATCATCAGTTAATTTAGAAATTAAATTAGCTGTTAAAATCGTTGCGGTAGAAATGGAACTGCATACAATATCGCTACCATAAGTTGAATAATCAGAATGACCATTAACATAAATGCGATTTACAGTTTCTTTTTTCCAAACTGTTGCAGTTGTCATATAAATTAATTATCCTTCTATTGCAGTAATTTTAATCTTAGAATATGGTTGACGATGACCTTTTTTCTTATGATAGTTCTTCTTTGATTTGTACTTGTAAACAATAATTTTCTTTCCTTTAATTTCATCAACAACAGTTGCTAGAACTTTTGCATTTTCAACATAAGGACATCCAACTTTATCATCTAACATAAGTACTTTGTCAAATACAACTTCAGCACCTTTTGCAGAATCTAATTTTTCAACGTTAAGAATTTCACCTTCACTAACGCGATATTGTTTTCCGCCTGTTTCAATAATTGCAAACATTACTTTTACCTCCTATAAATTTTAAGTCACGCCTCGTATGGTGGATAATTAATCACTTATAAACCAATAAAGAGCGGTTGCGTAATGCAACTTATTATATTATACACCTTTTTAATACATTCGTCAATTGTTTTTTTAGTTTGTGTTAATCTTTTTCATAAATCATTTATTTATTACAAAAAATAATATTTTATTTAAATATTAATTTGTTTTTTGTTTAAAAATGATAAAAAAGGTAAAAAAAGGTTTTAAATAAATATATTCATAAATAAAATTATAATATATTTAGAATTAAAAACCTTCTCAAAATATCGATTTAAATACTAATTTGAATGTATTTAGTACCATATTTCTTGCAGCAGTCCTTAAGATATTCATTTTCAGTATTACAGATTATTAATAATATTATTGTCTTTGATATAAATAATTCATCAATTACAATATCATCATTTATAACATTTTTATAATCGTTATTTCCATCGACAATTAAAACAACTTCTTGTTCTTTTACCTTTTTCAGGTCACAAATTGATTTAAGAACATAAATAGAATCATTAGAACAAAACTTTAAAGAATTATTTTGTTTAAAATTATTATCACCAATTGTAATAATCATTTTAATCCCCCATTATTAAAGTATGAAAAAAAATTTATTGTGACAACGACATAAAACTATGTTATAATAATCATATATAATTTATGAGGAAAACTATATGGCAATTAAATATCCTAATCCAACACAAAACAACTCTCAACCAAATCATTTAAAATCACAAGGAATGATGTTTGAAAATGCTTTAAATCTTTCAAACGAATATTACTTAAACAAAGGTATAGCTAATATACATAAAAAACCTACGCCAATTCAAGTTGTAAAAGTTGATTATCCAAAACGAAGCGCTAGTAAAATTGTTGAAGCATATTACAAAACTCCTTCTACTACTGATTATAATGGAATATATAGAGGAAAATATATAGATTACGAAGCAAAAGAAACAATCAAAAATCTTTTTCCTTTTAAACATATTTTTCCACATCAAGTCGAGCACTTAGTAAACATTAATAAGCTTGGAGGAATTGGATTTGTAATAATATACTTTAGATTATTTAATGAAGTATTTATTTTTGATATTGAAATATTTAATGACTTATATACAAATGGTAAAAAACAAAGTATAAACCACGAAGATGCACTAAAATATGGTTTAAAAGTACCATTAGGATATAGACCATTAATAGACTACTTAAAAACTGTTGATATATTAATTGATAAAAAATAAAAGCACCAAAGGAATCCAAAGGTGCTTTTTAATATTAATTACATATATTTTAAATTATTTAATAATTGATTTATATAAATATATAACAGAGCCATCAATTGTATTTGATTTTTCATATACAAAATTGTACCAACCAAATGATATAGTTATTGTATTTTCTTCTATATTAAATTTCGTTCTATCAATTTTAGCAACAGAAATATCTTCTTCATCATAATAATCTCCTATAACTTTATCATCATTTATAATATATGCAACTGGTACATATCCTATTAGCCAGTCTTCATTATTATTAGTTAAATTTATCTTATAATTATTAAATGTAGATTCAATCAAAGATTTATAAGTTGAATTTTGATTTATTTCATAATATAACGCAAGAGCACTATTATAGAATTTATGACTTATTGATGATTCTTCTATAATTAGATTTTTCGCAAATCCTTCCTCTGCTTCTTCCCTTCCATCTTCTAATGCAATGTAAGTTCCCCATTCACCTGATTTATTTAAAATATTTTCAAAATGTGTATTAGTTATTTTGGCCGAATTATTTTTATTAAAATAACCTATTTGTGGTCCATAGACATCGCCAGTTAAATTAGAAAATTCGACAAATGCATTATCGCCATACATAATTATATTTGCACAATAAATGTCATTTTTAGAAGAATTAAAAACACCATTTCTTATACGCATATTACTATAAACATATATTGTTCCACAATTATCATCTTGATTTAAAGTAATTGATTTTTTATTCAAATCGAGATCAATAGAATAAATTAAAGAAAATTCTAATTTAATTGTTTGTCCTTCCCCATTATCGAACCCTTCAAATACTTCTTTAACACCAAATAGTTTTGAAAATTCTTCAGGAGTAATAGTTATATCTTCTTTCAATTGTACAATGAATGATTGAGATGTTTTGTCAAATCCATCAGGTAAAAATTCTTCAACACACAGTTTACCATCTTTCATACTAAGTTCTATGTGAGATGCTGTAGAAGCAATTTTATCACATCCAGCATTTTGACAATATCCATTAGTGTCAAAGTTATGCATTGTTGGTGCTAATACTTTTCCTTCTTCTTGTTCACCACATCGTATACATTTTTTTCCTTTTTCTTGTCCAGACTCTTCACATGTTGCTGCTTTGTATTCTCCATTTTCAATCCATGCGTGACCTAATGCAGGAATTATGATTGTTTTAGATTTGTTAGTACCATAATCACAAGTGCCTTCATTATTAGTACATGTAATTATTACTTTACCATCTTCTAAACATTCAGGCATATCATATGTAGTTTCTAAAATATGAATATGTGATCCATTGTCTTCAATCTTTTTACAGAATATACAAGTTTCTTCGTCAGGTTTGTGAACACCATAATGTGCTCCTTCTTCATTTTTATCTTCATATTCTTGATATACATATTTAGAATCAATTTCTTTATACAACCAATTAATTTCATTTTCTTCTTGATGATATTCTGCATTATCAGAATAATAATATCCCGAACTAGAACTATTAAAATATCCTACATATGTATTGTGCAAGTAAAGTGTTCCTGTTGTATTATCCATTTTATTAACAGAAAGATCAAAGTATAAAGTATCAATTATACCATAACAATGCACATTTAAAGCTGAAGTTGTGGAAACTGCTAAATGTCCACGATTAAGTCTAACCTTAACAGCCATACTTGTATATACAACTATTATTAAATTAGAATCTTCATATTCTCCTGCATCGTATCCAACTATAACATTTAACGTGTTATCGCCTTTAACTGGTGATTCTTTTCCTGCCCAATATATAGAATATTTTTGCTCTCCTAGTTTTGGAATAGAATCTTTATATACTTTCCAGTATCTATAATCGTTATAACAACTACCAGTTACTTTATATTCTTTTTGATTCTCATCTTGTGCAAATACTTTATTGCCTTTCTTAACAGCTATAAATCTATCTGTTTCTTGATCCCATAAGATATCATTACTTGTACTTAGAAATGCTCCTGTATTATATCCTGCTTTCTTAGCATCTTCTATTGCTTCTTGCATTGTTTCATTCTTGCCATCTGTTATTTCTGATATTGCTAATTGTTTGTTTAGATTAGCTACCATTTGTGCATCTGCTGATTCATTTGCTTTTGTTATTAAATTACTAAATGTTGGAATTAGTACTGCAGCTAGTATTGCTATTA
>CAYMGD010000004.1:0-82794 GCA_964389905.1 uncultured Coprobacillus sp. | reverse complement strand
GGGATCAAGAAACAGATAGATTTCTTGCAGTGAAGAAAGGTAATAAAGTATTTGCATGTGATGAAAATCAAAAAGCATATAAAGTAACAGGACTTTGCTATAATGATTATAGATACTGGAAAGTATATAAAGATTCAATACCAGAAATAGGAGAGCAAAAATATTCTATATATTGGGCAGGAAGCGAATTGCCAACTAAAGATTACTTTAATTTTATGGTTGGTTTTGATGCTGGAAAATGTAGTACTGAAGGTTCAATAATAATTGTTTATACTAATTTTAATATTAAAGTTAGATTAAATCGTGGTAATCTAGGTATTTTATCAAATAAAAATATACCTAGTATAGATTGTTATGGTGTATTAGATTCATTGTATTTCCAAATGGGTATAAATGATACTTTTGGAACTGTAACATTACATAAGATGTTTATAGGAAGTTTAAGTAGTGGTATTACAGGTAATTTAGTATCTAATGATGTAAAATATCATCAAAGTGAAGAAGAAGTAAATAATATTATTACTACTTCAAAAATTGATCATAAAGTTGTAAAAGCAGAATACAACCAACATTATTATGAAGATGATAAGTGTGTTATTTGTGAAAGAACAGAAACAGGTGTTGAACCAACAAGTCATGTACATAAATTAGAAGTTACATATGCTATGCCTACTTGCACTGAAAAAGGCACAATAACAATTAAATGTACTAATACTGAAAGTGATTGTGATTATGGTGATGATAATTCTCATTCTAAAACAATAACTATTCCTAAATTAGGTCACGTAAATACTAAATATGGTGAAGAAATTAAACCTACTTGTACAACACCAGGAAGAACTACAGGAACTATATGTGTACGCTGTGGAGAAATAACAGAAGGACTAGAAATACTAGCACCAGATTTACATGATTTTGTAGAACATCAATGTACACGTTGTCATGTGTATGACAATGCAATTTTAGAGAAAGTGGTTAGTGTATCATCATTTGCAGATATTGAAAGCATTGACTGGAAAGGACAAGATAAATCTAAAGAAGCAATTATTATCAAATTAGAAAATGATATAACTTGTACAGCAGATGAATTTATTGAAATATTTGGTACCCAATTTGTACCATGGTGGATAGATATAACTGGTGAAGTAGTAGGAACAACAAGTAATACTACAACAATGATTTTTGCTATTGATATAGATTTGAATAATTACACATTAACTATTAATGGAAAAGATGAAGAAAAAAGTTATCAAACAAAAGGAATTCAAGTTAATGGACACGTATGTATCCGTGATGGTAATCTAATATTAAATGGCACATCTGTTTATAATTCATTGCTAATTCCACAAAAGACAAACGCAAAAGTTACATTTAAAAACCTTAAGGTTGAAGCTGAATTTAATCCAGTTGATTTAGAAATGGTTCCTGGAGCATCTATAAATGTATTTAATTCAGAATTAAAACTATCAAAGATATATGGTAGTGGGATAATGGTATCAGGAATGCCTGATGTGTATGTTTATTATTTAAATAGTGAGAATGAAGAACAAAAATGGAATTCTGGCTCATGTTCAAATAATGTCAAAATGGAAGAAGGAAAGTGGTATGTTTATGATAATGCTGGAAATAACCAATTAGGAGAGTTAGTGATGAAAGTAAAAGATGATAAAGGTGTCGAGCATACAATCAGTAACGATTATGCTGATGAATTCGCCAATGAAATGTATGTCAGTGTAGTAAACGGAAAAGTATTAGCGTATATATTTAATCCAATAATAATAAAGGATAAAGAAACAAATGCAGCTATTTCTTTTGGTGGAATAACCAATGAAAATCTTTCTTGGTACATTGGAGAAAATAATAATTCAAATATAAATATTGATGAGAATTCTAAAACAAACATCAACTGGTTAGACGACACTCAAAATCAATAACAATTAAATAAAAAGCTATTATCTTTCTATACAAAACTATTTAGTTTATGTATAGTTAGAATAATAGCTTTTTTGCATAACAATATTTTATATTTATAAAGAAGCAAATAATCAAATTATAAAAATCAAATTCATTTTATCAGATAAAAAAATATAATTTTTTATTGTAAAATGATACAAATAATAGTACAATTAGTAAGGAAATGAGGTCTTCTTTATGCGAGAAAGTGGAATATTACTTCATATAACATCTCTTGATAGTCCATATGGGATTGGAACTGTAGGTCAAAAAGCCTATGAATTTGTTGATTTTTTAAAAAAATCAGGAATATATATTTGGCAAATACTTCCTATTGGCCATACATCATATGGCGATTCACCATACCAAACATTTTCAGCTTTTGCTGGAAATCCATACTTAATTGATTTAGATATATTGGTATCTAAAGGATACATTTTAGAAGAAGATATTTTAGAGTATAAAAATATCAATCAAGATAAAGTTGATTATGAATTTTTATATAATACTAGATACATTTTATTTGAAAAAGCCTTTGCTAATTTTTCAAAAAAAAATGAGAAGAATCAATTATTTAATGATTTTAAAGAAGAAAATGATTTTTGGCTTGATGATTATGCTCTCTTTATGGCTTTGAAATATAAATATAATGGACTTCCTTGGTATGAGTGGGAAGAAGAATATAAAAAACATGATTATACTTTTTTAGAAGCTTTTAGGCAAAGTCATAAAAAGAATGTGGAATTTTGGAAATTTATTCAGTTTGAATTTTATAACGAATGGCATGAGTTAAAAAAATATGCAAATGCTAACTGCGTTAAAATAGTTGGTGATGTACCAATTTATGTTGCACATGATTCCGTTGATGTATGGGCGCATTCTGAAAACTTTTTGGTGAAAGATGATCTTTCGTTAGATGTAGTTGCGGGAGTACCACCTGACTATTTTTCCGAGACAGGACAACTTTGGGGAAATCCTATATATAATTATAATATAATGGAAAAAAATGATTTTTGTTGGTGGATTCAAAGAATAGAATCATCTTTAGAATTGTTTGATTATGTGCGAATTGACCATTTTAGAGGCTTTGAAGCTTATTATGTTATTCCTAGTTATGAAAAAACAGCTTTAAATGGTAAATGGATAAAAGGGCCAGGAATGAAATTGTTTAATAAAGTATATGAAAAACTTGGAAAAGTAAATATAATAGCTGAAGATTTGGGTTTATTAACTGCTGAAGTTCATAAACTTCTTGAGGATAGTGGTTTTCCTGGAATGAAAATATTGCAGTTTGCTTTCGATCCACATAATGATAATTTATATTTACCTCATAATTCGATTAAAAATTGTGTGTATTATACTGGAACTCATGACAATATGACTCTAATGGAATGGATAAAATCACTTCAAGGGGAAGAGAAAGAATATGTGTATGCTTATTGTGATGTTTCTCCTAATGAAAATAACAGCGAAGAAGAATTATGCAATAGATTAATAAGAATAGCTTTATCAACAAGTGCTGATAAGGTGATTATCCCTTTAACAGATTATCTTATGCTTGGGAAAGAAGGAAGAATGAATACTCCTTCCACATCATATGGCAACTGGACATATCGTCTAAATAGAAATTTAGATAATACTCTTTCTGAAAAAATCTATCAATTAAATAAACTATATAAACGTATAAATTAGCTTTTAAGTCAATTGGCTTTTAGGCTATTTTTTTATGTAAATAAGTTTTCATTATTTTCAAAAAAACCTTTAATTATGTGAATACGCTTTCTATTTTTACTTGTAATTTTCTTCCAATTATAGTATAATATTTCATATAATGAACTTATTTACCATTAGAGTTCATTGGAAGGGAGTTTTATAATGAAAAAACTATTATCTGTATGGTTGATTGTTTTGGCAATGGTACTTTTCATTGGATGTGGCGATAAGCTATCTATCAAACTTGAAGATGCTGAAAAATCAATCACTTTGACTGTTGGAGAAGAACATATCATTTCTCTAGAAAAAACAGGTAAAGGAACTCTTGTATATGAAAGCAGCGATAGTAGCGTTGTTGAAATATCACAAGGAGTAATCACTGGAAAAGCTAAAGGTACTGCAGTAGTAACTATTAGTTTTAAAGAAGATGAATCAATCAATGTAAAAATTAACGTAACAGTAAATTCTACTGATATACAAGTATCACAAGTTGCAATAACTGGTGCAAAAGAAATGTTAGTTGACGAAGAATTACAATTAACTGCAACAGTTACTCCAGATAATGCAACTAATAAAAATGTAGAATGGAAATCTAGTGATGAAACACTAGCAACAGTTGTTGATGGTAAAGTTAAAGCTTTAAAAGCTGGAACAGTTACAATCACTTGTACTGCACTAGATGGCAGCAATGCAAAAGCAGAAGTTGAAATCAAAATAAGTGAAAATTTATTAGAAAAACCTGCTCTTGTTGGTTTATTTAATGAATATGCTTTAAATGCAAACGTATTTGAACTTGTTGAAGGAAAATATGTTTTAACATTAAATTTAGAAGAATCTGTTGAAACCGAATTGTTAGTTGCAACAGCACAAAAAGATGGAAAAGCAAGTGGCTTATATGATTTAGAAGGTGCCGAAGCTTTAGCTGAAACTGGTAAGAAATTATATGAAGCTGGAACATATGAATTAACATATGATGCTGAAACACACAAAACTACTGTTGTATTTACTCCAGCAGAAGTAGCTGTTGAAGATATTTATGTTAGTATCAATGGTACTGAATATGATGAAACAAAAACTATTGAACTTACTGAACAAGATAAACTTACTTTAGAAGTAGTTTATGTTCCAACAGATAAACCTGTTGCTAAAGGTCATTCATTCTCAGTTAGTGATCCATTAATGGCAACTATCACTGAAAATGGTGAATTAGAAGTTTTAGCTGCTGGCGAATTTAATATCATTGTATTCGTAACAAGTGCTGAAAGAGAATTCACTTTCAAAGTTAATGCAAAGGAAAAACACTTTGTTCCTGAATCAATTGAAATCATCAAAAAGTCACCAAAAACTGAAGTTGGTGGAAAAGCACAAGTTGTTGCAAAAGTTAGTCCAGAAAGAGCAAGTCAAGAAGTTACTTGGTCTGTAAGCGATACTTCTATTGCTACAATTGATGAAAATGGTACTATCACAGGTGTTAAAGTTGGTAAAGTTAAAGTTATTGCAACATCAAAAGAAGTTGCAACTGTAGTTGGAGAAGTTGAATTCGAAATAGTTGCTGAAATTGCTGTTGATTTAAATACAGTTTTAGTAAGTCCTGAATTTACAAATGAATATGAAGAAGTTTCTTATGATGGTAAAACATTTATCGTTGGCAAGAATGCATTCACAACATGGGCAGATGCTTATGAAAAAGTAAATGAAAAGGGTACAGTTATTCTTAAAGCTGGCGAATACAGCATGGAAACAGCTCTTTCTAAATCAGTTACAATTAAAGGTGAAGCTGCTGAAACTGTAATTATTCAAGTTAAAGCAAGTGACGGAACAACTAAGAATTTAGATGCTGATGAAATTGCTTTTGAAAAAGTTACTTTAAAAGGTAATGGCGGTGGTGCTGGTGTTACTGGTGTATATTTTGAGTCAAGCGAAAATGCACGTTTAATATCAGTTAAGAATTGTATTGTTACTGAAATGAATACATTCTTAAAGATTGACAAAAAATCTGCTAATGATATCGAAATAACTATTGAAGATAGTGAAATTGGCGTTATTGGTCAATTCATTGCATGGCTTGCAGGTGGTATGAAAGAATTTACATTCACTGGAAATACAGTTAATGCAGGCGAAAGTGGCGGAGTTACAAACACAGCTGGTTCTTTAATTAGAACAAGAAGCGGTAAATCATATATTTATAATAATGTATTTACTGGTACAACACTTGACAACGATGGTTTATTCGAAAGTGGTGCTGATGCTGAATTTGTAAATGTAATGTACAATGTATTCAAAGATTGTCAAAAAGTTGTTCATATGAATACTGGTAGTGAAAAACCAATTAACTTTGAAAATAACTTATATTTAGATGCTGATGGAAACGTATTAAGTGCTGTTCCAGAAGTTATCACTGGTGAAGGCGTATCAGCTGGAAATGCTTTAGCTTCAGAAGAAGAAAGAACAGCTAAATATGCTGAATTCAAAAATAATGTATTAACAATTACTTATAATTTAAATGGTGGAACTAATCCAGAAGGTGCTCCAGTTCAATTCAATAAAGGTCAAGCAGTTGAATTACCAAATCCTACAAAAGAAGGATATGTATTCAAAGGTTGGTTCTTAAATGCTGAATTCACAGGAGATGCATTAGTTTCAACTCCTATCGATGCAAATGAAGGTATCGTATTATATGCTAAATTTGTTCAAGAAGTTAAATCTAATATCGTTGCTGATTTAGATGGTGGAACTTGCGAAAATATGCCTACAACTTATGTAGAAGGTGTTGGTGTTGAATTGCCAAATCCTACAAGAGAAGGATATGAATTCAAAGGTTGGTCTACTGTAAAAGGTGGAACTGATTATATTAAAGCTATTTCTAAAGAAGCAACTGGTGAAGTTAAAGTGTATGCTAACTGGAATAATCTAAATCCAAAAGAAATGAAAGTTGGTGCAAATGAAGAATATACAACATTAGATGACGCTGTTAAAGCTGCTAATGATGGTGATAAGATTTTCGTTGGTGAAGGCGAATTCACATTAGGTGTTGCAATTAATAGTTCTGTAATTATTAAAGGTGCTGGAAGTAGTAAAACTATTATCAATGTAACAAAAGATGTTGCTAAAAACTTAAATGGTAAAGAAATTACTATTGATAGTGTAACATTAAAAGGTGCTGATTTAGATGGCGCTGGTGGAGTATATTTCCAACCTGGAGATAAATTAGAAAAATTAACAGTTAGCAATTCAGTATTCACAACAATGAAAACAATCTTTAGAATGGATAATGCTAATATAAGTGCTAATATTTTAATTAAAGATAATAAATTTGAATATATTTCACAATTTATTGTTTGGGCAACAGATGGATTAAATCAATTAACATTTGCTGGAAATGAAGTTGATGCAACAACATTCTCAAAAGTTACTAATACAGCTGCTGCATTATTAAGAATAAGAGTAGGAAGCGCTGTTGTAGAAAATAATACATTAATCGGTGATCCTGCACAATTAGCTGCATACTTTGAATGTGGTGTTAATGGTGTAAGCGTAAATGTTAATAACAATGTATTTAAAAATGTAACTAAATTTGTTTATATCAATGGTGGAAACCCTGTAGTATTTGGTGAAAATACTTATCTAGATAGCGAAGGAAATGCTTTATCAGCTGTTCCAGAAGCTGTTAAAGGCGATGGAGTTACTCCTGGTACTGCTAAAGGATATTATATTAATATCGATTTGAGTGCTGAAGATAATGCGACTATAACTGTTACTGGTATAGTTCAAGAAGTTATCTCTAAAGGATTTATTATCCGTGATGGAAATGTTGGTGTTCAAGTAACTAGTACTGAAACAGTTGTTGCTGGTGATGTTGTAAAAGTAACTGGCGTTAAATCAACTAATAAAGGTGTTGCTGTTATTGCTGCATCAAGCGTAGTAATTACTAAATCTGGTTTAGAAACTGAAGCAGCTGTAGAAATGACTACTGCTGAATATGTTGCTTTACAAAATACACAAGAAAATGTTGGTAAGAAAATTATTCTTGTTGGTACAATTGTTGTAAGTGGTGACTATGTAAACTTTAAACTTGATAGTAAGAATACTGCATATTTAACTCTTGATTCAACAGAAGTAAAAGAATTCAAAAAATATAAAGATAGTATTGTAAAACTTACTGTTTATCCATTATATAAGTCTGGAATTTATCCTCATCAAGCAGCTGCAAGACTTTCTTCTCTTGTAGATCTTACATTAAAAGTTGGTGCTGAAGAAACTTATAAAACTTTAGATGATGCTGTTAAAGCTGCTGCTGATGGCTCAACAATCGTTTTAGGTGAAGGCGAATTCACATTAGGCGTTGCAATTAATAAATCTGTAACTATCAAAGGTGAAGGAAGCAGCAAGACTATTATCAATGTAACAAAAGATGTAGCTAAAAACTTAAATGGTAAAGAAATTACAATTGATGCTGTAACATTAAAAGGTGCTGATTTAGACGGTGCTGGTGGAGTATATTTCCAACCTGGAGATAAATTAGAAAAATTAACAGTTAGCAATTCAGTTTTCACAACAATGAAAACAATCTTTAGAATGGATAATGCTAACATAAGTGCTAATATTTTAATTAAAGATAATAAATTTGAATACATTTCACAATTTATTGTATGGGCAACAGATGGATTAAATCAATTAACATTTACTGGAAATGAAGTTGATGCAACAACATTCTCAAAAGTTGACAATAAAAATGCTGCATTATTAAGAATAAGAGTAGGAAGCGCTCTTGTAGAAAACAATACTTTTATCGGTGATCCTGCACAATTAGCTGCATACTTTGAATGTGGTGTTAATGGTGTAAGCGTAAATGTTAATAATAATGTATTTAAAAACGTAACTAAATTTGTTTATATCAATGGTGGAAACCCTGTAGTATTTGGTGCAAATAAGTATCTTGACGCTGAAGGCAATCAATTATCAGCAGTTCCTGAAACTGTTACTGGTAAGGGAGTTACTCCTGGTACTGCTATAGTATCATTGGAATTAGATTTCTCTACAAAAGCTGCTAAAAATAGTAATTATAGCAATATATGGCAATATGGTGACTTCACAATAAGCGGTGGAGCTAATAATAATGCTGTTTGGGATTATGTAAAAATAGGCGGTAATTCAGAAAATATTAAAAAAAATTCTAATTATTATATAAAATCAGACGTAGCAACAACATTTGAAACTAAAAAAGTAACTGTTTATACAAATGCTGGTAACTTATCAGTAAATGGAAGCGTTAAGTCTTGGACATTAAAAGTATATTCTGATGCTGAATGCACACAAGAAGTAGCTTCAATTGCAGGTGAAACAATGACTAAAGGTACTGCTCAAGAATTAGTATTTAACGCAGAAAGCACTTGGCAAGCAGGATGCTATTTCAAAATCGTGTTTGAACTAGAAAATACTGGTGATAAAAATGGTATCGTTTGGATTAACAAAGTTGTTATTGAATAATAAATAAAAGGTGCAACGATGAAAAAAATATTACTAGTATTCATAAGTTTATTGGCTGTTTTATTAGTTGCATGTGATAATACTGAAAAAGAAAAACTTGAAGTAAGTGAAACTAACGTTTCAATTAAAGTTGGTGATACTCATACTTTCAATATTTCTCAAAAAGTATCTTATATGACAAATGACAAAGATGTAATCGAATTAAATAAAGAAACTGGAACTATCAAAGGTTTAAAAGCTGGTAGTGCCATTGTAACAATTTATTTAATCGATGACACAAGTGAAAAAGTTGATGTTAATATAACTGTAACTGAAGATGAAACTAAATCATATAAAGTAACTTATGATTTAGATGGTGGAACTTGTGAGAACCTAGTAAATGAATTCAAGGAGGGTAGTGCTCCTACCCTTCCTACTCCTTCAAAGGAAGGATTTGAATTCAAAGGTTGGTTCGAAGGTGAAACTGAAGTTAAAGCTCTTGATAATAAAGACTATAATTTAAAAGCTAAATGGGAAGGAAAATCATTTACTATCAAATATGATTTAGATGATGAATCTTGTGAACCTTTAGTTGAAACTTTTGTAGCAGGTGAAAGCGTTTCTCTTCCTACTCCTACAAAAGAAGGATATAAATTCTTAGGCTGGTATGAAGAAGAAACAAAAGTTGAAAAATTAGAATATAGAAATTATAACCTTAAAGCAAAATGGGAAGCAGTTCCTGAAATTGTATTATCTATGAATACTGAAGCTGAAATATATTATACAGATATTAATAATATTCTACAGTACAAAGTATTACCAGAATCATCAAGTCAAGAAGTAATCTTTAAAGCACTTACTCCAAGTAAAGCTAGTATTGATGAAGAAGGATGGATTACTATTAAATCAACAGGAGTTGCAACGTTTAAAGTTATTTCTGCGGAAAATGAAAAATTAAGTGCAACAATTTCAATTAATGTTGTTAATCATCGTGATCCTTATAAATGGCTTGATAGTATTCAAATTGCTAATCCAGTAGCTAAAAAAGTAAGAGCATACGATTCAAATGAAGGTTATGAAACATATGTTTTAGGAAGCATTATATACTTATACTTTGATGAAATTGAAGTAACTCAAAATATAATTCCTGAAGGAAGAAGTAATCGTCCTGGAACAACAAAGAATGGTATAACTTTCTATCCTCGTTATGTAACTATTCATGATGTTGGTGCTGGTGGTAATGCAGCATCAAATTCAAGTTATTGTGTAGCAAGTGGTACAACAGTTTCATGGCATTATACAGTTGGAAATGATGGTATTTACCAACAATTACCACTTAATGAAATCGGCTATCATGCTGGTGATGGTACATCAGATGAATTAGAATTCTATGATTCGGGTGTTAAAGCTCCAAAAGGAGATAAAACACCTGCTACAATTACAATCAATCAAACAACTGGTTATTATATGGTAAACGGACAAGAATCACTTGTTAAGGCTCCTACAAAACCTGATGGAAGCATCGCACCAGATTCATGTTTACCAGATAATACAGGTATTAATAATTATGTTGATGAAGAAACTGGGAACTATATGATTAGTAAAACATGGTGGAATACTGATTTTGGTGGAAAAATTGGTAACCGTGGAGGAAACTTAAATAGTATCGGTATTGAAAGCGCAGTTAATAAAGGCTCAAGTCTATGGCTTACATGGGCAAAAATGGCAAAACTTGTTAGTACTGTTATTCTTCCTCAAACTGGTTTAACTCCATATGATGTTAAACAACATAACACATTTGCTGGTAAGAACTGTCCTAACACAATGAGAACAGCAAAACTATGGCCAAACTTCATGGAATATGTTAATGCTGAATATATGTTAGTAAGTGAATTAAGCAATTTCAAAGTTGAATTAATTTGTGATTCTGAATATGTCAATGCTAATGGTTTACTAAACTATGATAAACTACCAGAAGAAGATACTGAAATTTCATATCAAGTTCGTTTGATATCAAAAGTTGAAAACATCGACATTACAGTTGATTATAAGACTACTATCCCTGCTAAAAGCAAAGTGACTTATTAAAATTTGATTAAAACATTAAGTCTCTATTAGTAGACCTAATAGAGACTTATATAATGTTTAATAATAATAAAATAAAGGAGAATATTTTAAATGAATGACTCAATGAGTAATATGTGGTTATTGATTATCATTGGTGTTTGTTTCTTAGCAATGCTTTATGTAATGTATAATTACATTAAAATTAAACATATGCCTGAAGGAACAGATCGTATGGTAAAAATGAGTGCCATCATAAGAGAAGGTGCTAACGTGTTCATTAAAAAAGAGTTTACAACAATTGCTGTTGTTATTGCAATTATTGCATTACTATTTACTCTTTTTATTGAAAAATTTAGTGGCTTAACTTATATTTTAGGTGCTCTTATGTCTAGTATTGTATGTATTCTTGGTATGAAGAGTGCAACATATGCTAATGTTAGAACAGCAAATAAAGCACGTGAAAGTAAAAACATTGGAGAAACTGTAAAGGTAGCTTTAAAAGGTGGCTCTATCAGTGGTTTAAGCGTTCAAGCTTTTGGTTTAATTGGAATTGTTTTAGTTGTTTTAATTAGTGGTGTTGGACCACAAGATGCAACAACTCTTACAGGAGCTGGCTTAGCAAATTTAAAATCATACAACGGTAATGGTTTGATTAATATAGCAGCATTATTAACTAACACATCAATTATGAGAATTACAACTTATTCTTTAGGTTGCTCAACTGTTGCAATGTTTAATCGTGTTGCTGGTGGAAACTATACTAAAGCTGCTGATATTTCTGCTGATATCCTTGGTAAAATCCGTAATGATTTACCAGAAGATGACAGCCGTGTTCCAAACGTTATCGCTGACTTCATTGGTGACAATGTAAATGATATCGCTGGTAACTGTTCAGACTTGCTAGAAAGTTTTGTTGCTACAATTTCAGCAACAATCGTTATAGCAATTGGCTTATTAACAACAAATGGTATAACAGTTGATTTATTTAATTCAGCTTATATGTTCCCATTAGTTTTAGCTGGCGGTGGTTTATTAGGATGCGTTCTAGGAATTATTATTGTTTCTATTAAGAAAATGGGTGATCATCCATCAAAAGAACTTGACTTAGCAACTTATATTTCTGCTGGTTTAACTTTATTAATCAGTGGTGTATTAGCGTATGTATCATTTGGAAATTCAGATTTTGATTTATCTATATTCGGATGGAAAGTAGGATGGGCTACTCCTTGGATATGTTCAGTTCTTGGTTTAGTTAGTGGTGTTGCCATTGGTATTATTACTGAATACTACACAAGTGCAGATCACAAACCAACAAGAGAAGTTGCTGAATATGCTTTAGAAGGTGAAGCATTCGTTGTAACAAAAGGTGATGCTGTTGGTTCACGCTCTTGTATGTTACCAATTTTAATTATTGGCGTAGCACTTGTTATTTCAGGAATCATTGGTGGAACATATGGAATCGCTATTTCATCTCTTGGTATGCTTTCATTTGTTGGTACAACTGTTTCAATTGATGCCTTTGGACCAATCGCTGACAATGCTGGTGGACTAGCTGAATCTTGCCATCTTGAACCTGAAGTTAGAGTTATAACAGATAAACTTGATTCTGTTGGTAATACAACTGCTGCTATCGGAAAAGGATTTGCAATTGGTTCTGCTGCCTTCGCTACAGTTTCATTAATATGTGCTTTCGTTGGACAAATGGATTCTGTCCCTCAAATTGATAGCTTCTTCGTAATCGCTGGATGTATTATTGGTGGAGCTCTAATTGAATTCTTCATCGCTATTTTAACTGACAATACAATCAAATCGGCTAAAGAACTTGCCGATGTTGGTGATAAACAATTAGCTGATCCAGAGATACTTGAAGGTAAAAAAGATCCTGACTATAATGAATTAGTTAAACTTGCTACTGCATCTGCTCTAAAGAGAATGTTACTTCCTTCAATTATTGCTTTAGCAGTACCATTTATTGGTGGTTCATTATTAGGACCTGAATTCATAGTAGGTATTTTATTAGGTGCAACAATCGTAGCTATTCCACGTGCTATTTTCATGGGTAACTCAGGTGGTGCATTCGATAATGCTAAGAAATACATCGAATCAGGAGCTTTAAAAGGACACGGCAAAGGAAGTGCTGCACATAAAGCTGCTGTAACTGGTGATACAATTGGTGACACAAGAAAAGACGTTGTTGGTGTTGCTCTTGATATCTTTATTAAGATGATGTCAACAGTTTCTACAACTCTATTTGTTGTTATTTCAGCAATCTATAGTATCATTAAATTCTTCTAAGAATTATTATGCTCATTTATCTTAATGGTAAATGGGCTTTTATTATGACAAAGATAGTATAAAAGTCATAAATAGTCTTAATTTCAGTATGATGAAGAATAAAATATTATAATGATTCTATTTACAATATATGCCTCCTTTTCTACATAATTGTTACTTGATAAATATATAATATTTATAAGTGAATTTTTATAAAAAAGGCTTTGGCCCATTTTTAGCCCATTTTTAGCCTTTTTATCTTGTTAATAAATATAATTTATTGTATAATGATTATGTATGTAGGAGGCAATAAAATGGCTTTACCAACTAGTTTGAAAAATATATTAAATAATTCAATTGTTGAGCAAGCAAGAGTAGAATATAAAAGGGATTGGAATCCTAAAACGATAATGCACACTATTTGTGCTTTTGCTAATGACATTGACAATTTTTCTGGTGGATATATAATTATTGGTATTGAAGAAAAAAATGGGGTTCCTATACGCCCGATAAAAGGTTTAGAACTTAATGAAATTGACATAATACAAAAAGAGATTATAGAATATTGCCATAAATCTATTGAACCAAAGTATATTCCTCTTATAGATGTTCAAAAAATGGATGATAAAATGTGTATTGTTATTTGATGCTATGCTGGTTTAGATCGTCCATATAAATGTTTAGATGATGTTTATGTTAAAGAGTCCAAAAATAAATCATACTATATACGGAAAGGGCCTTCGTCTATAAAAGCAACTATTCAAGCTGAAAAAGAATTATTTTCTTTAAGTGATATTATTCCGTTTGATGACAGGATTAATTATAGTTCTTCATTAAATGATATTAATATTAATCTCATCAGAAAATATTTATTCGATATAAATAGTAGTTTATTAGATTTATCTGATAATATGACATTAGAAGAATTATGTGATAATATACAAATAATATCGGGTCCTAAAGAAGCAATTCATCCACGAAATGTTGGATTATTATTTTTTTCATATAATCCAGAAAAGTATATTCCATATTCATATATTGATTTAACTATTATTTATGATCCAACTGGAGAAGGAATGATTGAAAAACAATTCAAAGGACCACTTAATATTCAATATTATGATGTTATGCAATTTATAAAAAATAATGTAATAGAAGAAAAAATATTTAAAGTTACAGGTCAAATTGAAGCTAAAAGATATTTCAATTATCCATATGAGTCAATTGAGGAATTAGTAGGAAATGCGTTACTACATAAAAATTATCAATATCATGAACCGATAAGTATTAGAATAACGAAAGAAACATTTGAAATAACAAGTATACCTGGATTTGATAGCAGTATAAATGAAAATGATATAATTAATTTTTCTCCAAAAACAAGGAAGTATCGAAATCGCAGAATTGCAGAGTTTATGAAAGAGCTGCATATTGCCGAGGCAAAAAATACTGGTTACCCTACAATTATAAAGCATTTGAAAATAAATGAGTCACCAATGCCAATAATAGAAATGGATGATGAAAGAAGTTATGTTACTATAATTCTTCCAATTAATAAATTTTTTATTGAGTCAAGTTCAGTGCATAAAAGGCAATTATCATTAGAAGAAAGAATAGTTTTGGTATTAAAAAATAAACCAATGAAAATTTCTGAAATATCCTATAATTTAGGATATAAACAAGTGACTGGAGCGTTAAAAAGAATAATTAAAAAAATGTTAGAAGACAATAAGATAAAAGCAGTGAATAAAGTTTATTATCTTATGTAGCACTTATCTAATGGATATATATAATTCTAACTTGTAATATAATTTATTTTTAGAAAATAAACTAACATATATATTACTAGAAGCAAATAAGAAAATTACTGTAAATTCGCATGTGTTTAGATTTAAAGTTGAATAAGTAAAAGATGAATTAAAAGAGCAATGCTACCATGATAATGAGTATAATGAATCATCAATAATATTAAGTAAAAATTATTTTGAAGTATATGAGATGAATGACTTCTTAATATTATTTCAAAGCTTACCAAAAGAAAGCAGAATTTAATAATTAAGTTATTTAATAAAAATTTCATCAAGTAATTTCCTAAATGTAAAATTAAATTAGACTATTGATTTCAAGTAAAATATAAGATATAATAAGCATGAATAGAAACACTTAAAAATATATTTGTGTAAGTTAAGCATAGGAAATGATAATAATATTGAATATATTATTTGTTTTTACTAAAATACATTAGATATGGCTTTATGATATGCATATTATTAAATGGAGGTTTCTAAAATGATTGATTTAAATGAAATAGAAAAATACAAAGAGAACAGCCAAATAGAAGCAAAAAAAGCAAGTGACGGTTTGCCACATAGTGTTTGGAACACTTATTCATCCTTTGCCAATACTTTTGGAGGTATTATTTTATTAGGCGTTGAAAAAAACTGCAGATAAAACATTACGTGTTAATGGCCTTTCTGATCCTGAAAAAATGATAAAAGATTTTTGGGATATTATTAACAATATAAATAAAGCAAGTGTTAATATTCTTTCTGAAAAAGATGTTACAATTGAAAATATAAATGGTAAATCTATTGTTGCAATACGTGTGCCTCGTGCACAACGAAGCGATAAACCAGTATATTTAGATAATAATCCTCTTTTAGGGAGTTATCGACGTAATGGTGAGGGGATTATAAGTGTACAAAAGAAGAAGTACAGGCAATGATGCGTGATGCTGCTATCAAATCACAAGATATGATTGTTCTTGAAAATATGAACTTAGATGTGTTTGATTATGATAGCATAAAACGTTATAGAAATCGTATGAAGATATATCGCCCTGGACATGTGTGGGAAGAAATAGATGTTGAAGATTTCTTATATAGAATTGGAGCGGTGGGAAGGTCAAATGATGGAAAACTACATCCAACTACTGCAGGACTTTTAATGTTTGGATATGAATATGAGATTATAAAAGAGTTTTCTTCTTATTTCCTTGATTATCAAGAACAATTTGATTTGGATTCTCGATGGTCAGACCGCATTATATCATCTTCTGGTGATTGGAGTGGCAATCTTTATGATTTTTATTTTAGGGTTTATAATAAACTTTCACAAAACATAAAAACACCCTTTAAACTTGAAGGTGGAGATCGTATTGATGATACACCAGTACATAAAGCGTTGAGAGAAGTTCTTGCAAACACATTAATTAATGCTTATTATTATGGAAGCCAAGGACTGGTAATTATTAATAAAAGAGATAGAATAATAATTTCTAACCCTGGGACATTTCGAATTGATTTGAATGAAGCAAAAAGTGGCGGAGTTTCTGATCCTCGAAATAGCACATTAATGAAAATGTTTAATCTCATAGATATAGGAGAAAGAGCAGGTAGTGGAATTCCTAATATATTTAGTACGTGGGAAAAACAAGGATGGCCCGCACCTATTTTTAGTGAGAGTTTCGAACCAGATAGAATCACTTTAACTTTAAAATTTGGTGAATATTATCAAAAAAATGCAATGTCAGTAAATGATAATAATTATAAAATCGTGAAAAATATTGATGATAAAAAACCAGCGATAAAAACCGGCGATAAAAACCAGCGATAAAAAACCGACGATAAAACTCGATAATAAAGATACAAAAAAAGCAATAGAACAAAAACAAAAAATTATTTTATATCTTACGAAAAATATTTATTCCAATAGCAAACAAATTTCTGAGTTTTTGGAATTAAAGTCTTCTCGTACAAGAGAAATTCTTTTAGAACTTGTTAATGAAGGAATAATTATTACTGAAGGAAACAATAAAAATCGTATTTACAAATTGAAATAACGAATGGCAAAAATGCTGTTCGTTTTTATGTATTTAAACAAAAAAAATTTATGAAACGTTATTAAATGTATTAAAATTCACATACCAAAAAAAGGAAAAATTCATTGAATAATATTAATGAATAGTAAATATACATATGATTTAAAAATGTAAATTACATTAATAAAATTATTATTGATAAAAAAGTATCGATAAAACTATTTCTTTTTTTTAAAAAATGTGATATAATTTGTAATTGTAGTAAAAGGAGAATTATTATGAGTGTTAAGTTTGTTTTAAAAGAAGAACAAGTTGCTGAATTAAAGAAAAAAATTAATGAGCACAAACAAAAACCAGGTCCTTTAATGCCTACATTACATGATGCCCAAAACATTTTTGGTTGCATTCCACTAGAAGTTCAAAAGATTATTTCTGAAGAATTAGGTGAAAGTATCGCTAAAATCAATGGTGTTGTTACTTTCTATTCTCGCTTTTCAATTGAACCAACTGGAAAACATGTTATTAATGTCTGCTTAGGAACTGCTTGCTACGTTAAGGGAGCACAATTAGTACTTGATGAGTTTGCTAATAATCTAAAGATCAAACCAGGAGAGACTAGCGAAGATGGTGAATTCACATTGGGTGCAACAAGATGTATTGGTGCGTGTGGATTAGCTCCAGTATTTACAATTGATGGCCAAGTTTATGGCTCAGCAACTCCAAATATTGCTAAGAAAGCTTTACAAGATTTATTAAATAATAAATAATTAAAAATAATATATAAATTAGTATTTTATGAAAAAATTACATTTAGAAGTATTTGATTTATACAAAGAATTTAAAGTTTTGTGTGAAGGGAAAAATGCCCCTATAGACAGTTTATATTGTTCTGATCTAATGAGTTTTGCATTAGGACATATTAAATCTGAAAAAACAATTCTTTGTACTATTTTAAAGGGTATGAACGTTATCGCTGTTGCAGTAGCTTTGAACTTGCCAATTGTCATTTTTTGTGAAGGCGTAGAGCCTACAGAAGAAGTCATTATTGAAGCTAAGCAAAATAATATAACATTACTAGCTTCTAAATTAAATACTTATGAAACGGCAAAACAAATTGAAATTAACCATTCGTAAAAGATATATTTAATATCAAATATTTCTTTTGATGGTTCAAGGTATTTGTATGAATGACTTATCTTTGTACATTTTAGATATTATTGAAAATTCATTGCAAGCGAAAGCAAAAGTTATTTCTTTAGAAATCATTGAAACGAAAGAATTATTTAAAATTATAATTACTGATGATGGAATAGGAATGACTTCTGAAGAAGTAGATAAAGTTTTAAATCCTTTTTATACAGGAAGAAATAAAAAGACTGGTTTAGGAATACCTTTCTTCAAAGAACAATGTGAAATAACTGGTGGTACTTTTGAGATTAGTTCTCAAAAAATGCTTGGAACTAAGGTTATTGGTTTATTATATAAAAGTAGCATTGATATATTACCAATGGGAGATTTACCCAAAACAATAATAACTATTATTTCATTTAAAAATATTGATTTTCATTTTAAATATCAATATAAAGATAAAGTATTTGAACTTAAAACTGATGAGTTGAAAGAAATACTTGATGGTTTTTTGCTCCAAAGACCTCAAGTTCAAAATTGGCTTTTGGAGTATGTAACTGAATCGTTACAATTATTATGTAAATAGAATAATTCATATTTGAGGAGGATAAGATGAATATTTCTAAAAAGAAAACTTTAGAAGAATTAAAGCAAATTAGAGATGAATATGCTGGAAAACTTGCTATGCGTGAACATCATGATGATTATCACGTTGTAGTTGGAATGGGCACTTGCGGGATTGCTGCTGGTGCAAGAGCAGTTGTTAGTGCAATTGCTGAAGAAGTTACAGCACATAAATTATATAATATTTCTGTTACTATTAGCGGATGCTTTGGTGAATGTGATTTAGAACCTATGGTTGAAGTTACTAATCCAAAAGGTAACAAAGTTGTTTACGGAAAAGTTAAAGAAACTGATGCAAAGAGAATTGTTGAAGAACATTTAATCGGTGGAAAAGTAATCACTGAATTACTAAAAGAAAATTTATAGGAACAGGAGATATAGACCTATGGCAATTAGAACACAAATAGTTGTGTGTGGTGGAACTGGATGTATGTCATCACACTCAAAAGAAATAAAAGAACAATTTGATAAAGTCTTAAAAGAATTAGAATTAGATAAAGAAATAGAGATCTTCCAAAGTGGTTGCTTTGGATTATGTGAAAAGGGACCTGTTGTTGTTATCTTCCCAGAAGAAACATTCTATGGTCATATGACAGTTGCAGATGTTGAACCTTTATGTAAAGAACACTTACTAAAGGGTCGTATTTATGATAAAAAAGTGTATAAAGAAGCTACAAAAGAAGAAAAAGCAAAAGTAAGAAAATTTCGTGAAATGAATTTCTATGCTCATCAAGAACGTATTGCTTTAAGAAACTGTGGTATGATTAATCCTACTGAAATCAATGAGTATATTGGTCATGATGGTTATTTAGCATTAGGTAAAGTTTTAACTGAAATGCAACCACATGATGTTATAGAATTAATCAAAGCTTCAGGTTTAAGAGGGCGTGGTGGAGCTGGTTTCCCTACAGGCTTAAAATGGAGCTTTGCAGAAAAGAATCCTGGTCCAAAATATATCATTTGTAATGCCGACGAAGGTGATCCAGGTGCATTTATGGACCGTGCTGTTCTTGAAGGTGACCCACATTCAGTTATCGAAGCAATGACAATTGCTGGTTACGCAATTGGTGCTAACCAAGGTTATGTTTATGTAAGAGCTGAATATCCTTTAGCTGTTGAAAGATTAGAAATTGCTATTAAAGAAGCATATGAATATGGTTTATTAGGACAAAATATTTTAGGTACAGAATTTGCATTTGACTTAGAAGTTCGTTTAGGTGCAGGTGCATTCGTTTGTGGTGAAGAAACTGCTCTTATGGCTTCAATCGAAGGCGAAAGAGGTATGCCTCGTAACAAACCTCCATTCCCTGCTAACCAAGGTTTATGGAAACGTCCAACAGTTATTAATAACGTTGAAACGCTTGCTAATGTTCCAGTTATTATCCTAAAAGGAGCTGAATGGTTTGCAAGTATTGGCACTGAAAAATCAAAAGGAACTAAAGTATTCGCTTTAGGTGGAAAGATTAATAATACAGGTTTAGTTGAAATACCTATGGGAACACCTTTAAGAGAAGTTGTTTACAACATCGGTGGTGGAATACCAAAAGGAAAAGCCTTCAAAGCTGTTCAAACAGGAGGACCTTCAGGAGGATGTTTAACTACTAAACATCTTGATACTCCAATTGATTACGACAACTTAATCGCTGCTGGATCTATGATGGGTTCAGGTGGTATGATTGTTATGGATGAAGATAACTGTATGGTTGACGTTGCTCGTTTCTTCCTAGATTTTACAGTTGATGAATCTTGTGGGAAATGTACTCCTTGCCGTGAAGGAACTAAGAGAATGCTTGAAATCTTAGATATGATTTGCGAAGGCAAAGGTACAATGGATGATTTAAAAGAATTAGAAACATTAGCTAATACAATCAAAGACTCTGCTCTTTGTGGTTTAGGACAAACTGCTCCAAACCCAGTATTATCAACTTTAGCTAATTTCTATGATGAATATGTTGCTCACGTTGTTGATAAACAATGCCCAGCTGGTGTATGTAAATCTCTAATCAAATACTATATCACAGATAAATGTATTGGTTGCGGAATGTGTGCACGTAACTGTCCAGCAGGTGCTATAACTGGTAAAATTAAAGAAAAACATGTTATTGATACAAATGTTTGTATTAAGTGTGGAGCATGTAAAGCATCATGTAAATTTGGTGCTATAATCACTAAGTAGGAGGAACAAAAAATGGAAAATGTAAAAGTCACTATAAATGGTAAACAAGTAGAAGTACCTAGCACTGCGACCGTTTTAGATGCTGCAAAAGTTGCTGGTGTCGATATTCCTCGTCTTTGCTTCCTAAAAGGAATCAATGAAAACTCTTCATGTAGATTATGTGTTGTTGAAATCGAAGGAATTAGAACATTAAAGAATTCATGTACTGTTCAAGTAACAGATGGTATGGTTGTTAAAACTAATACAGAAAGAGTTAGAAAAGCCGTTGTTAATAATCTTCAATTAATAGCTGGTAATCATAGATTCGAATGTTGGAAGTGCCCTAGAGAACACAATTGTGAATTATTACGTTTATTACGTAAATATGATATTCCAAATACAATCGGCGAAAATCCTGTTTTCTCTAAGAAAGAACAAGTTGTTAACATTTCAGATGCTATTGAATTAGATAGTTCTAAATGTGTACTTTGTGGAAGATGTATTGCTGCTTGTGAAAAACAAGCTGGAACTTCAGTTTTAGATTTTAACTATCGTGGTTCTAAAACTTATGTTGGACCTGCTTTAGGTTATCCTATTGAAAAATCTGGATGTATTTTCTGTGGAAAATGTATTCAAGCCTGCCCAACTGGAGCTATTAAAGAAAAAGATGATATTAGCATTGCTCAAAACTATGTTGATAACAATGAATACTATACTGTAGCTTGTATCGCTCCTGCTGTAAGAGCAGCCTTAGCTGAAGAATTTGGTTACAAGATTGGAACAAATGCCGAAGGTAAGATTTATGCTGCTTTAAAAGCTTTAGGCTTTGATGATATAACAGATGTTAACTTCGCTGCAGATGTAACAATTATGGAAGAAGGAACAGAATTTATTGGACGTTTAAATAAACATTTGAAAGGTGAAGAAACAGTATTACCATTATTTACTTCATGTTCACCAGGATGGATTAGATATGTTGAAACATATTATCCAGAATTCTTACCAAACCTTTCTTCAACAAAATCTCCACAACAAATTCAAGGTGCATTAATTAAACACTATTATGCTGCTAAGATTGGTGTAGATAAAGAAAAAGTTAGAGTTGTATCAATTATGCCATGTATCGCTAAGAAATTCGAAGCAAAACGTCCTGAAATGGAATATGAAGGCATAAGAGATATCGATGTTGTTCTAACAACAAGAGAACTTGCTCGTTGGATTAAGAAAAATGATATAAACTTTAATGAATTAGAAGATTATACTCCAACTTCTCCACTTGCAAAATACACTGGTGCTGGTGTTATCTTTGGTACTACTGGTGGAGTAATGGAAGCTGCTTTAAGAACTGTTAAAGATGTTCTAGAAAAAACTGATAGCAAAGAAGTAGATATTAAGCCAGTTCGTGGATTTGAGGACATTAAAGAAGCTACATTAACAATTGATGGCAAAGAACTAACTGTTGCTGTTGTTCATGGTGGTGCTAATATTCCTGAAATGCTTAAGAGAGTAAAAGAAAATCCTGGTAAATACGCTTTTGTTGAATTTATGGGATGTACTGGTGGCTGTGTCAATGGTGGTGGACAACCTGTAGTTCCTTCATACATCGCTGATGATGTTGATGTTAGAAGTTTAAGAGCTAAAGTATTATATAATATAGATGAAAATGCTGAACTTCGTAAGTCTCATGAAAATCCATTTGTAAAAGAATTATATCAAGAATTCTTAAAGGAACCAAATGGTGAGCTATCACATCATTTGCTTCATACTCATTATACAAAGAGAACAAGATACTAAAAGCAAAATATAGGCATTCTGACACTTGTTTGAGTGCCTATTTATTAAAAATATATTGAAAACGTTATTTTAACAAAGAGGTGAAATTTTGAAAACTATCGTAATTGGTGTTATAGGTGCTGATGTTCATGCTGTTGGTAATAAGATAATCGAATATGTTTTGAAAGGCGAAGGATATAATGTTGTAAACATTGGAGTTCTTTCTTCACAAGAAGATTTTATTAATGCAGCAATCGAAACAAATGCTGATTTGATTTTAGTTTCATCCTTGTATGGTCACGGAGAAATTGATTGCCAAGGAATGAAAGAAAAATGTATTGAAGCTGGTATAGGTCATATTCCTATGTTTGTGGGCGGAAATATTGTTGTTGGAAAACAAGATTTTAAAGAAGTTGAACAAAGATTTTTAAAAATGGGTTTTGATAAGGCATATCCTCCTGGAACTCCAATTGAAAAAACATTGCCTGATATAAAGAAAGTATTAGGTGAATAAAATGAATGTAAAAAACAAAAAACTAACATTAGAAGAATTTCTAAACGAAAGAAAAGAAGTATTAGCTTCTTGGAAGACAGGCAGTGATCCTGAACTAGATTTAGACAAAGCCATTAGCTATTTAAAAACTATTCCTGCAGATCGAAATTTTGCTTTGAAAATGCAAAAAGCCAAAGAAGAAGGAAAGAGAACAATGGTTCAACCTCGTGCAGGTGTTCCATTAATTGAAGATCACATTACACTTCTCAAATATCTTGAACAAAGTGGAGCTGATTTCCTTCCTTCAACAATCGATAGCTATACAAGACAAAATCGTTACAATGAAGTTGAATATGGTATTAAAGAAACAATCGATAATCATCGTAATATGTTAAATGGTTTTCCAGCAGTTAACCATGGCGTATTAGGCTGTAGAAGAGTTGTTGAGGCAGTAGGTGTGCCTGTACAAGCTCGTCATGGAACACCTGATTCAAGATTGTTAGCTGAGATAATTCATGCTGCTGGTTTTACTTCAAACGAAGGAGGAGCTATTTCGTATAATGTTCCTTATGCAAAAAGCGTTTCAATCGAAGATAGTATAAAATACTGGCAATATTGCGATAGACTAGTTGGTTATTACGAAGAACATGGTGTTCATATCAATCGTGAACCATTTGGACCATTAACTGGAACGCTCGTGCCACCTGCTGTTTCACATACTGTCGGAATAATTGAAGCATTGCTTGCTGCAGAGCAAGGAGTAAAGAGCATTACTGTTGGTTATGGAATGGGTGGAAATGTCATTCAAGATATTGCTTCAATAAGAACTTTACAATCTTTAACTGATGAGTATTTAAATAAATTTGGCTATCATGACTGTGTTGTAACAACTGTATTCCATCAATGGATGGGAGGATTCCCAATGGATGAAGCTGAAGCTATGGGATTAATCTCTATGAGTTCAACAGTTGCAGCATTATCAAAAGCAACAAAGATGATAACAAAAACGCCTCATGAATCAGTAGGAATTCCAACAAAAGAAGCAAATGGACAAGGTATTAAGGCTTCAAAACTTATTACTCAAATGCTTGCTGAACAAAAATTCCCTGATTGCGAAGAATTAACAAATGAAATGAAACAAATCGAAAAAGAAGTTAATTGCTTAATGGATGCAGTTATTAAACTTGGTGAAGGAGATATAGCTGTTGGAACCGTAAAAGCCTTTGAACAAGGAATAATAGATGTTCCATTTGCTCCAAGTAAGTTTAATGCTGGTCTAATAATTCCTGCTCGTGATAAAGATGGATGTATTAGAATTTTAGAATTTGGTAAACTAGGATTTACTGAAGAAATTAAAGAATTTCATAGAAATAAAATAAAGGAAAGAGCTGCTTTAGAAGGCCGTCCTGTATCTTTCCAACTTGCTATCGATGATATATATGCTGTTAGCATGGGACATTTAGTAGGACATCCTTCATATGAAGAATAAAGGAAGGAACAAATAATGAAAATTAAAGATGTTATTCTAACAAAATCTTACACAGGATTTTACTTCGATGACCAAAAAGCCATCAAAAAAGGTGCAACAAATGAAGGGTTCTTCTATAAAGGTACTCCTGCAACTGAAGGGTTTTCAAAAATAAGACAAGCTGGTGAGGCAATTTCAATTCAAATTATCCTTGAAGATGGAACAGTTGGATATGGCGATTGTGCAGCTGTTCAATATAGTGGAGCTGGTGGAAGAGATCCTCTATTTCTAGCAAGTGATTTTATTCCATTCTTAAAAGAAAAAATCGTTCCAATGCTTATTGGAGAAGAAGTAAGTAGTTTTAGGAAACTTGCTGAAAAGTATGATAGACTAGTTGTTGATGGAAAAAAGTTACATACAGCAATTCGTTATGGCTTAACACAAGCATTACTAAATACTGTTGCAAATTATAAACATCAAACAATGGCTGAAGTTATTCGTGCTGAATATGATACTAAACTAACCGAATATAAACCAATTGCTATTTTCACTCAATCTGGTGATGATCGTTACATCAATGTTGATAAAATGATTATTAAAGAAGCTGATGTTCTTCCTCATGCTTTAATTAACCATGTGGAAACTAAACTAGGCAAAAATGGTGAATTATTATATGAATATGTTGGATGGCTAAGAGATAGAATTCTTAATTGTCGCGCTAATGAAAATTATAATCCTATTCTTCATATCGATGTATATGGAACAATAGGTTTAGCTTTCAATAATGATGTTGATAAAATGGTTGATTACCTTTTAACATTAGAAGAACAAGCCAAACCATTTGCAATTAGAATTGAAGGACCTGTTGATACTGGAGATAGAGAAGGCACAATGGTTGCTTTAAAGAACATTACTTCAAAACTTTTAGAAAAAGGCAGTAAACTAGAAATAGTAGCTGATGAATGGTGTAATACATTAGAAGATATTATTTACTTTGCTGACAATAAAGCTGGACATATGCTTCAAATAAAAACTCCAGACTTAGGAGGCGTGAATAATGTGGCAGAAGCAATTCTATACTGCAATAAAGCAGGTGTAGGAAGCTATTGCGGTGGTACATGTAACGAAACAAATATTTCCGCTCAAACAACAACAAATATTGCTATTGCTTGCGGTGCAACTCAATGTTTAGCAAAACCTGGTATGGGTGTAGATGAAGGATATATGATTGTTTATAACGAAATGAATCGTGTCCTTGCTATGGTAAACAGAAAGTAATCTAAATAGGTCAACGCAGCAGTTGACCTTTTATTGCAAATTTTGGAGGTATAATGAAATCTTTTATTAAAAAAATATTTTTATATGTTTTAGTTTTATCAATGCTTTTAAGTTTTACACTTTTAAGTGTTATTAAAGTTAATGGTGCTAGTTCGTCAAAATTCTATACAATTTTTTGCAATCCTGCTGAAGATTCCTCTAAGGCAATGCAAATAAGCTGGCACACAGATGAAGAAGTTACTGATTCTTATGTTGTATATACTAAAAAAACTGATGTAAACTGGGAAAATTCTCAAAAGGTTATTGGTACATATGAATATAATAATACATTTTTAAGAGAAAATGCGATAGGAAAAGGTTTTAACCAAAACAGTGCTACAATAACAAACTTAGAAAGTGGCACAGAATATATGTATAAAATAACTGATGGTAGTGAAGAGAGCACAGTTAGATACTTTAAAACAGGAAGTCAATCATTTAGTTTTATTTGGGTAAGCGATTTTCATGCTTATTCTGGCGGTACAAGATTACAAAATGCTACAGAAAACATCGAAGAAGCTATTAAAATCAATGGGGGTGCAGATTTTATTTTCTCAACTGGAGATATCGTAGCTCACGGAGGTACGTATGATTGGTGGAAGCAAGTATCTGGTGCCAATTGGATAAGTAATTATATGTTCTGCACAACTTTAGGAAATCATGATTGGATGACTAAAAATGGTACATATGTAGAAAATGGCGCTTCAAGTGATTATCAAAAATCATGTCAAAACAATCCTAAAAATGGATACGAAGGACAAGAAAATGTTTGCTATTATTTTTACTATGGCGATGCACTATTTGTTGTTTTAAATACTGAAGAGTTTACACAAGATCAATATGATTGGGCTGAAAACGTTTTGAAAAATGCTAATTCACAATATATCTTTTTAGTCCAACATTATCAAGCATTCAATAACAAAGGTGGAATGAATAAAAACGGATATACTCGCTGGCACGAATTATGTGATAAATATGGCGTAGATATTTTCTTTAGTGGCAATTCACACGTGTATGTGCGCTCTAAATCACTTTACGAAGGCGAAGTAAGCACTGACGAAAGCAAAGGAACAGTATATATGGTAGCACCATCATCAGATGGTGAAAGAGGAGTTGCTTTTACAGGATTTACAAGTAACACAGAACTACTAGATGCTGGCTGGGGCGAAGGATTAAACCAAGCTGCATGTTCAATTGTCAACGTTACAGGTGATGGAATAACTACTCGCCTTGTAAATAAGGATGGAGAAATACTTGATTCAAGTTATGTAAAAGCAAAAAGACCAGCAAGTTCACGTATTACTAAAGACTTAAGTTCATATAATAAAGAAGAATTTGAAGGTAAAATAAATCTAAATAAAAATAGTAAGGACTATTCAAAACCAAGAATTTCTATTCCTCGCGAAGCATATGATTTATTAAGATCTATTAAACTATATGATGAAACAACAGGAAAAGTTTATTTTGATGGGAAAACACCATTCAATAATACATTGATAGAATTAGAAGGATTTAATCAAGGGTTACTTGACCTTAAACTAGAATTGAATTATTACGATGATGAATTAAAAATATTAGATATAAGTTTTGATAATACACCTAAGTGGGGAAAATTATCAAATATAAAGGTTGAGAGTAATAATGAAAGTTATGTTTTATCATGGAAAGAAAATGTTGATAAAACACTTGTAAAAAACATTGAAATATATTTGAATGGCTCTTTATATGACACTATTGAATTTGACGTATGCCAAATATCTTTAAAAGATTTATCAATTGGAGAAAACAAAGTTACTTTAAAAATAAAAGGAAATGATGATGCTTTGTATGCTCAATATGAAGAGACAATAGAAAACAAAGCAAAGACTTGGACTGTTTCATTTTATGATAAAGATGGCAATCTAATAGAAACTATAAATGTTAAAAATGGAGAAGCTGCAACAGTGCCAACAGCTCCAAAAGTAGAAGGGTATAAGTTTTCTAAATGGGATAAAGATTTTACAAATGTAACAAGTGATTTGAATATTAAAGCAATTTATGAAAAAGAAATCAAAGAATATACTGTAAAATTTTTAGATAATGATGGCAACATATTAAAAGAAGAAATTGTCAAAGATGGCGGAAAAGCTACAGCACCACAAACACCTAATATTGAAGGATATGAGTTTGTTAAGTGGGATACAGATTTTAATGGCGTTAAAGGTGATTTAATAGTTAAGCCTATTTATAATGAAATAAAGAAAGAAAAAAGTGGCTGTGGAAGCAGTGCTTCAATTATGTTTACTTCCTTAATGTTACTTGGATTAGTATTTATTAAGAGGAAAAATTTATTTAACTAAAGATAATAAATAGATTTAAAAAGGTAATTGCATTAAATGTTAAGTATTTATAAATACCAATATTATTGCAATTGCCTTTTTGTTATTACATTTTAATATTTGTTTGCTTTTTTTAAAGAATAGACTATATTAAAAAATAGGAAATATTTGTTAAGAAAAATGTCTTAAATAAGTAAATGGTTACAAGAAAACGTTTTATAGGTGGCTTTTTATCGAAAAAAGGCATTTTTTAAAATTGATTTATAAGGCGAAAAGGTGTAAAATATATAATTAGGATATTACGTGAATTTTACATTTTTTTTTGAAAAAAATGCTTATTTCAAAGGAGGAAAAGCAAAAAATGAAAAATGTTAGAAAAGTATTACTGCTCCTACTGCTACTTTTACTAGTGGGATGTGGTATAGGAACAGAAAAAGGCGAAGAGATTCCTGAAAACGAAAAAATAAGCCTTAATCTTAGTCAGGCAGATTTAATAGCTGATATAACTGATAATGAAAGATATTTAAATGAAAAATATTTATATAACGTTAATACACTAAATGACTCTGATACAATTAGTGTTATTATTACAGTTAAATCAGAAGGACTAATTGATTATTATCAAAAAGATAATCAAGGATGTTCTTCCCTAAATTCATACGCTGATAGTGAATATGCTATTAAGAAAGTTGATAAGATGTTAAAAGAGCAAAGTAATTATATTCAAGATATGTTAGATAATAATTATATTAGCGAAGTTAATCATTCTTATACAACACTTTTTAATGGCTTTTCTGCGAAAACTACATATGGTCAATTTAAGAAAATGGCAAAAGCAGGACTTGATGTGAAAATAACTATTTCTGAAGCTTATTCAGAACCAGAATATCAAGTTTTGAGTTCTTCATCAAATGCAGTAACAAATATTGTTAAAGTTTATGAAACTGGTATATTTGATTCTAGCAACGTAGAATACGATGGAGAAAATACTGCCGTGGCAATTCTTGACTCTGGTTTTGATATTCATCATACAGTTTTCCAAAATATGCCTAATCAACCAATGATTTCTTTAAATGACATAAGTAGTATATTGAATAGTACAAATGCTTATTCATATGATGAATCAATTAAAGCTCAAGATATTTATATTAATGCAAAAATACCTTTTGCTTATGACTATGCTGATAAAGATACTGATGTTGCACCATACGATTCAGATCATGGAACTCATGTGGCGGGAATAATTGGTGGCTCTGATGAAGTTATAACTGGAGTTGCTGTAAATACACAATTAGTTTTAATGAAAGTTTTTGCTGATATTAATAATGGAGCTGTACAAGAAGACATTCTAGCAGCTCTAGAAGATGCTTTATTACTAGGCGTTGATGCCATAAACCTATCATTAGGAACTTCATGCGGTTTTTCAAGAGCTGATGATAAAGAGTATATCAACGAAGTATATGATAAAATAGAAGCAGCTGGAATTTCCTTAGTCGTTGCGGCAAGTAATGACTATAGTTCAGGATATGGTAGTGAAAACAGTAATACCAGCAAAGCTTCTAATCCTGACTCAGCAACTGTTGGTTCTCCTGGAACATATTCTTCAACAATGTCAGTTGCCTCAATAAGTGGTGTAAAGAGTAAATATGTAATCGATGAAAGTGGCTATACATTTTTCTTTAATGACGCAAACAATAGTACTGGTGATTCATATGACTTTTATGAAATGCTTTTTAATGCCGTTGGAGGGAACAAAGATACTGTAGAAATTGAATATGTTACAGTTCCTGGTGTTGGAAAAAAAGTAAATTATACTAATATTGATGTCAAAGGCAAAATAGCTTTAGTTAAACGTGGTGATACAAGTTTTGAGGAAAAAGCTCAAGTAGCTTATTCACAAGGTGCAATTGGTTGTATTATATACAATAATATTGCTGGTGATATTTATATGAATGCGGGAAGTGGGTTAAAAATAGCTTTAGCATCAATATCAAAAGATGATGGAGAATATTTAGCGGCTAAAGAAAGTGGAGTCTTAACATTCTCTAAATCATATTTAGCAGGACCATTTATGTCAGACTTTTCAAGCTGGGGACCTGTATCAGATTTAACATTAAAGCCAGAAATAACGGCTCATGGTGGTTCGATTCTATCATCTGTTCCAGGTGGAGGATATGATGAAATCTCTGGTACATCAATGGCTTGTCCAAACCTTTGTGGAATAGTGATTTTAGTTCGTCAAGCCTTGAAAGAAAGATATCCAGATAAGACAGCTAGTGAGATAAATGTAATGACTAATCAATTACTAATGTCAACAGCAACTATTGTTTTAGATGAATATGGTAATCCATATTCACCAAGGAAACAAGGATCAGGACTTGGTAATCTTGAAAATGCGTTGGATACAAAAGCATATCTATCAGTTGAAGGATCATCAAAAACAAAATTAGAATTAAAAGATGACCCAGAAGAAACTGGTATATATGAACTAGTTTTTGAAATAAATAATGTAACATCAGAAAGTTTAAGATATACATTAAGCAACTTAACAATGACTGAATCACTATCTGTAAGTGATCCTGAATACATTGCTGAAAAGGCATATATGCTTAATCCTAAATCAAAAGCAGTAGTTGAAGGTGAAGGAAAACTTGATGGTGATGTTATAACAATTAATGCAGGCGGAAAAGTTACAGTAAGATATACAATAGAATTAAGTTTAGAAGATAAACAATACTTAAGAAAATCATTCATTAATGGTATGTATGTTGAAGGATTTGCAGTATTAGAATCTTTAAATGATGATATTGATTTATCTATTCCATTCTTAGCATTCTTTGGTGATTGGACGCAAGCTCCAATGTTTGATAAGACATATTACGAAGTTGAAAGCGAAGCATATAATGCTTCAATCGATGAAGAAGATAAGATAAAAGCTGATTATTATGCAACAACACCTTTAGGAACATATTTTTATAGTTATTATGTTCCACTAGGCTCATTTGTATATAACATTGATGAAACAACTTACAGTAAGATACCTGCTTCAGAAGAGCATGCAGCTATTAGTTATGACTTTGAAACCATAAATGGTATAACAACTGTATATGCAGGACTTTTAAGAAATGCTAAGAAAATGACAACAGTAATAACTAATACTGCTACAGGAGAAGTTGTTTATGAACATGTAAAATATGATAATCATAAGGCTTATTATAGTGGTTCTATTATTCCAGGATATGATATCATCAACCTTTCATCTGTGGAATTAGGACTTCAAAACAACGTTCAATATACATTTACAATGCTTGCAGAACTTGATTATGGTGATGGCGGTGCTAGTTCAAATCTTAATAATACGTTTGAATTCTCATTCTATCTTGATTCTGAAGCACCAACAATAACAGATGCTAAGTTCTATACAAAATATGATAAGACATTAAAAGATTATCGCTATTATGTTGATGTATCTATTTATGATAATCATTATGCTCAATCAATTAGACCATTTACAATAATTGATGGCGTAATGACATCATTATCAGAATATGTAATTCCAATTTATAGCGATGAACGTGGAGGAATAAGTAAAGTAACAGTTGAAATAACTGATTATATGGATTTATTACAATTTGGTACATCAGAAGATGGTAAAATATCAATTAGCAATGGTTTAGGATTTTTAGTAGATGATTATGCTTTAAATCAATCATATACCTTTGTTACATTACCAGGAACAAACTCTCAAAATATTGCTTATAAAGAGGGCTATTATTCAAGCTTTTCTAATTCTACATATCAATATTATAAAGATATATATGTTGGAGATGAACTAGACTTAACAACAATGTTAACATCTGATGATCCAGTATTAACTCCTAAAAAAGATGAGGATTCAAAATATATCATAACTGATGAATTAAAAGCCAAATATTTTGCATCTTTATCATGGAGCTCATCTGATGAAAGTGTTATAAAAGTTAGTAAAGGCAAAATAGAAGCGGTAGGAAGTGGAACAGCTTATATAACATGCTCAAATGTTTCCACAGATGGATATAGCTATTCAATAAAATTAAAGATAAAAGTTAGAGAGCGCGAAGCTAGTAAATCCGCTACAAAACTGACCGATATCAGTTTTACCCATTTTCAAACTTTAAAAGCTTTTGCGGATGGACCAGAACTTTCTAAAATCGGAAAGGCTGGTGAATCATACTTCGTTACTGAAAAACCAGTTATTTCCTTTTATCCAAGTGAAAAGATCAAACTATTTTATAATTTAGAACCTTGGAATTTAGAAGATTATGAGTTAATTTGGTCTTCAACAAATGAAAAAGTTGCGACAGTGGATGATGAAGGAGTTGTTACTGCGGTCAAAGAAGGAACAGCAACAATTACTTTGAAAGTTAAAGTGAATGGAAAGATTTCTTCCCTTATGGCTTCCATTAAAGTAACAGTAAACGACGAATTTATAGTTGAAGGAAATACCTTAGTTGGCTATAAAGGAGCTGGAGGAGACGTAGTAATTCCAGACGATGAAGGAATTCTATATATTGGAGCATATGCTTTCTCATTATATACAACAGATTATAATGTTAAAATAGAAGAAGACGATTATGATGCTGCCAAAACACCAGATACAAATAACACTGTTAAAAGTGTAACAATCCCTGGTGATGTTAAAGAAGTAAAAAAATATGCTTTTTATAACTGTACTGCTTTAGAAAAAGTAATATTTTTGAAAAATGATGATGGTGATACTTGTACATATATTAGAGAATATGCTTTCGAAGGTGATACAAGTTTAAAAGAAATAAATCTAGATGATATAATGTTAATCGGAAACTATAGTTTTTCAGGTTGTGAAAACCTAAACAACATAAACTTTTCAAAGGTTTATGCTATAGGAGAATATGCATTTAAAGATTGTACAAGTTTAACATATGTAGACATTACTGGTTTAAGAAATGTTGGTAAAGGAGCATTCTTAAATTGTACAAACTTAAAAACAATTGATAGTTCAGAATTTACAAATTATAGTGAGGAAATGTTCAAAAACTCTGGTTTGACAAAATTTATTTCCAAATCAGATCGCATTCCAGCATATTGCTTTGATAATTGCTTAAATCTAGAAGAAGTAATTATTGAAAATGATATTATTTATATTGGTAAAAATGCTTTCGCAAATTGTACAAATTTACAAAATGTAACATTCAATGATAAAATCACAACAGAATTTATTTATGAATATGCCTTTTATAATTGTACAAATTTAACTCATATAGTTTTACCAGATGGAAGCTTTGAATTTGAAAATAATGTATTTAGTAATTGTCAAGCTTTAGTAAATGTTGAATTTAACGAAAATACATATATTTCAGAAAATCTTCATTCACTATTTAGCGAGTGTAATTCATTATCACAATTTAATGTTAATGAAAAAAATCAAAATTACCAAGCTAAAGAAAGCTTATTACTAAGTAAAGATGGTAAAACAATAGTTTTAGCTGCTCCAAATTACGATTATAACGAATATGTATTAGCAGATGAGATTGAAACAATTGGTCCAGGAGCATTTAGTGGAATTAGTAACATAACTAGTGTTACTATTAATAATTGCCAAAACATAGATGCTTATGCATTTGCAAAATGTTCAAATTTGGTAAAAGTAATTTTACCTCAAACAAATATAAATATATCTAAATATGCCTTTAGCGGATGCAAACAGTTATGTGAAGTTGAAAATTTAGATGTAATAACAAACATTTCAGCGTATGCTTTTTCAGAAACAGCCTTAGAAAATATTACATTAACTGATGTTGTAATTGAAGAAGGAGCATTTAGTAGTATTGATACACTTCAAAATGTAACAATCAAAACTAGTGGTAATATTGGTTCTTATGCATTTTCGAATAACAAGAATTTACAAACAATTAATGTATCAGCTCAAGAAATTGGAAAATATGCTTTTGCAAATTGTAAAAAACTAAAAGATGTTACAATTTCAAATGTTTTAGTAATCAATGATTATGCCTTCCAAGGATGCGATAATCTAGAAGAAATTAATAGTTCAACTGTAAAAGAAATTGGTGAATATGCCTTTGCAGATTGTGTTAAGTTAGCTAAAATAGATTTTCCAGCTTTACAAAAAGTTGATTCATACGCTTTCTCAACAACAACTGACGAAAAAGGCAATTCATTAAGCAAAGTTAACTTTGGTGATGCTTTAGAAACTATTGGTGAATATGCTTTCTATATGTCTCGTCAATTAACAAATGTAAACATTGGAAAAGGCCTAAAAGAAATAGGTATATATGCTTTTGCTAGTTGTGATGAACTATTATCAGTAACAGTTGAAAGCACAAATATACAAACAGTTTCTGAAGGAACTTTCTCAGATGATTATAAGTTATTAGAAGTAAACATTCCAAATATACAATATATTGGAGATTATGCTTTTTATAATTGTAATAAATTAAATACTATAGCTTTAGAAAAGGTAGAAGAAATTGGTGTACAAGCTTTCAATAATTGTTATAAATTAACTACGGCAAACTTAGAAAAAGTAAAAGTAGTAAAAGCTGGAGCTTTTATGAATGCAACAGGTTTAGCTACTGTTAATATTCCAGTGATTGAAGAAATATATGAACAAGCATTTAGTTTAATAGCTGTTCAAGAAATAAAACTTCCTTTAACAGTTAAACTAATTGCAACATCAGCTTTCTTCAATAACCAAAATCAAACAAAATTTACTGATATTGATGGCAATGAAACAGTAAAAGTTAATAATTATATTATTTTAGACCAAGGCGTTTTATACACTGTAACAGAAAATAATAAATATTTGCTAGCAGCTTATCCAACTGGAAAAACTTCAACAAGTTATGAAGTATTATTTGGAACAGTTCGTATAGATGAATTTGCAGGCGCTTATAACGAGCATCTTGTAAGCCTTATTTTCCCTGATACATTAAAACTATTAGGTAATAACTGTTTCTATAAAGCAAGCAAATTAAAAACAGTAGAATTCAGATCGACTACTGCTCCAACTTTCGAAGGAACAAGAAGTGGAATTTACTCTGAAGATGATTTCGATTATGATACAAAATCAGAAATTTACCAATTTTTAAATAAATATTTACAATTTAATGGTTACTACCCATTATACTATGGTCAATTTAATGATTTAATTGGTTTAGCGCCAAAAATGAATTTAATTATTCCAGCCAATGATGATGTCACTGGATATGATTCTATCATATACAAATTATACTTTGACTATGATAACTTAACATTATCAAGTTATGAAGCTTTAAATACAAAATCAATAGATTATTTAGATAAAGTTTTAAAAATCACGCAAGATGTAAAACTAAGCGATGAGGAAACAATCAAAAATGCTCGTACAGCATATAATCTTTTGAATCAAGACTTAACAAAATATGGATATGAGCAAACATATTTAGATGAATTATATAATAATTTAGTTAATGCTGAAAACAAGTGGAATGAATTAAACTCAACAAGAATCAATAAAACTTATGCTTATATAATAGGTGAAATTGCTGATTTAGGTTCAAATTATTCATTTGATAAATTATCTAAATATTATGAGATTAATGAAATGTTAGATATAATCGATAGAAATGACAAAAAGTATATCGATGTAACAAATGTTGATAGTTTCAAAAAAGAATTTGAAGACTATTTTAAAGGATTAAATGAAGATATTAATGCTATAAATGACATTAGCACACTACCAGTAACAACAGTAAATAAAGTTGGGTTAGCATTAGCAACATTATCTTTAAGTGCTGTAGTTATTGCTATGGCAGGCATTATAATCAAGAAAAGGTTCTTTTAGGAGTTGACTATATGAAGAAAACAGTTTTAAAAATAATATCAATAGTTTCTTTATTTGTAATGGTTTTAACTTTATCAGCTTGTTCTTCATGTGAAAATAGTAAAATGACAAACTTTGAAAAGTTAGTTAATAATATTTATAAATCAGAAGAAGTAATAGCTGGTTATAATGAAACAGATAAAATCATTGATGGCGATTTAGAAACATATATTAAAAACATATCTTTTAAAGTTCAACGTGGTGAAAGTGTTAAAACACAAGTTAAAATCTCAGAAAAGACATTATCAATGTCAGGTGATGCAGTGTATGATGAAGATGAAGAAAGTTATAATACGATAAATAATGTTAAATATACTACAATTAATGGTATAACATATGAAAATGAGTATCAAGTTCCTACATACTTCCTTACATTTGTGTTATCTGAAGACTTCTTAGAAGAAAACTATGAATTAACTAAAGATGGAAAGAATTATTCTTTAAAAGCAAAAGTGTTAGATAGCAAAATAAGCTCATTATTCTTAAATAAGAGCTTAGGTGCTATATCAAATCTTAATATTGAAATATTAATTGAAAATGATAAATTACAATCATTTAAGGCTACATACAAAACTAAAAATGGTTTTGATGCATCAATAAATATTGCATATTTATATCAAAATGTTAATTCTAGCAATAAAGATGATAAATATGCTTCTAAGGGAAAAGTTACTTTTAATCTTGAAGGCGGAAGTTGCTTAAATACTAATGGCAGAATGTACTACTATTATGATTTCAGTAATGGCGAGTTAGAAATGAAAATTTATGATCCTAACGTTTTAGAAACTGATGCAAATAAACAAGTTACTAAAGTAGGTTATTCAATAGAAGGCTGGTACCAAAATAAAACAGAACTTCCTGATGGAACTATTGAATACACTAACAAATGGGATTTTGCAAAAGACAAAATAACTATTGATGGTGTTGAATTATACGCTAAATGGGTTAAGAATTATCAATATTCTTATGAGTTATATTATTATGATGAGGCTAATAATGAAGTTCTTTTAGACAAATATAATGTAAAAAAAGGTGAAGTTTTTTCTGCAAAAGTCTTAAAAAATAAAACCGTAGAAGGATATACATCTTTAGGATATATGGATGAAAATGGCAACGATTGGAATGAAAACTTTACTCATCCAGGTGGTGACGAAGATGTTGCTGTTAAAATATACTTAAAACTTATAAAAGGGGAATATGAAGTAGTAAAGAATGCAACCAAGTTCACAAGTGCTCTTTCTTTGAAAAAGAATATATATTTATTTAATGATATTGATATGAAAGGCAAAAAGATTTGTTTTGATTCTTATTCAGGCATTATCTTAGGAAATGGTCATAAGATATATAATTTTAAAATCGATTATGATGCTTCAAGAAGTAATCTTAAACCATCACTTGAAGACTATGATGACCCAACAGCTGTTAAAGATCACTTGTATATATCTTTGTTCTTTAGTTTAAAGGATACAACTATAAGTAATTTAATTTTAGATGAAATAAAAATAGAAGTTAAAGTTACAGCTGACCAAGTTCATAAAATTATAATTGCACCTTTAGCTATTGAAGCTATAAACTTACAATTAGAAAATGTTCAAATAAAAGGAACTATCGATTATGTAAAAGTTTTAAGTGATTATGAAATAGTTGCAACCTTAGATAATTTCTACTATACTAGTAAAGATGTCGTAAAAGATGATAAATCTACAACTAGTATCACTGATAAGACTGAAACAAATTAATTTATTGAGGAGAATAACAAAAAATGAAAAAAAGAATTTTATCTATAACATTAGTATTGTTATTAGTATTTACTTTAGTGGGTTGTAAGAAGAATCCTACTGATGCTGATACACCATTAATTCTATCAAGTCAAGAGTTAGATGGAGTATTTAATCCCTTTTATTCATCATCTGCTGCTGATTCAAATATCATAAGTATGACACAAATTTCCATGCTAGGAAATGATGCTAATGGTAAAGTTGCTTATGGTGAAAAAGAAGCTGTTGTTGTTTTAGATTACGAAGAAGTATATGATGAAGAAGAGGATAAAACAACATACTATTTTGTTTTGAAAAACAATATCAAGTTTTCAAACGGTTCACCTTTAACTATTAAAGATGTACTATTTAACTTATATGTTTACTTAGATCCACTTTACACTGGTTCAAGTACAATATATTCAACAGACATTGTTGGTTTGAAAGAATATCGAACTCAACAAGCTGATGAAGAAGAACAAGAAAGATTTATGGAACAATTCCAAATTTTAGCAGAAACAAGAATCGAAAACCTTGCTACTGCTGCTGAAGAAATCTTTGATGATAATAAGAATGAAACATTCACTATCAGTGAATTTAGAACTTTATTAAGTGATTATGATGATGAATATTTAGTATCTGATTATGATAAAGTATGTGCTTTATTTAGTGAAGAATTAGAAACTGATTATAAAAATTCAACAGGCGAAGCTTATAAAGATGTTTCTTTTAAAGATAGTAATGGAGCAACATATTCTAATCTTTTAACTACAGATGTGGAAATGTTCTTATATAATGAAGGATATTTATACTGGAATAAAAATGATGCAAGATTAGAATCTTCATTAACAAACAATGTAAAAGAATTAAAGAATTGGACAAAAGATAAAGCTATTACTACAGTATATAATGATAAATTACCAAATTCAATCGAACAAGTTATTTATTATTGGAATACTGCTGTTGAATTTAATAGTTATTTAGTTAACGCTGAACTTGAAAAATATAACAAAGAAAACGAAAGAACATATAAGAATATTTCAGGAATTAAATTTATTAATCAATATAATGAAGCAGTAGTTAATGGCAAAACTTATGCAGTTCCAACATATGCTTCTGATGGTAGTGTAAATAATAATACTAATGAAGTATTATCTATTACAATCAATAAAGTTGACCCTAAAGCAATTTGGAACTTTGCCTTTGTAGTCGCTCCAATGTATTATTATTCAGATCAAGAACATATTGATGCATTTGATTATGAAAGCAATTTTGGTGTCGAATATGCAAATGAATCTTTCTTAACAAATGTTGTAAAAAATCCAAGTAAAATTGGTGTTCCTGTTGGTGCGGGTCCATACATTGCTTGTGATTCAAATCACTCAACAACAAATGTTGAAGCAGGTGATTTCAAGAGTAATAACGTTTTATACTTTGTTAGAAATGAAAATTATTTAATGGGTATTCCATCTATTAAATACATTCACTATCAAGTTGTTGCCACAAGCAATTTATTAAATGCTTTATACAACCAAGAAATTCATTTTGTTCAGCCAAATGCAAAACCTGAAGTAATTGAAGAATTGAAAGGTAAAAAGGATGATGGTATTCAATATAAGTCAGTATCAACATCTGGTTATGGATATATTGGTGTTAATGCTGCTAAAGTTCCAAGTTTGGAAGTTAGACAAGCAATTATGCATTCTATCGATACATCACTAACAGTTTCATATTATGGTACAGCTGCTAAGGGCATTTATCGCTCAATTTCATCTAATAGCTGGGCATATCCAGAGGGATGTACAGCTTACTATCCATACATTGGTGGAGCAATTCCTGAAGATTTATCTGTGGTAAATCCAGATTATGCAGATTTCGTTAAATTAAAAGGAAAAGTAGCTGGCCAAAAATTCTCAGAAGAAGAACAAAAAGAATTCTTAGTAAGCTTAGTTGAAAGTGCTGGTTATACTGTTGGTGGTGATGGTATTTATGTAAATGGAGATAATAAACTTAAATATACATTTACTATAGCTGGTTCTGATCAAGACCATCCTGCTTTTAGTGCTTTCCTTAATGCTTCAAATATATTAAACCAAATTAATTTTGAAATAACAGTTTCTACAGATGCTCAAGCTTTATCAAAACTTGCAAGTGGTGGTTTAGCAGTATGGGCAGCAGCTTGGACATCACCTGTTGATCCAGATATGTATCAAGTTTACCATATGGATTCTAAAGCATCATCAACTAAAAACTGGGGTTATGATAAGATTTTACTTAACACTGGTGGAAAATATAATAAAGAATATGCTTTACTAGAAGAATTATCAGAATTAATCGATGCAGGACGTGAAATTACTGACCAAAATGTTCGTGCACAAATTTATTCTCAAGCATTAGACATTGTTATGAAACTTGCAATTGAGTTACCAACATATCAAAGAGATGACTTATTTGCTTATAATATTAAAGTTATTGATGAATCATCATTAAATACAAATTTATCTCCATATACTGGATTATTAACAGATATTCATACAGTAAGATTAAATACTGAAAAGTAGAAAAAGGAAAATATAATGTTTAAGTATATATTAAAAAGATTATTTATATCAATATTTGTTCTTTTTGGTGTTTCCATTATAATATATACATTAGTTAGAATGATGCCAAATGATTATTTGGATATTAAATTTGAATCACAATTATCACAAGGAACTATTACTTTAGAACAATTACAAGAGTTCAAAAATCAATATGGGATTGGTGACAATTCATTTAAAGGCTTAGTTGAAGGTTATTGTAATTGGCTTGGAAATATGTTAAAAGGTGATATGGGAAATTCATTTAAGTACGAAAAACCTGTTGCTCAAGTTATTAGTGAGAATATGTGGGTTTCGTTCGCAATAGCAGTTATAGCAACTATACTACAATTTGCTATTGCGATACCATTAGGTATCACTAGTGCAACACATCAATACTCGAAAAGAGATTATGCGGTTACCATTTTTACGATGATTGGTATTTCTTTACCAACATACTTCTTTGCGGCAATAATTATTAAAATCTTTTCAGTTGATTTGGGATGGTTTCCTTCAACAGGTTTAATATCGGCTTCAAAAACTTATTCAAATGATTTTGCAGGTTTTATTAGTAAAATGCTTGATATGGGTTGGCATCTAGTTCTACCAATTGGATGTACTGTAATTCTTTCACTTGGTGGGCTAATGAGATATACTAGAACAAATACACTAGAAGTGTTAAATGCAGATTATATTCGTACAGCAAGAGCTAAAGGTCTTCCTGAAAGTAAAGTTATTTATAAACATGCTTTTAGAAATACAATGATTCCTTTAGTTACATTGCTTGCGGGAATCCTTCCTTCACTGTTTGGAGGAATGATGATTACCGAAGAAGTATTCTCTATCGATGGTATCGGACGTTTAGCTTATAACGCTTTGAGTGCAGGTGATATTCCTTTTATAATGGGATATAATATGTTCTTAGCTGTTTTAACAGTTATAGGTACATTATTTTCTGATATTATGTACTCTGTGGTAGACCCACGAGTAAAATTAGTTAAGTAGGAGGACAAAATGGAAGAATTAAATGAAATTCAAGAACAATCAGTTCCTACTGAAGAAGTCCAAGAAGAAACATATAAAGAAATGAGTCCTTTAAGACTTGTTTTAAGAAGATTCTTTAGATCAAGATTATCAGTTGTTGGTTTAGTAATGATTGCTTTTCTATTCCTGTTTTCCTTTTTAGGACCAGTTATTTACAACAAATGGGGAGAAATTGAGCAAGACAAAACAGAAACAATAAGATATACTGATAATGAAATAGAATATGTTGATGAATATGGTAATGTAATTATCATTATTCAACAAATTGAAACAGTTTCACCTATAAATGATAAAGCATCTCCTAGTAAAGATCACTTGCTAGGAACTGATGAAAAAGCAATGGATGTCTTTACTAGACTTATGTACGGGGGAAGAATTTCCTTGTTAATAGGTTTTATAGTAGTATTTTTAGAGACTATTTTAGGTGTTGTATTAGGTGGTATAGCTGGTTACTTTGGTGGTAAAGTTGACCAAATAATAATGCGAATAGTTGATGTTTTCAACTGTATCCCGACTTTGCCAATACTATTAATTGCTTCAGCAACTCTTGATTCACTTTCAGAATATATTGACCCTCATAACCGTATTTATTTCCTAATGGTAATAATTACAATATTTGGTTGGAGTGGTTGTGCACGAATTGTTCGTGGACAAATATTATCTTTAAGAGAACAAGAATTTATTGTGGCAACAGAAGTTATGGGCTTACCAACATGGCGAAAAATATTCAAACATTTAATACCTAATGTTATGCCACAACTAATTGTAAATATGACATTAGGTTTAGGAAGTGTTATCCTATATGAATCAACATTAAGTTATTTAGGCTTAGGTGTACAAGTTCCTTATGCTGCTTGGGGAACGATGATAGCAAGTTCAAAAGATACAACAATTTTATCAAATTATGTTAATATGTGGCTTCCTGCGGGATTATTAATTGTTGTTGCAGTGTTAGGATTTAACTTTGTAGGCGATGGTTTGCGTGATGCAATGGATCCAAAATCAAAGAAGTAGGTGAAAATATTATGGCTAATAAAAAAGGAAATTATCTTTCAATAAAAGAAGGTCGACAAATTATTAAATATAATATTAAACAAATGAAATATTATGAAAATTTGAAGAAAAGAAAAATGGACCCATCTGAATATTTGTCACGTATGAATGATGATAACAACGTTATTGAAATTGATAACTTAGAAACAGTTTTCTTTACCGATAGCGGAACTGTAAAATCAGTTAATGGGGTATCGTTTAGTATTCCTAAAAACAAAATTGTCGGAGTTGTTGGTGAAAGTGGCTGTGGGAAAAGCGTTACTTCGCTTTCTATTATGCAACTAGTACAATCTCCTCAAGGCCAAGTGGTAGGTGGAGAAATACGTTATAACGCTGAAAGCCTAGGATATGATGAAAATGGCAAGAAAATAGCTTATAATATTGCCAAAATGCCAACTAAAGAAATGTTTAATGTTCGAGGAAAAGATATAACTATGATTTTTCAAGAACCAATGACATCATTAAATCCTGTCTTTACCATCGGATATCAATTAGATGAAGTTATGTTTATTCATTTTCCTGAAATGGAAAAAGAAGAAGTAAAAAAACATAGTATTGAAATGCTAACACTTGTTGGTATTTCAATGCCAGAAAGAGTTTATAAGTCTTATCCACATGAACTATCTGGAGGAATGAGACAAAGAGTAATGATTGCTATGGCACTAGCAGGAAATCCTAAACTAATCATTGCTGATGAGCCTACAACAGCACTAGACGTTACAATTCAAGCACAAATATTAGAACTATTACGCGATGTTCAAAAGAAAGCTGGTTGTGCTATTATGTTAATTACCCATGACTTAGGAGTAATTGCGGAGATGGCAGATGAAGTTGTGGTAATGTATGCTGGAAGAGTTATAGAAAAGGGTACAGTAAATGAAATATTTAAAAACCCTCTTCATCCATACACGATAGGCTTACAAAAGAGTAAACCATTAATTAACTCTGATGATACGAAACCATTATATTCAATACCTGGGCAAGTACCAAATCCAATAAATTTACCTGATACATGCTTCTTTAAAAATAGGTGTAATAAATGCATTAATAAGTGTAATGGGAAATATCCAAAAGAAATAAAAGTATCTGATACTCATTATGTATCATGTTACTTATATGCGGAGGAACAAAATGGAAACCAAACAAAATAAACCCATTTTAGAAGTCAAGAATCTAAAAAAATACTTTCCTATTGAAAAAGATATATTTGGTAGAACAAAGAAAAGCTTAAGAGCTGTTGATGATGTAACATTTACATTAGAAACTGGCAAAACAATTGGGGTAGTTGGTGAAAGTGGCTGCGGAAAAACAACTTTAGGTAGAACAATTTTACAATTATATGATACAACTGGTGGAAAATCATTATATTATGGTCATACTATAAAAGAATTTAAACCAAAATATTACTTAAAAGAACTTCAAAAACTATCAAATTATGCTAAAAAATATTTTAATCTTTTAGATTGTTTAAAAGAAAGTTATTCAACTTCTAATTTTGATAACTTTCTTATTGAAGACTTTGAAAATTTGCAAAGTAAAGTTATTTCTAAAAAGACATCTCTAACAAAAGATGATGAAGAATATAAAGAAACAATTAAACTTGAAAAAGTATTATCAGAAGTATTGAAACTTTTAAATGAGGCTTCAGCTATATCAGGCGGATATTTGTTAACAGATACATCAATTACAAAAAGTATATTAATTAATAATTTTATACAATCAACAAATGAAAATTTAGATGAATATGTTAAAAATGTAACAAACAAAGGATTATTTAAAGAACTCGAAAGTAAAAGAGAAGAAGGACTTAATTTAGCAAGATTAACTAAAAAGGAATTACGTTCGTTACGAACAGAAATTCAATTAATCTTCCAAGATCCATATTCAAGTTTACCTCCAAGAATGACTGTTGGAGCAATCATATCCGAAGCTGTAAAAGTTCATAAAATTGTTGAACCTGATAAAGTAAACGAACATGTTCATAAAATTATGAAAATGTGTGGTTTACAACCTCAATATTATGATCGCTATCCACATGAATTCTCTGGTGGACAACGTCAAAGAATTTGTATTGCTAGAGCATTAGCTGTTAATCCTAAACTTGTTATATGTGACGAACCAGTTAGTGCCTTAGACGTTTCAATTCAAGCACAAATAATTAATTTATTAAAAGAGTTACAAAATGATTTGGGTTTAACATATATGTTCATTTCACATGATTTGTCAGTGGTTAAATATATTACTGATAACATAATTGTTATGTATCTTGGCAATATGATGGAAACTGGTAACACCAAAGATATTTTCGAAAACCCTCTTCACCCATATACTAAGGCATTATTTTCAGCGGTTCCAGTCCCTGATCCTGATGCAAAAATGCAACGTATAATTTTAAAAGGAGATATTCCATCTCCAGCAAATCCTCCACGAGGATGCAAATTCCATACACGTTGTGAGAAGTGTATGAGTGTATGTAAACTTTTAGAACCTAAATTTATTGAATATGGTGAAAACCATTCAGTTGCTTGTCATTTATATAATCAAGAAATAATGAATAATCTAGCAAAATATGATTTAGAAATAAAAGAAATTGAAGAACAAGAAAGATTACAACAAGTAATAAGCCATAAAACTAAAAAACAAAGAAATTAAAGTTACATAAGGCTCTAAGAGAATTCTTCTCAAGAGAATTTTTCTCAAGAGAATTCTTCTCAAGAGAATTCTTCTCTAGAGAAATTTCTTCATTAATAGGCTTATTAATTGTTGGTGGTGAAGCATTACTTCTCTTATTTATTTTACTACTAATTTATTTATTATAGTAAATCATATTACTTATATAAAGGTGAAAGATTAAAAATGAAAACAAAGAAAAAGCAAAAATATGTTGATGATGGTCATACAATTTATAGTATGGATGTTGATGCTAAATGGAATAAAACAAAAAAAGAAAAATCAGTATATGTTTCGAAAGAAGAAAAGAAACAATTATTAAAAGGTGCTTTTATTGCATATTTTCCTAAACTATTACTAGTTATAGCAGGATTTACATTAGCCTTTATTCTAATATATTTTTGGCTTAGATAAAAAGGAGACTAACAAATGAAAAACATTAAGAAAGTTTTATCACTTTTATTGGTTTTACTTGTAGTATATGTTGTTTCTGGTTGTGGTGAAAATAAAGACCCTATATTAGAATCTATCAAGGTTGACTCAACAACCATTCCAACTTCCATACTAAATACTGAAGTTGACAATGAAATAACAAAAATTAAAATTATTTTAGTATATTCAGATAAAAGTGAAAAAACAACAAATTTATCAAAAAATATGATTTCTGAAGAAGATTATAATAAACTATCTTCAAAAGGAACTTATGAGATAACAATAACTTATGAAGAAAAAACAACAACTTTATCATTAGTTATTACTGAAAAAGAAGATGTAAAACCTTCAGAAGAAAAAAAAGTGGTATATACTGTATATATTGAAGATATAGCTCAAAAACCATTAGCTAACTTCTATGTTCAATTTTATTTAGATAATAAAATTATGGACGAAGGATATACAAAAACAGATGGTACATATACAACTGAACTAAAAGCTAATACTTATGAAGTTATTATCGAAGAAAGAGCAGAATATTGCTTAAATCAAAATAGCTATAAAGTTGATGTTAACAATCCTACTTTAAATGTCATAAGTGAAATAAAAGATTTAGATGGAAAAGAAGCTGATCCTGCTGAACATCGTTATGAAAAAGGTGATGTAATGTATGACTTTACAATCACTGATATTGATGGTAATAAATTTAGACTTTATGAATTATTAGAAACAAAAAAAGCAGTTATCTTAAACTTCTGGTATACAACATGCTCAGCATGTAATTCTGAATTCCCTTATTTAAATCAAGCATATGAATCAACATATATAAATAGTGAAGGTGAAGAAGCATATTATAAAGATGATATCGTAATTATTGCAATTAATCCTGGAATTGCTGGAAATGGTGATTCTGTAACTGATGTTGAAAATTATCGTGACAGTATGGGATTAACAATTAATGTTGCAATGGATATTGATTATGATACAACAAACCTTACAATGGATCCTGCTTTACATGATATGTTCAGCATTAATGCTTATCCTACAACAGTAATAATTGACCAATATGGATTAATTGCTGAACTTGCAATAGGAGCAGTAACTGGAGTTGAAAAATGGACACAAGAGTTCGACAAATATTTAGTAGAAAATTATACTCCTAAATATGAAATTACTGATGATTCTGAAGGATTAAAACTTCCTCCTGAAGAATTAGAATTTCCAAGTTCTTCTGATATTAGTAATGCTATAAATGGCATAAATTATGATGAAACTAAGTTTGAAACTACATATACACCAAGTGAAGAAGAATATGCTTGGCCATGGATTATTGATACATATGATGGTAAAAATGTAATTAAACCATCAAATAGCTTTGAAAACTTTTCTTATTCAATGATATATTTTGATGTTTATTTGAAAAAAGGAGAAGTATTAACTTTTGACTATTTCTCTTCATGTGAAGATTATGATATTCTTTCAGTAATAGTTAATAATTCTGAAGCAGTTGAAATTGCTGGTGTAAATACTGAATGGAAAAAATGCTATGCTTATGTAGCAATTGAAGAAGGCAATTATAACATTGCATTATGCTACTTAAAAGATAAAACATATTCATCAGGTGATGATGCTGTATATATTACAAATATTAGAATCGAAAAAGAAGAATCAATCGATCAAGAAACATATATTTTCAGAGATTGTGCTCAAGGTGATATAAATGAAATTACAATGAGCTATGAAAGTTATGTTGATGTAGTATATAATGAACAAGATGGTTACTATCATGTTAATAGTGCTAATGGTCCATTATTATTAGCTAATTTATTAGATGGTTCAAAATGGAATGAAAATGCATTATATGCATTAACATTAGAAAACTTATGCATAGGTTCTGATGGTGTTGATTATAATGATATAATTGTTGACTACTCAGTTTATGCTGCTAATTCACTTAATGGTTATACAGTAATTACTGAAGAATTAGCTAAAGCATTAAAAGAAGTAACTAAAGCCTTAGGTGCAGATGAAGCTAAAGAAAATGAAAATCAATGGCTTGAGGTTTGTGTATATTATTCGGCATATGGAACTAATGGCGAAGAACTAGCAAATCCTAACACAGGTATTTCTCCATTTGCTCCAATCAAATTCGAAGGCGATGGAATTGAAAGCCCTGCAAAAGCTGAAGCTACATTTACACAAGTTATTTTCCCTCGTGGAATGTATTTTGCTTTTACAGCAACTAAAAGTGGTGTTTATAAATTCTATTCAACATTAGATGAATTAGAAACTGAAGGTTGGATTTGTGATAAAGATGGTAATGTTTTATCAGATGCCGATGAAGGCTTGAGAATATTTGCGGAAAGAGTTTCTAAAGGTTTACCTCAAGATAAGAATTTTGTGGCTTATGTTTATTTAGAAGCAGGTGAAACGTACTTATTTATTGGAGCCTTTTATGATATTTATGAATTTAGTACTTTGACAGTTGAAATGGTATATGAAATTGATAGCATTGAGTTATTAACTATTGCATCACCTGGTTTCTTCACAACTGCTGATGATGAAATGACAGAGATTATTTCAGGAAATTATGTTGATGTGAAGTTGGGTGCAGATGGTTATTATCATGTTGTTGATTCTAAAGCAAGTAATGATTATGTATACTGTGATATAACTTATATCAATAATATAACATCTACATCACTTAAATATGCTTTAGATATTAATGCTTTTGACTTCAGCAAAGATACATATGGTAAGAAGATATATGATGAAAATGGTTATTATTTAATGACTGTATTAGATGATGATAACAAACTAACACAATATTATGTTTGCTATGATGCGGAAGGTGAAGAGTATTACGTAGAAACTATTGGTCAAGAAGGTTATACTGAAGAAAATGGTTATACATATTTGAAATTCACTGATGAGGAGATTGCTGAATTACAAAAGAAAGATTATACTGAATATGTAAGTAAGTATATCGAAGAAAATTTAATCACTGATGAATCATCAGAACTATATGGATGTGTTTTAGTTGATGAAAAATTTGCAAATGTATTACAATATCTAATGGGTAAATATACATTTGAAGGAATTGATGGTTCATGGTTGAAATTATGTTATTATTATAAATATGTTGGCCCTGAAAAAGCCGAATAAAATAAACTAAAATTGATAGAGGCACTTATCATTTTAGTGCCTCTTATTTTGTGTTTATAAGGAGGATACAATGAAACAAGATAAGAAATTAAATAATCTATTTACAATTGCTGTTAGCGTGCAAACAATCTTAATGGGTATTTTCTTTATAATCCAAATATTAAGAATATATTACGCTAATAATTCAAATTATACACGGGAAATATGTGGTGAATATCTATTACAAATGTTACCAATAATTATAGTTTGGGGGATATTAGTTTTATTTAGTGCTTTGTATTTAAAACCAAGCAAAGAAAAACTACCTAAAATGACTAATATTGCTAAACTTGCTTACTTTGAAAATATCTGTCCTGACTGTGACAACTCTAATAATCAGGATAGTGAATATATATTAAAAAATGAACAAAAGAAAAGAAAAATAGCTTTAATTATCTGTTTAGTAATTACAGTTATTTGCTCATTAATGGGATTATTATATCTCTTAAATGGTAAGAATTTTGCTTCTAATGATAATTTATCAGAACAAGCAGTAGAACTAGCTATACACTTACTGCCATGGTGCATTATTGCTTTTGGAAGTTTCATAGGATATATGTTTTATGAAGAAAAGAGTGCTAAGAAATCAATTGAAATAATTAAAGAATTAATTAAAACAAATGGCCAAAGTCCAAAAATAAAAAAGACAAATAATAAAAAAATAAACATTGCAAGAATTGCAATTATATCTATTGCAATTTTCTTAATCGTTTTTGGTTTAATCAATGGTGATGCAAGTGGTGTATTACAAAAAGCAATAAATATATGTACAGAGTGCATAGGGTTAGGTTAGAACAATGATGAAAAAAATAAAACAATTCTTTATTAAAATAAAACCTAGTAAGAGGAAATTAATTCAATTGTATGCGGCATTATTATATAATGCTAATATCAAAGGATATGTTACAGGAGAAATATTTAAAGGCAATTCAAAATCAGTTTGCTTGCCAGGCTTAAACTGCTATTCTTGTCCAGGGGCAATCGGAGCGTGCCCTTTAGGTTCTTTGCAAAATGCTCTTTCAGAGAGCAAAACCAAAGTTCCCACATATGTCTTAGGAATAATATTATTATATGCTATTATTTTAGGAAGAACCATTTGTGGTTTCTTATGCCCAGTAGGATTAATTCAAGAATTATTATATAAAATTAAGACACCAAAAGTAAAAAAATCTAAAATTACCAGAGTTTTATCATATTTTAAATATGTATTACTAGCTGTTTTAGTATTAGCACTACCTTTAATATATGCTTTAAAAGCTAATAATATTGCATTACCAGCTTTTTGTAAGTATATTTGTCCTGCTGGGACGCTAGAAGGAGCAGTGCTATTACTTTCAAATTCCAACAATAGTAATTTCTTTGGAATGTTAGGTCCTTTATTTACATGGAAATTTATTTTATTGGTGCTCTTTGTAATTACTTCAGTCTTTATATTTAGATTCTTTTGCCGCTTTTTCTGCCCATTAGGAGCTTTATATGGACTATTTAATAAACTATCAATTATCGGTGTAAAAGTTGATAAGAGCAAATGTAATAGCTGCCAAGCATGTGTTTCCCACTGTAAGATGGACATCAAAGAAGTAGGAGATCATGAATGCATTCAGTGCGGTGAGTGCCGTAAGGTTTGCCCTTGCAACGCGATTAAATGGAAAACCATTCATAAACTTGTTAAGGATGATTTAGCAAAAGAGGAAGAAGAAAAGAAATCTAAAAAATTAAATGTAAAAACTTTTAATACAATTATTTCTGTAGTTTTAGGAGTTATTCTTATTGTTACTTTAATTATTGTAAATTTTAGAAAAGAAGTATATAAAATAAATGATACTTGCAATAAAATTGATATTACTTTAACTGATAACAATCAAAATTTTGACATTAAAGAAAATAAAAATGCAACCTTATTATATTTTTATGATCAAATAAATGAAGAAGAAATTGAAACATTAAGAAAATATGCTAATGAAAAACTAAATATTATTTTAATATCTTCAAGTAAGAATGAATTTGTAAAAGCAGAAGAAAATATAATCTCAGCTTATGATAACAATAATAAAACCATTAAATCATTTACTAACAATTGTCAATATCCATATATAGTATTTATGGATACAAATGATAAGATAATAATAAGTCAAAATAAAATGATTTCAAGTGATGATTATAGTTCTATTATATTACCAATAGTTTCAGGAAAAGAGATTGGAAACCAAGTTGGTAATATCTGTTATAATAAAGAAATTAATATTATCGGAAGTGAAGAAACATTTTCGGTTGCTAGTAATCAAGGAAAGATAGTTGTTGTTAATTTCTGGTACACAAGTTGTGGACCTTGTGTTCAAGAACTACCATACTTCAACAAAATATATCAAAAATATAGTGATGATATTGTAGTTATTGCTATTCATGAAGGCGATATTTACAAAAATAATCCAGAAGCGGTAAAGAATTTTATTAATGATCAATTTAATGACTTTACAATTCTTTTTGGTTATGACGATGTAGATTCTCCATATTATAATATGTTAGGTGGAAATGGGGCATACCCAATGACATTAATAATTGACCAAGATGGAATAGTTTCTTGCAATAATCCTGGTTCAATGACTGAAAATGAATTAGAAAAAGAAATAATTAAATTATTAGAATAGAGGTGAAAATATGCCAAATGAAGAAAAAGGCTTTGAAAAATTTAAGAAAAGAATACAATTAGAATTGTTAATTCAATCAATCATTAGTAGTTTATTTATAAGCTTAGTTGTCTTTTCAAGTTTATTACTATATGTAAAGATAAAAGACATTGAATATAGTTTATTATATTTAATCCTTGTTGCTTTGGGCATATTTGTTATTTTGTTTTGTTTACTATTCATTATAAGAAAGCCATCAAAGATAAAAATTGCCAAAAGAATAGATAAAGAACTACATCTAAAAGAAAAAGTACAAACAATGGTAGCTTATGAAAATGAAAGTTCATTTATGATTGACTTACAAAGGAAAACAACTTATGATACATTAAATGGCATAAATGTAAAAAAACTAGCAATGAAGTTTAGTATTGTTTCTTTAGTATTACTACTAATATCTTGTGTATTTTGCGTTTCAGCGATCGTTTATCCTGAAAAAATTGAAGAGGAACCTCCAATTATTGATAATGATTATAATGCCGATGATTGGACAATTAGAGCTCTTAAAGATTTAATTAAAGAAGTTGAAAAATCAGACATCAATGAAGTACTAAAAAAGCAAGATGTTTATGAACTAAATGAGTTATTGAAGAATATTCAAAACGCTGAAAAAGAAAGTGAAATGGTAACTTATGTTACTAATACAATTACAAATATCAATTTACAGTTAGATGTTATAAACTCAAATAAAAGAATATATGAAGTTTTTCGCTACTCATCTATTACAGCAATTTCTGATTTAGCTGTAAAAATACTAAAATTAGATGTTGAATACATGGACAGCGCTCTTGATCAAATTGCTGCAACCATCAATGGTAGTAATGAAGGAATCACAGAATTAAACGAACAATTTGGAGTTGTTTTGAGAAAATCAACTTTGGATAAAGATGATGAATTATATATTCAATTATTTACACTATCAGAAAATTTAAATGGATGTATGGGAAGTAGTAATATATATGATGCTGTAAATACAACGGTTAATGATGCTAAAGAAAGTATAATTGAAGTAATAAAAAAACAAAGATTAAATTTTGATATGACAGAATATGTTGTATACACATTAAAAGAAATATTTTCATTAAAAGAAAATGATAACAAGGAAGATAATACAGTAAATCCTGGAACTACTGATGTTCCGAAAAATCCCAATGATCCTGATAACAATACAGATCAAATTGTGAACGAAGGTGGTTTAGGAACTGGAGAAATACTTGTTGGAAGTGATGATATCTTCTTTGATCCTGAAACTGGGGAAGTAAAATATGGTGATGTTATTACTAATTACTATGGAATTATTTTTGGAAAACTAAACGATGGAACGCTTCCAGAAGAATATAAAGATTATTTCGAAAAATATTTTAAATTATTATTTGGAACTTTAGAAAAAAACAATGAAGGTGAGTAAAATGGAAAAAACAGAAAAAATAAAATTATTTAGTGAAACAATTGCAAAAGTAAAAAATGAAATAAAAAAGGATATTGTTGGTCAAGAAGAAGTTGTTGATAATGTGATAATAGCAATTATTGCAGGAGGAAATGTATTATTAGAAGGTGTACCTGGAGTAGGTAAAACTCGTTTAGTAAGATCACTTGGAAAAGCTTTGAATTTGCCTTTCTCTCGAATTCAATTTACTCCTGACTTAATGCCATCAGATGTAACAGGAACTAATATTATCGAAAAAGATGAAAACGGAAAAATGAAAACTGTTTTCCAAGAAGGACCAATATTTGCTAATTTAATTTTAGCCGATGAAATAAATCGTGCGACTCCTAAAACTCAATCAGCAATGCTTGAGGTAATGCAAGAACATAAAGTAACAATTGCCAATAAATCTTATAAGATGGCTGAACCATTCTTTGTTCTAGCTACTGAAAACCCAGTAGAACAAGATGGTACATATCCATTACCAGAAGCCCAAATGGACCGTTTTATGTTCAAATTAATTATGACATTCCCAACAATTTCGGAACTTACTGACATTGTTAACATGACTCAAGTAACAATGGATGAAAATGCTCAAGCAATTGTCTCAGGAAAAGAAATACTTGAAATGCGTGATTTAGCTAAAGATGTCCCTGTTGTTGAAGATGTATTAAAATATGCTATGAATTTAGTTTCAAACACTCATCCAGAACTTAAAAACACTAGTGAAACAGCTAAACAATATATCAAGTATGGAGCTTCACCTCGTGCTGGTCAAGCTCTAATAACTACTGCTAAAATAAGAGCATTAATGAATGGTAATTATAATGTGTCTTATGAAGACATTGATGCCTTAGCATATCCAGTTTTAAGACATAGAATTAAAGTAAACTATAATGCTATTAATGACCATTTAACAGTTGAAGATATTATTGGAAAATTAATTAAGGAGAATAAAAAATTATCTAAATAAGTATTATGAGTAAATATGTGATAAATGAAAGTTTCTTGCAACAAATTGAAACATTACAAGTAATACTTAAGAATAATTTAGCAGGATTATTCGGAGGAAATCACAAAAGTAAGACATATGGATCCTCGTGTGAATTTGCTGATTATAGGGATTACATACCAGGAGATGACATTTCAAAAATTGACTGGAAAGCCTATGCACGTTTTGAAAAACTATATTTAAAACTATATTTAGACGAAAAACAAGTTCACACAAGAATATATATTGATGCTAGTCGTTCAATGGATTATGGAAATAATGGTAAAGCTGAAAAGGCCTTACAATTAGCAGCGGCACTAGCTTATCTTTCTGTTTGTGAAATGGATAAAGTATCAATATTTTATATAAAAGATAACAAAATATTTGATGTTGCTTGTAATATCGTTGGTAAAGAAAATTATTATAATGCAATTGGAAAACTAAATAATATTGAATTTAGTAGTGACTGTGCTTTGAGTGAAAGTATTTTACCAACTAAAATTGGCTATGGTGATGGTATGTCAATAATAATATCAGACTTCCTAACTGATAATAATTATGAAGGTGCTCTTGATTATCTAATAGATAAAAAAAGAGATTTATTGTGCATTCAGGTTCTATCTAAAGATGAGTTAAAACCAAGTATTCGTGGTAAAGTTCATTTTTATGACTCGGAAAATATTGATAAACAATATCGTAAAAATATTAACAGAGATATAATTAACGCCTATAATGAAGCTTTAAATTATGTCATTAATAAAGTTAAAAACTATTGTAATTCTCGGGAAGCTAATTATTTACTCGTTCGAAGCGATAAATCAATAAACGAAATTTTCCTTAAAGAATTACCAGAAATGGGGGTATTGAAATGAGCTTTACATACCCACTAGGATTACTTGGACTTATCGGAATTCCTATTTTAATAATAATTTATATTATTAAAAATAAATATACTGAACAAATTGTCCCAACAACTTATCTTTGGACATTAAGTGAAAAATTCCTAAAAAAGAAAAAACCAATATCATTAATTAATGGTATCATAAGTTTATTATTGCAAATTGCTGTTGTACTAGTTGGTTCTTTACTAATAGCTCATCCAGTTATTACAATTCCCAATTCCGCAAAAGAGTATTGTTTTATTTTAGATGGTTCAGGTAGTATGAATATGCAAACAGAAGAAGGAACAAGACTAGAAGAAGGAAAAGTAAAAATTAAAGAAGTGATTGATTCATCAACTGATGGAAGTAAATTTACACTTGTTTATGTAACAAATACTTCTAAAATTGTTTATGAGAAAATAACAAATAAAGATAAAGCATGTGATCTTTTGAATGGCCTTAGTCCTTTAGGTGTAACAACTGAATATACAGATGCTTTAAAATATGCTCAAGAATATTTTAATGAAAATAGTTCGTTATTAGTCTATTTAATAACTGATAAAGATTATGAAACTAAAAATATTAATGTTATTAACGTTTCAAAAAATGAAAATAACTATGCTATAACAGAATTAGATTATACTATTGATGGATTAAAACTATTAATAAAAGGTAATATTGTTTCTAACTGCGAAAAAGAAGTTAATTTAGAAATATATGTTAATGATGTTTTAGAAACAAAACTTCATTTAACTCTTGCTAATTCAAATGAAAACTATTTTGAATTCCCTTCAACAACTACTGATTTTACTTCAATTAAAGCAAATATAACTGAAGAAGATTCACTAACTGAAGATAATACGAAAATTATTTATAATCAAGAAAAAAATCATAATTATACAACACTTATAATTAGTGAGCATCCTTTCTACTTAGAATCAGTTATTAAAACAATTGGAAACTTTTCCGTTTCAACTGTTTCTTTCGATGATTATGATAAGTATGGAGATACATTATCAGGATATAGTTTATATATCTTTGATTCTTATACTCCAAATAATCTCCCTCAAGATGGTACGATATGGCTATTTAATCCTAGTGTCAGCATAAAAGGTGCAGGTTTTAGTGTCCAAGATATTGTTGAAGATGAAAATGGTTTAAAACTAGTTTATCCAAAAAATTCCACATCTTTATTTAAAACATTGACAAATGGTTTAGAAAAAGAAACTATTTACGTTTCTAAGTATCGTAAATACGGATTAAATCGAAATTTCACGATTCTTTTGAGTCATGATGGTAATCCTGTTTGTTTCACAGGTACATCAGAAAAAGGTAACCGTGAAGTAGTATTTGCTTTTGATTTGCATAATTCCAATGCGGCAATGTTAATGGATTTTATTATATTGACAAAAAATTTATTAACTTATTCATTCCCTACTATAATTGATGAATGTCAATATATTTGTGGAGACGAAGTTGAAATTAATGTTTTATCAAACTGCAAAAGTATAAAAGTTGATAGTCCAAATGGTAATATAACATATTTGGATGTTAGTTCTGAAATAGCTAGCTTTTCGGTAACAGAAGCTGGAACATATAAACTAACATTAAAATTAGGTGATGGCGATGAAGCAACTTTAAAAGAAATGTTTATCTTTTCATCTTTGCCAGAAGAAGAAAGCATTTCATCACCAGAAAAAACAGAACTAATGCTTCAAGGTGAACTAACTAATAGTTATTCATCAGGAATATATGATAAATTAATAATATTATTTATAATATTAATTATTATATATATTATAGATTGGATGGTGTATTGTTATGAGCAATATCAACTTCGCTAATCCTTGGTTATTATTGCTTCTAATTCCTTTATTAGCCCTTGTAATAGTTTCTTATGCTTTGGCTGTTAAAAAGGAAAATAGAACATTTAAAAATATTTTTTCTCTTATTTGTCATATTTTAGTTGTTGTTTTATTAACACTAGCTATTGTTAAGACAACATTTGAGAAAGTAATTACAGAAACTAATATATATGTCTTAGCTGATGTTTCATATTCATCAAATAATAATTTAGAATTAATCGATGAATATATTTCAGACTTAAAGGAAAATGCTCCTAAAAACTCAAAGATTGGTGTAGTTTGCTTCGGTAAAGACTACCAATTATTAGTTGATTTGGGCGAAGAACTAGTTAGTGTTAAAAACAGTAGCGTTGATGTGTCACAAACAAATATTTGTAATGCATTAGAATATACCGCAACTTTATTTAAAGATAATGTTATAAAAAGAATTGTTATTATTTCTGATGGTAAAGAAACAAATGAAAGTAATATAGTTAGTGTTGTTAATTCACTAGCAACTGAAAACATATATATTGATGCTATTTACGTTAATAACAATATTACAAACGAAAAAGAAATTCAAATTAATCAAGTTGAATTCAATTCTTCGACTTTCCTAAATACAAGTGAAAAAGTAGTAGCAATTCTTCAAGCAAGTGTAGATACAAAAGCTATTGTAACATTATATTGTGATGAAGAAGAATATGATCAAAGAGCAATTTATGTTAATGAAGGCTTCAATACAATAAATTTTACTTTGAATACACAAGCTATTGGAGAACACATATACAAATTAGTTGTTTCTAGTGAAGATGATACATCAAAATATAATAATAGTTATTTGTTTAATCAAACTGTAAACGAAAAAGTTAAAGTATTATTTGTTTCGTCAAACAAAGATGATAAAGATGCAGCTGAAGAGTTATATGATGGAAAAGCTGATATTGATTATTATATTAATACAAGTGATGTGCCTTACACAATTGAAGAATTATGTGATTATGATGAATATGTATTATCAAATATTGATATAAGAACAATTTATAATTATTCTCAATTCATAAATAGTTTAGATACTTTAGTATCAGAATTTGGTAAAAGCTTAATTACAATTGGTAATACTTATATACAAAATAATTATGAAGATGAAACTTTATCGGCTTTGAGTGACATGTTGCCAGTTAAATATGGTAATGATGAACAGGATAACAAATTAGTAACGATTGTGCTTGATATCTCTAAAAGTATGAATCAAGCAGCAAAATTAGCATGCGCTAAAGAAGCGGCTAAAACTATTATTGAAAAACTCGATGATGATGTATTTGTTATGATAATACCTTTCTTTGGTGAAGTTGGTAATCCAATTTTACCAACAAGTGCAAAAGAAAAAGATAAGCTTATTCAAGAAATTGATAATTATGGCGCTTATCAAGGAACATTTATGGGAGCCGCTTTGAAATATGCATATGACTTTATCCAAAACTTACATTATGAAAAAAATGAAGTATTATTAATATCTGATGGCCTTCCATATGGTGAACAAAAAGAAGAAACATTGTTATATGCAAAAAAGATTAAAGATAGTAATATTAAACTTTCAGTTATTCATACAATAACTGAGGAAAGCAAAAAGTTTTGTGAACAAATTGCTGAAAAAGCAGGCGGAAAATATTACTATTTGAAGGATGAAGAAAGCGTTAAGTCTTTAATTTTAGATGATGTCTTTAATTCTTTATCGGAAGTAGAACTAGATGAGTACTCATCTACCATAGATATTTTACGTACTAAAGATAATTTAGTTAATGGTATTGATACTTTACCTAATATTAATGGCTTATATAATAATAGAAAAAAATCTAGTTCAACAGTAATTTTAGAAGCAACATATAGTGATGATAATAGCAGCTATAAAGTTCCTTTATATACATATTGGAACTATGGAAATGGTAGAGTATCATCATTTGCTTCAACAATTTCTGGAGTGTGGGCTGCAAACTGGCTAGAAAACGAAGCTGCAAAAACAGTTTTAAGCAATATTGTTCCAACAAATATTCCATCTTCACGAGTTGCTTCAGCTTTTATAGTTGATACAAACATAACAGGCACTAACGCTCAAATTATAGTTAAAGCTCCTAGCCTTAACAATAATTCTATCCTTAATGCTGTTATTACATATCCTGATAAGACACAAGAAAACAAAGTGTTAACAATTGATTCGCAAAATTATGTTACAAATATAATATGTGAACAGGTAGGCGAATATGTTATTGAACTATCTTATCAGTTAGGTCAATTAGAATACAAGTCTAATTATAAGTTCTTTATTTCATATTTACCTGAATATAATAGTTTCACATTATTTGAAGCATCAAATTTATATTATATGGTAAGTAGTAATGGCCAAATATCAGAAAATGGTAAGTTGGTTTTAGAAAACAATAACTCAAATGTTCAAAAATACATATTAGATTTTACGCCAATCTTTATGATTATTTGTGTTATTATATTCGTTATTGATATTATTATTAGAAAATTAAGGTGGCAAGATATAAAATCAATATTCAAATTTACTAGTAATGATTATATAAGGAGAAATGATGATGAAAAATAAATTTTTTCTAATATTAATTCTTATTTTTGTATCATTTGTTTTCTTTGCTTGTGGAAGTATAGAAGATGATATAGGAGATACTAATATTCCTATTGATTCTGATAAGAAAACTGATGATGATAAAAAACCAATTGATATTGATACTCCAATTGATGAAAATGTTGAGTTTTGTGTATCACTTGTGTATAATAAAAAGGTTTATATTCCTTCAGAACCTATTACCGTATATTGGGTAGATGATTATGCCCAATATAGCCAAGTAATTGATAGTGAAGGATATGCCAAAATAAAATTGGATGGAGACTTTAATATATACTTAAGTGAAGCTCCAAACGGTTATACGTATAATCCTAATATTTACTTTGCTGATAATGAGAATCCTACAGTTGAAATTGAATTACTAAAAATAGGAAAAATTAGCAAAGGAAAAGGAACGGCATTATATAAAGAATATGAAATAATCAGCACAGGATCATATCGTTGTGAAATAAAGCAAAAAGGTAAAGAAGTGTTTTATGAATTTCAACCTAAAACATCAGGATATTATGTTATAGAATCAATGGTTAATGTATATGAAGATGTTATCAACCCTAAAATTGATACATATAATGGAACAGCCCAAGCTAAATTTTTCTCTGAAACAATTGATAGTGGCGGAAAAAGTTTAAAAGGCGGATATACAAAAAACTTTAAATGGGTTGTTCAGTTAACAGATGCTATGATTAGTAATGTTTACACTTTTGCCATAAAATGTGATTCTAAAGATGGTATATATCCAGCATATATTGATTTTACGATAACATATATTGATGAATACATTGTTGATCCTACAGTTACAAAATTAATGTATGCGCAAGAAGCAAACTTTGTAACACCAAATGGTAAAGGAGTTTATCGAAATGCTGATGGCGGAACAGGCAGTTATTTAGAGGTTAAGACGAATGGTACAGGAATACTTAAAGGTTCTAACTTTAAATATAATGAAGCAACAGGATATTACCATGTGTATGATGAAAAGACTGATACTTACGGACCAATTCTATGTGCTGCAATAAGTAGCCCATGCTGCTTTTTAGATGAGTCATTAGACAAAGTTGAAACACACGGAAATAAGGCTTTAACAGTATCAAATGGTACCGAAAACTACAAGCAATTTATTGAAATAAGCTATGCTGCAGCTTGTAATAGCGATGGTGTATGCTATGTAACAAAGGAACTTAAAGATTTCTTACAAAAATATAGTAATTCTCAAGCTCTATTTTTCGATGGTATCGGAGTATGCGAATACAAATCTGGTGTGTACGCTTCCGAAGAAGATCAATGGCTATTTGCTTGTGGGTATTACGATGAAAACGCATAAAAAATAAATAAAATTAATAAAAAAATTGATGAAAACGCATAAAAAATAGATATTATTATTGAAATAATATAAATCTAATGATAAAATTAAATATCTTTAACATTAAAGGAGGAGAAAATAATGAAAAGATTCTTGTTAGGAGTATTTTCTATTTTTGCCATTATGTTATGTTTAGTAGCATGTGGAAAAGCAGAAATTACTTTACAAAATTTATCAATCGAAGGACAAAAAGTAGAATTCTTTGTTGGAGATACTTTTGATAAAGGAAATCTAAAAGTAACTGCAACATATTCTGATGATACAACAAAAGATGTAACAGCAGATGCAAAAGTTGAGCAAAACGCGAATATGGGTGTTGCTGGAACATATGCTGTTTTAGTATCATATGAAAATATAACAAAAGCATATGAAATTTCTGTTGCTGATAATAAAGAAATTAGTGCAATTAGTGCTGATACAAACAATGCTAAATTAGCTTATGTTGTTGGCGAAAAAATTGATTACACAAACGTTAAAGTTATAGAAGTTTATAAAAATGCCGCTTCAGAAGAGACAATCAACTATGGTGATTTATCAAAATACACTGTAAAAGTTGTTGATGCTAATGGTAACGAAGTAAATGATGCATTTGCTGATGCAGGAACATATACTGTTAATATTAGTAAAGATGAATTAAAGGCAAGTTATAATGTAACTGTAAATTATAAAAACTATGAAACTATCGAAGAAGCAGTTGAAGCAGCTAAAAATAATGCTGATAAAGTTGTTTCTGGTAAATTAGTTTACAATGAAGATAATGCATATGTAAGTGAATATAGTTTCTTATTTGGTAAAGATTTCTTAAAATCATCAAATGAATATTCTGATATATATTATCAAGTATTAGAAAATGGTGATGTATTCGGAATCGCAGATTATGATGGCGAATTATCAGCTGCTTATAATGTAGAAGAAGAAAATATTAATGGTTTTGAAATTTCTTCATTCTTATATTTCTTTAATAATATTTATGGATGTGAAAGTTTATTATCAGAACTATATGGTTATAAAGCAAGTGAAGAAGTGTACTGCACAAACTATAAAGAAGCTATCGAAGCATGCCAATACTGTGGAAACGTACATTCTTATAACTTTAGTCTTGAAACAATTCTTTATGATTCATTCTATACATTTATTGATGTAAACTTTTCTATAAATCCATTATATGGATCACTTGAAAATATGACAGTAACATTAAAAGGTTATTATTTAACTGATATGAATTACAATGAAGAAACAAAAGAATATACTTTAAAAGAAGAAGTATCAGAATATGCAATGAATAATGTTCTTACAATCACTCAAGTATTAGGTGAAAGAACTGAAGAAAATCCTTATAAAGCTGAAAATTATTTATACACAGCATTTGATTTAACAGATGCTGATGGAAATGTAATTAGTGATGAAATAAAAGCTGATTTACGCGTTGCAGTTGATTTAAAACTTGCTAACCAAACTCCTGAGACTGCAAATTCAGCAGTTGATGAAATTAAGGTTTCAGTTACTGAACTTGATGGCTCTGAAACTTGGTTAGTATATGGTAGTTATGATCCATTTGATAATATTATTACTATTGTTCCATATGCTACAGGTGAATATAATGTTACAATAAAGACTGCTATGGTAGAAAAAGTTTATGTTCTTAAAGTTGGATATGCTGAATTAACATCACTTTCTGCTGGCATATACGATGAATACAACGAAATTTATGAAGCTTCAACAGCTACTGTTCCTGCTAAAGCTCCATTATCATTTGCAGCAATCGCAAACGCTGGTGCTGATGCAAGTTTCACTGCAACATGCGAATCTGAAGATGTTGCAATTTCTGTAGAAGATGGTATGGGTACGTTTGTTGCTTCAAAAACTGGAACATATGTTATTGTTTTAACATCAACAGTTAATGCTGAAATCACTGCAACATTAAATGTTACAGTTGAAGAAGGTGTTGATATGGCTGAATTACTAAATGGTGAATATCAATATAGAGGTTATGGTATAAACTTAACATACATTTTCACTCCAGAAAGTGAAGGAGCTGTTAAAGGAACATTACAAGTAATTGATGAAAATGAAACTGGCGAATTCACATATGAATGGGATGAAGAACAAGCATATTTATCAGTTAATCCAAAAGAAGGAAGTGAAAGTTTCGAATATAGTGTTATATTCAAAGCAAGTACACAAAGCTTATGGTGCTTAATTGATAATTACTATGATGATGGCGAATTAGTAAGAAAATCTGAAGTTGTTGAAGGATTAAATGATGCTTACTTTAGTAGCGATGTTGATCCAGTTTATGAATACCAAAGAAGTTTTACTTTAGAATTTAGTGCTGATGGCACAGGAACATATAGTTTCTACTATATTTATTCTGGTACATTCAATTGGGAACTTGACAGTGACAATGTAATTCATTTTACTAATGTAGTTGATCCTTGGAATGTAGATTTAGAATTAGAATATAATTATACATTTACTGGAACATACAATGCTAGTGATGATTCTATTTCATTTACTTATAATTTAGTTATTAATGATCCAGAATCTCCAGTTAATGAATCAAATGAATTAGTTTTCAGTAAATAAACAAAATAAAGGTGCTAAAATACAAAGGCACCTTTTTTGTATATAAATATATGATATTCATTTATTATCTTGCTTTTTAAACTAAAAAATAGTAAAATATTATTATATAAAATAAAAAAATGGAGGATGAAATGAAAAAATATTTGGCTTTATTAATATTATTAATTTGTTCATTTATTATTGTTGGTTGTGGTGAGAAAGAAGTAACTACAACATCTATAACAATCGATGAAACAACAATACCAGATTATATTTTAATTCAAAAATTTGATGAACAAATTTCAAATATTAAAATTAATATCAATAAAAGTGATAATACATCAGAAGTAAAAAATGTAACTAAAGATATGATTTCTGATGATGATTTATCAAAAGTTAGTTCATTAGGAAAACAAAAAATAACAATTACTTATGAAACATTTACTGCTGAATTAACTTTAAATATTAAAAATTATGAAGTAAAAGTTGTTTACGAAGATGGTAGTGTTGCTGGAAAAGGTGTACAAGTACAATGGTGTGATGACAAAGTATGTTATACTCCAGTATTAACTAATGAAAAAGGTATGGCAGCTATAAACCTAAACGAAGGAGAATATTATATTCATATTGAAAATATTCCAGAAGGATATACATACGATCCTAATGCTTATGTTACAAGCAGTCAAAACTATAGCTTAGAAATAAAATTACTTGAGCTTTCAGATTATGTTTCAGGCGATGGAACTAGCGAAAACCCATATGTTGTTGGGTGCGGAACATATTCTGCAACTTATCAAGAACAAGGGGTTAAAAATGCTCTTACCTTTAGCTTTACTGCAGAAGAAGATGGAACTTATAATATTACATCTATTTCTATGGATGCCTTGGCAACTAAAAAAGTTACGCCTTATATTGGCTTCTTAAAACCTGAAAGTAATGATATCAAAAATGCTGATGTTTCAGGCAACGGTAAAAATGGTATAAACTTTAATTATACATTTGAAGCCCAAAAAGGTGCAACATATAATTTTGTACTATTTATTTCAAAGGTAGAAACAACTGCATCAGAAAAGTTCCCAGCAAGTTTTGAATTTATTATTTCAAAAAACGCATAAAAAGTCGATGAATTACTTCATCACTTTTTTTATTAGTAAAAAACTTAGGTTTTACGCCTAAGTTTATTTATTATATTTATCAACTAATTCAAAGAATTTATCAAAGATAATTTTGCTTTCCTTCTTTTCAGGTGATTTTTCTGGGTGCCACTGAATACCAATAATTGGAAGTTCATTATGGACGATTGCTTCAACAGTACCATCAATGTGTTTTGCAACAATTTGCATATTTGGAGCAACTTTATTAACTGCTTGATGATGATAACTATTAGTTATTATTTTTTCATCAAATTGGAAGAAGTCATTTGGCAAAGTTTCTACTTCATGACCATCTTTAATTCTTGTGTGGTTGTCGATATGTTGATGTAAACTACCTCCTAAAAAGACATTGATGGATTGGTGTCCACGGCAAATACCTAAAGTAGGAACTTTATGTTTTACGGCATAATCGATTACTTGTTTATCTATTATATCAAGTTCTTCACTTACTTCTTCAGACTTGCCTTCATTTGTCTCGCCATAATACTTTGGATCCATATCTGATCCACCCGTAACCACAAAGCCATCACAAAGCTCTAATACTTCTTCAAGTGAAGGATTGTTTGTTGTTAGCATTATTACGTTACAATCGTATTTAAGAAGGGCTTTGATATAACTTGAGTTAACGAATTGTTTTTCAATTGAATCTTCTGTTAAAAGTCTTGGTGTTACACCGATAAGTTTTTTCATAGTTTTATATCTCCTTTAATTATATTTTTTGATAGTTTTTTAGTTATTGTCTCAACAAGTTCATTTGGTACATAAGGGGAAATGTCGCTTCCGAACTTAACAAGTTCTTTAATTGAAGAACTTGAAAGAAATAGATTATTCGAAGAAGGGAAAAGAATAAAGGTATCAATAGAACTATCAATTGACCTATTGAATTGAAATAAAGTTATTTCATTTTCATAATCAATAATATTTCTTAATCCTCTAATAATAACATTTGCATTTTTCTTCTTAGCAAAGTTTAAAACTAATCCTTCATCACTTTCAACAAAGACATTTTCTAAATCTTTGGTAGCTATTTTAATCATTTCAACTCTCTCATCACTCGTAAACGAATAATTTTTTACAGGATTTATTGAAACAACAACATATAGTTTATCGAATATTTTAGCTGCTCTTTTGATAATATCAAGATGACCATTTGAGACTGGATCAAAAGAACCAGGGTAAACAGCAATTTTCATAATTACCTCCACATCTTAACTACCAATATTATACTTTAAAGAACGCCAAAACGCAACTTTTTTCTTTACTTTTTAGCTATTTTAGTGTATTATATAATAGTAAAGAAATATATTTTAGGAGGTGTATATTTTGATGTCTGCCCCTGAGAATGGATTCAAAACCATTCGCTTGATGTTTACGAAACCTAAAGATTTTATATTCTTTATCATTTCTACAATTGTCATATCTCTTATTGAAGTATTTACTATTCTTTTAGTAAGAAATTATGTTGATAGTATAAAACTTCGTGATGATGTTATTGGTTTAACGGTCATTACTTTTATTTTGTTGTTATCAGTTTTAGTTATTTTTCTAGTAATAAGAAATAATTGCAAAACTAATATTGCTTTAAATGTCCGCAATAAACTTTTGAAAAATGCTCAAAGTTCTATGCTTAATGCTAATATTAATGATTTATCTAAACTAGAAATACAAAATGCTTTAAATAATATAATTGAAAACTGTAATAAAATTGCTTATTCGTATATTCGTGATAATATTCTTAACTTGATTCAAAAAGTTATTTGTTTTGTTACTTTTTCAATAACTTGCTTAATTATTCAGCCAATTATTGCTCTAATAATTCTTTTGTTTTTACCTTTTTATTATATCAGTTTAAAAGGTGTTGATATTGCCTTAGCAAGACTTGCTAAGAAAACAAAAGAAGCAGAAAATAAAAATAGCGAAGAAATAAAATATATTCGAAAAGTAATCAAAGATATAAAACTAAAAAATGGAACTAAACTTGAAAACGAAAACTTAGATGAAATTGTTAATACCCAAGAAAAACTTGAAGTAAATAGAAGTTTTTTAGAACTTGCTTCTAAACGTTTGGTTTCTTTGTTTTTCGAAGGTATTGTTCTAGCAATTGCTTTTGGCCTTGGTGGAGTTTTATTTAAAACGGATAATTACAATATGACTGCAGGAATGTTCTTTTTATTTCCTATCTCTACAATCATTTTGTATGATATTGTATACCAATGTGCTCATATGCATATTTCTTCGCATTATATCGAAAAAGAAAGTTCAGAACTTGAAATGATTAATTTGCTTGCAAGTGAAATTCGTATGGAACCAATTGCAAGTTTAGAAGAAATACATAGTTTTAAGTTCAAAGATGTTACTTATCGTAATGATGATAAATATATTCTTGATAATATTTCTTTTGAGGTGAAAAGAGCTGAAAAGATAGGTATTCTTGCTTCAAGCAAAGAAACTAAAGATGCTATCTTTAATATCATCACTAAAACTTGTAAAGATAATATAGGGGAAATATTAATTAACAATTGCGATATAACTAAAATACAAACAGGTTATTTGCGTAGTATAATTTCCTCAGTTAGTTCATCAAATACTGTTTTCCAAAGAAGCATAATTGATAATATTATTTATCCCGAAAAGTTTGATGAATATAAGTACAATGATGCCTTAAATAGAACAGGCCTAAAAGAAATATTACTTACTTTGCCTAACCGAGAAAATACCATTTTAGATGAAAGTATGGAGAATTATAATGATATTGCTTGTAGAGTAATATTTGCTAATGCTTTCTATCACGATGCTAAAATATATCTTTTTAATGATGCAACTATGGGATATGATGCTCAAACAGAACATCAAATGTTTGAGGAAATATGCCGATTAAAGAACAAAATAGTAATTAATATTACTGATAAACCATATTTACTAAATAATTGTGATAAAATTTTAATTATTGAAAATGGGAAACAAATAGAATATGGTAAGTATGTCGATTTAATAACTGATAAAAATTCATATTATTATAAATTGATTAAGAAAGCTCCTGTAAAGAAAGCTAAAGTATCTTAAAATATCAATTATAATTTACATAAAAAAGGAGATTAAAATGAAATCAGAATTAACTACAGTAAGAACAAGATTTGCTCCTAGTCCAACAGGATTTATGCACATCGGAAATTTACGTACTGCTTTATATGCTTATTTATTTGCTAGACAAAATAATGGTGAATTTATTTTGCGTATCGAAGATACAGACTTAGAAAGGTATGTAGAAGGAGCACTAGATGTTATATATAATACTTTAGATAGTGCTAAAATAAGAATTGATGAAGGACCTAAACAAGGTGGTAATTATGGACCATATGTTCAAACCGAAAGAAAAGATATTTATTTGAAATATGCTCAAGAATTAGTTTCTAAAGGTGCTGCTTACTATTGCTTCTGTGATAAAGAACGTTTAGAAACTCTAACAAACAAAGAAGGAATTAAACGTTACGATAAGCATTGTCTTCACTTAAGCAAAGAAGAAGTTGAAGAAAGACTTGCTCGTGGCGATAGTTATGTAATTAGACAAAATATGCCAACAGAAGGTGTTAGTGAGTTTGATGATTTAGTATTTGGTCATGTTACTATTCCTAATAGTGAACTTGAAGACCAAATATTAATTAAATCTGATGGCCTTCCAACATATAATTTTGCTAATGTTATTGATGATCATCTAATGAAAATAAGCCATGTAATGCGTGGGAATGAATACTTAAGTAGCACTCCAAAATATAATTTATTATATGATGCTTTTGGATGGGAACATCCTAAGTATGTTCACTTAACACCAATTATGAAAGATGCTCAAAGAAAATTAAGTAAGCGTTATGGAGATGCTAACTTTGATGATTTCATCAAAAAAGGATATTTACCAGAAGCGATAATTAATTATATTGCTTTACTAGGTTGGAGTCCTAAAGGCGAAGAAGAAAAGTTTACAATGGATGAATTAATTGAAAAATTCTCTTTAGATGGTTTAAGTAAATCAAGTAGTATTTTCGATGAAGCAAAAATGAAATGGTTAAATGGTGAATATATTAAAGAATTACCATTTGATAAGTTTATGGAATATGCTTATCCATATTTTGAAAAATCATCGATTGCTGGTAAATATGATTATGAAAAGTTTGGAAAATTACTTCAAACGAGAATTGAAATATTTTCTGAAATAGATGAAAAAGTTGCTTTTATCAATGACTTTAAAGAAATAACTAAAGAACAATACTTTAATAAGAAGCTTAAAATCAATGAAGAAGTTGCTTTAAAAGTACTAGAAGATATTTTACCAAAATTATCAGAAATAACATTTACAGAAGATAATTTGCACCAAGAAATAATAAAATCAGCTGAAAGATTAGAAGTAAAATCAGGAGTTGTTTATACAGTATTAAGAGTTGCCTTAACAAGTTATAATGTTACTCCAGGTGGTTCAGTAGAAATGGCTGATATCCTTGGTAAAGAAGAATCTTTAAGAAGATTAAATTTAAGTTTAAGCTGGTTAAAGTAATTTATGAAGTTTAATGAGTTAAATATAAATGAGGATATTTTAAGAGCAATTGAAAAAAAAGAATTTCTTGAAATGACAGAAATTCAAGAAAAAGTTATTCCTTTTGCTTTGACAGGAAAAGACTTATTAGGTCAAGCTCCTACAGGCACAGGTAAAACTTTAGCTTTTACGATTCCTATTTTAAATAAAATTGATGAGAATAAAAGACTATGTCAGGCTTTAGTTATAGCACCAACGAGAGAACTTGCTTTACAAATTACAAGTGATATAAATGAGATTAGCTTTTATATGGATGTTAAGGCTGTCACATTATATGGTGGGGAACTAATAGAAAAGCAAATTACTGCTTTAAAGAAAAAACCTCAAATAATTGTTGCGACACCTGGTAGACTACTAGATCACATCCAAAGGAAAACGGTAAGTTTAGAAAATGTTTCAACAATTGTTCTTGATGAAGCTGATGAAATGTTAGATATGGGTTTTAGAGAGGATATTGATGCTATTCTTGATAGTACTAAATCACATCAAACTATGCTTTTTTCGGCAACTTTCTCAAAAGAAGTAGAAGAGATAGCATTGAAATATATGCATAAACCTGAAAAAATAATGGTTAATCATGGTAGTTTAACGGTAGAAAGAATTGAACAAAAATACATTTCTTGTGCTGAAAAAGATAAGATTGAAGTTATTTCTCGTATTATCGAAGTTAATGAATATAAAATTGTTATGATTTTCTGTAACACAAAAAAATCTGTTGATGAAGTTACAAGTGCTCTCCTAACAAGAGGATTCTTAGCTGAAGCTTTACATGGAGATATGCGTCAAATGCAACGTGATAGAGTTATGGCACGTTTCCGTGAAGGAACAATCAATATTTTAGTGGCAAGTGATGTTGCCGCAAGAGGCCTTGATATTGATAACGTTGATGTAGTATTTAATTACGATTTACCAACTGATGAAGAATACTACGTTCACCGCATTGGACGTACTGGCCGTGCTTCGAAGGATGGTTTATCAATAAGTTTAATTACACCAAAAGAAAAATGGCGCTTGTATTCTATTATTAGATATGCCAAAACTAAAATTACTGAAATTCAAGTTCCTAGCTTAGATAAAGTTATCAAACTTCGTACTAAAAGATTATTAGCTAGAGCTTTAGAAATAGCTTCTTTAAATAATAATTTTGAAAATGTTGATTATGACTCGGATAAATATATGTCAATAATCGAAAAACAAGTTCAAAAATATGATGAGGCTCCCAAAGACTTATTAATTAAAGGTTTGTTAAGTATTATAATTAATGCTGATGGCAAAAATAACGAAATCGAAGAAGCTAAAAATGAGGTTAATGAAAGATTAAGCAAAAATAGTAATGGTGGAGTAAGAATGTTTATCACTTTAGGAAAAAGAGATGACATTCGTGTTTATACTATTACTGATATGCTTATAAAGAATACAAGTTTATCAAACGCAGAAATAAATAATGTTTCTTTATGTGATAATTTTTCATTCTTTGAAGTTCCAAGTGAACATGTTGATGAAGTTCTAAGCTTATCTGATGAGATAAGATACAAAGGACGAAGATTAAGAATCGAAATAACTAAAAACCCTAAAAAAGTAGAAAAAAATAAAAAAGACAAATCAAAAGACAAATATGTAATAAATGGTAAAAAAGAGATTAACAAAAAATCTCGAAAAAGAAAATAACCACTTGATATATTAAACAAATTAGAAGGTGAAAATGATGAATGAATTAAAATCAAAAAGAATTATTACCTCTGAATCAGTAACAGAAGGACATCCTGACAAGGTTTGTGACCAAATAAGTGATGCTATATTAGATGCTTTATTAATGCAAGATGAAAACTCTCGTGTTGCTTGTGAAGTATGTGCTACTACTGGTTTAGTTATGGTAATGGGTGAAATTACAACAACAGGTTATGTAGATATTCAAAAAATTGTTAGAGATACTGTAAAAGAAATTGGCTATACAAGAGGTAAATACGGATTCGATGCTGATAACTTAGCAGTTATTACAACTCTAGACGAACAAAGTCCTGACATTGCTATGGGTGTAGATAGAGATGGTGCTGGAGATCAAGGCTTAATGTTTGGTTATGCTTGTGATGAAACAGAAGAAATGATGCCTTTACCAATCGTTTTATCTCATAAACTTGTTAAGAGATTAAGTGAAGTTCGTAAAACAAAACTAGTTGACTACTTAAGACCAGATGGTAAGAGTCAAGTTAGCGTTGAATATAATGAAGAAGGTAAAGCAACAAGAGTTGATAGTGTTGTTATTTCAACACAACATGATGAAAAAGTTGAAATGGCCGAACTAAGAAAGTTCATAACTGAAGAAGTTATAAAGAAAATAGTTCCAGCAAATCTAATTGATGAAAATACTAAAATCTTCATCAATCCAACAGGAAGATTTGTTGTTGGAGGACCTAAAGGTGACACAGGACTAACAGGAAGAAAAATAATAGTTGATACATATGGTGGTATCGCGCATCACGGTGGTGGAGCATTCTCTGGTAAAGACCCAACAAAAGTTGATAGAAGTGCATCATATATGGCTCGTTACATCGCTATGAACTTAGTTAAAGCAGGAGTTGCTTCAAAACTAGAAGTAGGTTTAAGTTATGTAATTGGCGTTGCGGAACCAACATCAATAATGATTGATACATACAATAGTTCTAAATATACAAATTACGAAATCGAAAAAATTATTCGTGATAATTTTGAACTTACACCAAGGGCAATAATAAAAGAATTAGATTTAAGAAAACCAATATACAAAAAGTGTGCTGCTTATGGTCACTTTGGAAGACCTGAATTAAATCTTCCTTGGGAAAGACTTGATAAAGTCGAACAAATAAAGAAATATCTTAATAAATAGCACTTACAAAATAGGTGCTTTTTTTATGAAAATAGCTATACTTGACATTGTTTTCTGCAAGTTGTAAAATATTAATAAACGGGAGGATAAATATGAGGGTAAAAAAAATAATATTACTTATATTATTTGTATTATTATTAGGAATAGGCTGTAAAGAAAATAATATAAATAATAAATGCAAGCATGAAATTGAAACTGTTGCAAGTAAAGAAGCGTCATGTACAAAGGAAGGTAATGTAGAATATTTCTATTGCACAAAATGCAATAAATATTACATTGATAAAGAATTAACTGTTGAAAAAGATTATAAAGAGTTAATAATTAATAAAACAAATCATATTGAGTCAGATTGGATAATAGATATAGAAGCAACTTGTACAAATGAAGGATTAAAGCATAAAGAATGTACAGTATGTAAAGAAAAGTTACAGGAAGAAGTAATAGAAGAAAAAGAGCATAACTATACTAAAACAATCATCAATCCAACATGTACTGATAAAGGTTATATTCTTTATGTATGTAGTTGCGGAGATGAATACAAAGATAATTATGTAGATGAATTAGGACATAATTATAGTACTAGTGATATAGTGTTTTTAGATAATGGCAATAAAGCAGTAACAAGATATAACTGCTCTAATTGTAATAACTATAAAGATGAAGCTTATACAGGTTACTATTTACTAAATGATGAAGCTTATGAATTTGATAATTCAGGTAATAGAGTTACTTTAAACAAATCATTCATAGAAGTTAATAATAATATCTATTACATCATTAATAATATAATAGTCAAAAACTATTATATAGTTGATGGAATAATCTATGATTTTGGAAATAATGGAATAAAACAAGATACTGTTCTAACAGATAAAGTTATAACAATTGATGATAGTAAATATTATGTAATTAATAATGTAATCCAAAAGAATACATATATTGTTTATGAACAAAAAGTATATTATTTTGATGAAGATGGTAGAGCAATAGTAAATACAACATATAATGGATATGTATTTGGTACTGATGGATATTTAATAGGTAGTGATATATTAATAGAAATAAATAAAGTAATATATTATATTACTAATAATATTGCATCTATACATGAGCACAATATAAAACATATATCATATAAAGAAGCAACATGTACAGAGAATGGTAATATAGAATACTACTACTGCAAAAAATGTGATAAATGTTATAAAGATTCAACTTGCATAAAAGAAATAATATATAATGATACTATTATAAAAGCATCACATGATATTATAAAATATGATGGTAAAGAATCAACATGTGAAACACAAGGATACGAAGCATATGAAACATGTTCTAAATGTTCTTATACAACATATGAATTATCACCATTAAAAGAACATACACTAACAAATTGGATAATTGATATTGAAGCAACATGCACAAGAACAGGAAGTAAACATAAAGAATGTATTGTTTGTAAGAAGGCAATTGAGACAGAAACTATTGATATTCTTGGCCATAACTATGTCAATAATTTATGTACAAATTGTAATATTAAAAAGATTGAAGTCGCAAATAAAGAAATATTAATTGATACTGATTATATTTATTTTGGTGAATATCCTCAAACACTAAAAGAAGAAAGCGTAACTATTGTTAGTGATGAACCAGATAGTGATAGCTATTATCTAGGCAGTGATGGTGAAAGATATGCAAAAGTTGTCGCAAAGCCATGTAGTAGTTCATATTTTTTTAATGATAAAATAACTAAAATTGTTGATGAAACAACATATTATTTTAAAGTAGAACCAATCAGGTGGAGAATTGAATGGAAAAATAGTAATACATATAGATTGATATGTGATTTAATTATGGATTGTCAAATGTATTATTCATCTAAAAACGAAAGAACAATAGATGGAAAGACAATATACGCTGATAACTATAAATACTCTGATATAAGAAGTTGGTTAAATAACGAATTCTTAAACAAAGCGTTTTCTGAAGAACTTCAAGAATATATAAATGTAACTGAAGTAGACAATAGTACTTTACCCACATGGACAAGTAATGAATATGCTTGCGAAAATACAATGGATAAAATATATTTATCAAGTTATGAAGAAATACAAAAATCAGAATATGGTTATAATACAAGTCCTAAAGAAGATTTAGTAAGAGAAAAACAACTAACAGACTATGCTAAAGCAATGGGATGTTATACAAGTACTGGAAACCAATATTTTAATAATGGTCAATATTGGCTTCGCTTGCCTTATAATAGTACTCCTAGCACATGTATTGTGAATGTAAATGGTGATATGAGAACCTTCACCATCGTCAACAACGACAGCATTGGCGTCGCCCCTGCTTTAATAATCCAAATCGACTAGAATGAGATTAATCAAAAATGTTGAACTCTCTAATTTTAAATTTTAGCCAAAAGTGGAAAACCCAAAAATATAGCTAAAATGCCCAAAAACTAAAATTAAGAGTACTAAAAAGTTTTGTTGAAAGAATTCATTTATATGATTAATTGAGTGCTTTTAATGTGTCAATATTTAATAAATTGGGTAATCCTAAAAGACAAAAACGTCAAAAAGAAGCAATTAGTTTATTTATAGTTATTAGTTTAATTCTTGAAAAATATATCACATATGTAAGAGGTACATAATCATATAGAAATAAATAGCACTTACAAAACAGGTGCTCTTATTATATTAAGGTGTATTTATGAGTAAATATGATTTATTATGGAAATATATATCCCAAAACAAAAATAAAAATTTAACATTCGAAAAAATAGAAGAAATATGTAATACTAGATTAGACCATTCTTTTCTCCAATACAAAGTAGACTTAGAAGAATATGGATGGAAAGTAAAAAGGATATCTATGAAAGAACAAGTAGTTGTCTTTGAGAAAATAAAGTAATCTATTCTTGTGATGAAAGTCAAACAAAGAAGAAACGAAAAAATATGAAATGTCAGCTGAAACAAATATTTATCCAACGTAAGCAAACTTTAAACTACTAAAAAAGTATGGAACAAAGTAATAATTGTAAATCACATATAAGGGTTTGTTAATATATATAGTTTAAATAAGGGATAAAAAGAATAGATTTAATTTTTTATAAATTGAATTAATTATATGAGGAGGTAAAGATGAGCATAAAGAAATTGTTACTACTTGTATTATTTGTATTATTACTAGGATTTGGTTGTAACAATATAGATGATATATGCGAGCATGAAATTAAAATTGTTGTAAGAAAAGAAGCAACTTGTACAAAAGAAGGTAATGTAGAATATTTCTACTGCACAAAATGTAATAAGTATTACATTGATAAAGAATTAACTATTGAAAAGACATATGAAGAGTTAATAATTAATAAAACAAATCATATTGAGTCAGATTGGATAATTGATACAGAAGCAACTTGTACAAATCAAGGCTTAAAGCATAAAGAATGTACAGTATGTAAAGAAAAGTTACAAGAAGAAGTAATAGAAGAAAAAGAACATAACTATACTAAAACAATTATTGCACCAACATGTGGGGAAGAGGGATATACTCTTTATACATGCAGTTGTGGAGATGAGTACAAAGATAATTATGTTGATGAATTAGGACACAAAGAAGAAGTAATACCAGGGTTTGATGCAACTTGTACAAAACCAGGTTTAACAGAAGGTAAGAAATGCTCAGTATGTGGTGAAATATTAGTATCTCAAATAGAAATAAAAGCAAAAGGTCATATTTATACTGAAACGATTATAAACCCAACATGTGAGGATCAAGGATATACTCTTTATACATGCCATTGTGGAGATGAGTACAAAGATAATTATGTTGATGAATTAGGACACAAAGAAGAAGTAATACAAGGAATAGAAGCAACATGTACGGAAAGTGGATTAACAGAAGGAAAGAAATGCTCAGTATGTGAAAAAGTATTAATTAAGCAAGAAGTAATAAAAGCTTTAGGCCATAACTATGGTGATTGGATAATAGTTAAACCTGCAACAGAAAAAGAAACAGGAATTAAAGCAAGAAAATGTCTTAATTGTGAAAAGGAAGAGACATTAATAATTCCAACATTAGACCATGTACATTTTTATCAAACATCAATTGTTGACCCAACATGCACAAAAGAAGGATATACACTTCATAAATGTTATTGTGGGGATGAGTATAAAGATAATTATGTAGATGTATTAGGGCATACAGAAGTTATTATTCCAGGGAAAGGTGCAACATGCACAGAAAGTGGTTTAACAGAAGGAAAGAAATGCTCAGTATGTAAAGAAATATTAGTTAAACAAGAAGAAATAAAAGCTTTAGGCCATAACTATACTGAAACAATAATTTCTCCAACATGCACAAAAGAAGGATATACACTTCATACTTGTAATTGTGGAGATGAATATAAAGATAACTATGTAGATGCTTTAGGCCATACAGAAGTTATTATTTTAGGGAAAGATGCAACATGTACAGAAAGTGGTTTAACAGAAGGAAAGAAATGCTCAGTATGTAAAGAAATATTAGTTAAACAAGAAGAAATAAAAGCTTTAGGCCATAACTATACTGAAACAATAATTTCTCCAACATGCACAAAAGAAGGATATACACTTCATACTTGTAATTGTGGAGATGAATATAAAGATAACTATGTAGATGCTTTAGGCCATACAGAAGTTATTATTTTAGGGAAAGATGCAACATGTACAGAAAGTGGTTTAACAGAAGGAAAGAAATGCTCAGTATGTAAAGAAATATTAGTTAAACAAGAAGAAATAAAAGCTTTAGGCCATAACTATACTGAAACAATAATTTCTCCAACATGCACAAAAGAAGGATATACACTCCATACTTGTAATTGTGGAGATAAATATAAAAATAACTATGTAGATGCATTAGAACATAACTATAATATAAGCAGTATAGTACTTTTAGATGATGGCAACAAAGCAGTAACAAGACACAACTGTTCTAATTGTACTAATTATAAAGATGAAATCTATTCAGGATATTATTTACTAAATGATATTGCTTATGAATTTGATAATTTAGGTAATAGAGTTACTTTAAATGAATCATTTATAGAAGTAAATGGCAACACATATTATATAATTAATAATACTATTATAAAGAATTATTGTATAATAGATGGAACAATCTATGACTTTGGGAATGATGGAATAAAGAAAAATAAAGTCTTTGATAAAGGATTTATTACAGTTAATAATAAAGAATATTATGTTGAAGAAAATAACAAAATAGCAACAGGAACTTTAGTCATAGATGATAAAGTATATAACTTTAGTTCAACAGGAGAAAAAAATGAAACAAGTTATAACAATGAATTTTTAGAAGTAAGAGGAAACACTTATTATATAATTAATAATACTATTGTAAAAAATTATTATATAATAAATGGAACAATCTATGACTTTGGGAATGATGGAATAAAGAAAAATAAAGTCTTTGATAAAGGATTTATTACAGTTAATAATAAAGAATATTATGTTGAAGAAAACAACAAAATAGCAACAGGAACAAAGATTATAGAAGATAAAATATACAACTTTAGTTTAACAGGGGAAAAAGAAGATAAAGCATACAACAATGAATTCTTAGAAGTAGATGGAAACACATATTATATAATTAATAATACTATTATAAAGAATTATTATATAATAAATGGAACAATCTATGACTTTGGAAATGATGGAATAAAGCAAGAAACAGTTTTAAATGATAAGATTATTACATTTGAAGACAATTTATATTATGTTATTAACAACATAATACAAAAAGAAGTTTTTATAGCATATGAAAATTATATTTATTACTTTGATGAAGATGGTAAAGCGCTAATAAATACAATATATAATGGATATACATTTGGAATAGATGGATATTTAATAGGTAATGATATATTAATAGAAATTAACAAAGAATTATATTATGTTGTTAATAATATTGCTTCAGTACATACTCATAGTTTAGAACACATTTTGTATAATCAATCAACTTGCACGGAAAATGGTAATATAGAATATTATTGCTGCACGATATGTAATAGATTATATAAAGATAATGAATGTACTAATGAAATAACTAATGGAGATATAATTATAAATGCATCACATAATACTATTAAATATGAAGGTAAAGAATCAACATGTACTGAACAAGGATATAAAGCATATGAAAAATGTACAAATTGTTCATATACAACATTTAAATATCTTCCATTGAAAGAGCATACACTTACTGATTGGATAATTGATACTAAAGCAACTTGTACACAAACTGGAAGTAAACATAAAAAATGTAGTGTTTGTAAAAGTGTTATAGAAACAAAAACAATTGAGGCTCTTGGCCACAATTATGTTGATGGAGTATGTACTAATTGTAATAAAGAAAAAATTAGTGAAAGATTAGAATATACTTTAATAAATAATGAACATTATGAAGTAATTGGTATAGGTAGCTGTACAGATACAGACATAGTTATACCAAGTATATATAATAATAAATCTGTCACAAGTATAGGAAATAAAGCATTCTATAATTGCAGCAATCTAACAAGTATAAAAATTCCAGATAGTATAACAAGCATAGGATATCAATCATTCTATAATTGTAGCAACCTAACAAGTATAAAAATGTCAGATAGTATAACAAGCATAGAGTATCAATCATTCTATAATTGTAGCAACCTAACAAGCATAACAATTCCAGAAAGTATAACACTTATTGGAAGCAATGCGTTCTCTGGTTGTAGCAATTTAGAATACAACATATACGATAATGCTAAATATTTAGGTAATAAAAATAAACCATATTTATGTTTAATAGAAGCTACATCAACAAGTATTACTTCTTGTACTATAAATGACGATTGTAAGATAATAACGTGTGCTGCGTTCGACAATTGTAGTAGTCTAATAAGTGTGACAATTCCCAACAGTGTAATAAGCATTGGTGGAGGTACATTCTCTTACTGCAGTAGTCTAACAAACATAACAATCCCTGATAGTGTCACAAGCATAGAAAGTTCTACATTTTCTTACTGCAGTAGTCTAACAAACATAACAATCCCCGATAGTGTCACAAGCATAGGAAGTTCTGCATTCTCTCACTGCAGTAGTTTAACAAACATAACAATTCCAAATAGTGTCACAAGCATAGGGTATAAAGCATTCTATAATTGCAGCAATTTAGAATATAACACATACGGCAATGCTAAATATTTAGGTAATAAAAATAATTCTTATTTATGGTTAATTGAAGCAACATCTACAAGTATAACTTCTTGTACTATAAATGATAATTGTAAGGCAATAGCAGGCGGTGCATTCTATAATTGCAGTTACTTAACAAGCATAACAATCCCAAATAATGTAACAAGTATAGGCGAACGAGCATTTACTTATTGTAAAAAACTAACAAGTATAACAATCCCCAATAGTGTAACAAATATAGGAGACCACACGTTCTATTATTGTAGCAGTTTAACAAGTATAATAATACCTGATAGTATAACAAGCATAGTGAGTTGTATGTTCTATGAATGCAGCAGCCTAAAAAGAATAACAATTCCAAATAGTGTCACAAGCATAGGAAGTCATGCATTCGCTTATTGCAGCAGTCTAGCAAGTATAACAATCCCCGATAGTGTTACAAGCATAGGAAGTTATGCATTCTACAATTGTAGCAGACTTACAAGCATAACAATCCCCGATAGTGTAACAAGTATTGGAAGCTCTGCATTTTCTCTTTGTAGCAGCTTAACAAGCATAACAATTCCATTTATAGGAAATCAACGTAATGATCCAAGTCATACAAATTTTGGTTTCATTTTTGGAGGAAATGGTAATGCACCGAGCACATTAAAGAGTGTAACGATAACGCATGCTACGAATATAGCAAACTCTGCGTTTTATGGTTGTAACAATTTAACAAGTATAACAATCCCAGACAGTGTCACAAGCATAGGAAGTTTTGCATTCTACAATTGTAGCAGTCTAACAAACATAACAATTCCAAATAGTGTCACAAGCATAGGAAGTTCTGCATTCTACAATTGTAGCAGTCTAACAAACGTAATAATCCCCGATAGTGTCACAAGCATAGGATTTTGGACGTTTGAGAACTGTAACAATTTAGAATGTAACATATACGATAATGCTAAATATTTAGGTAATGAAAATAACTCATATTTATATTTAATAAAGGCAACATCAGAGAACATAACTTCTTGTTCTATAAATGATAATTGTAAGTTTATGCACTCTAAAGCGTTTAGTAATTGTATCAATCTAACAAGTATAACAATTCCAGATAGTGTAATTAGTATAGATATTTATACTTTCTCTGGTTGCAGCAGTCTAACAAGTATAACAATTCCAGATACTGTAACTAGTATTGGAGGCTATGCATTCTATAATTGTAGCAACCTAACAAGCATAACAATTCCAGATACTATAACTAGTATTGGAACCCATGCATTCTATAATTGTAGCAGTCTAACAAACATAACAATCCCCGATGGTGTTACTAGTATTGGATATGGAGCGTTTGAGAATTGTAGCAACTTAACAAGTGTAACTATAGGCAGCAGTGTCACAAACATTGAAAGGTATTCGTTTAATAATTGTAGTAACCTAACCAAAGTATATTACAATGGGTCTGAAAGCGATTGGGATAATATAACTATATATAGTAAAAACTCCAACTTGATTAATACAAAGAGATATTACTATAGTGAAACGGAACCATCATTAAATGGTGATGAAACAGCATATAGCGGTAATTATTGGCATTATGATACCGATGGAAAAACTATTATTGAATGGATTAAATAAGTTGTTAGTAAATAATTTTAATAATACAAAACGTTTATAATTTTGACTTGATACAAGAACAATAGTCAATTCTAACATAAAAAAAGTCTCAGTAAAATGAGGCTTTTATTTATAAGCACATTACCATATAAGAAGGAATGCAAATAATATCTTCTTTGATGGAAAGATTCTTAGGATGAATAATATATGCTTTTCCTATGCGTTTTTTATATAGATTAATAAATCTTTCAAATGATTCTATTTTATATCGCTTATTTGATTTAACTTCAATAGGATAAATTTTTGGTTTAGTAATACTACCATTAGAGATTAAGAAATCTATTTCAATATCATTTCTATGTTTTTCTGTGTTATAGTGAGTGTAGAAGAAGAGTTTATAACCATTTGCTGTAAGTTGCTGAGCAATAGCATTTTCAAATAGCATTCCCTCGTTGATTGAAAGATTATCGTGAAGAATTTCTTTGTAAAGTTTTCCTTCTGCTATTTCTTTTTCCGTAAAGGCATGGCTGATAAGCAAACCAGTATCTCCCATATAACACTTTATAAATGTCCTATCTTCGTTTATTGCTAATCCTACATTAGGATCGTTGCAATTAAAACATTCGTTTGTAATCATTGAATTACTGAGCCAAAAGAATGTGTCTTGATACATTGGATAACTAGCATTACTTTCTATGTTAGAAAGACGAACACGTTTTTCGTGGAGCGAAAGAAAGGCAGGAATTTGTTCAAAAATAGAAGAAACTTTTGAACGATATTTTACATCAGCTTTTCCAATATCATTTTTATATAATGTAAGAATATCTCTTTTTTCAATATCTGCTTTTGTAAAACTACGGTTGTTTTTAAGATAAGCTGAAATGCTCTTAGGCATTCCGCCAACTAGCATATACTGTTTGAAAAGTAGCATTGCCTTGTGATGAAAATCATCTTCAAGGGGCTTAAGTTCTTCAAAACATTTCTTGATGTACGAAACAAGCATTTCTTCATTAAGTGCCCAACAAAATTCTTCAAAGTCAAGAGGATACATTTTGATAACTCTTTCTTCAGAAGGAATGGTAATATCTTTGACGTTTTCTTTAATTGATATCAGTGAGCCTGTTTCAATATAGTCATATCTACCATCTTTTACAAGCTTTTTTATAGATTGTCTAGCTTTTGGAAAGGCTTGTACTTCATCAAATATAATAAGTGATTCTCTTGGATATAGCACTTCCCCATATTCTGTAGATAGAATCATAAAGAAAGTATCCAAATCACCAAGGTATTTATTGAATGCATCAAATACCATTTTGCTAGCATCATTGAAATCAATTATAATATAGGTTCTATATTCGCTTTTGCCAAACTCTTCTACAATTGTAGATTTTCCAATTCGTCGTGCACCTTCAATAAGTAATGCTTTTTCGCCTTTTGATGTTTCTTTCCATTTGAGTAATTTTTCATATATTTTACGTTTAAAAATCATCGTATGAACTTGAGAGATTAAACTCAATTCTCCTTTCTAACTTGATTATAACATACGTTTATAAAAAACGCAATGAAAAATTCTTAAAATAATATAAAAAACGCAATGAAAAATTCTTAAAATAATATAAAAAAACGCAGTTTAAATTATTTATTTAAAAAATTAGATTTAAAAAGGTCTCATTTTACTGAGGCCTTTTAGGTTCTTACGCATAATCGGGTATGAACGTTATATATTTAATATATCAAAAATAT
>CAYMGD010000003.1:0-97181 GCA_964389905.1 uncultured Coprobacillus sp. | reverse complement strand
CCCCCCCCTCTTTTGTCAAGGGTATGTTAGAGTTTTACAAAAAGAGAAATATTAGTTAAATAAAAAAAGTTATGCAAAATATTTTCTGCATAACATATTTTTTTATATTAACGATTGTAGAATTCGACGATAAGATTTTCTTGAATTTCAACTAAGAATTCATTTCTTTCTGGATAACGAACAAATGTTCCAACCATTGTATTTTCGTCAAATGCAAGATATCCTTTTCTTGAGTTTTCAGGAATTGCTTCTAATGATTCCTTAACGATTACTAATCCACGAGAAGCTTCTTTTAGAGCAATTGTTTGTCCAGGTTTAACTAAGTATGATGGAATGTCTAATTTTTTGCCATCAACAGTGATATGGCCATGAGCAACTAATTGACGAGCTTGTCTACGAGTTGTTGCAAAGCCTAAACGATAAACTAGATTGTCTAATCTTGATTCTAATAGAATTAAGAAATTATCTCCACGTTTACCTTTCATTTTTCCTGATAATTCAAAAATCTTCTTGAATTGTTTTTCACTTACGCCATAAGTATAACGTACTTTTTGTTTTTCTTGTAATTGTACACCATATTCAGATATTTTAGCACGATGTTTTCCGTGTTGACCTGGTGCATAAGGTCTTTTTCTTAGTTCTTTACCAGTTTCACTGATAGAATAGTTTAATCTTCTTGATACTTTCCAAGTAGATCCAGTATAACGTGACATATTTTTTCCTCCTTAAATAATTATTGGACTTGAACATAACATAAATAATAGATTTCATTTAGCTTTCATTATAACAGCATAATTACTAACTCCTCTACAGGTAGTTCTAATTTCTTTGTGTTTTTTCAAGTGCTGTTTATGTCATATAAACCTTATATATTATAGCACTTCTCTACTTAAAAGTAAATAGTTTTTTTATTATTTGTATTTTTCTATTTTATAAGTAGATTAAAAGAGCTATTCACACCTTTAATAGAATGTCAATAGCTCTTTTTGTTATTCTGTAAATGTTATAGCATAATCGAAATTACCATCTGACTCTGTCGGAACAAATGTTAATCGAACTTCATATTCTGTATAGCCATTACTTTCAGCCCATGCTTTGACTTGTTCTTTGCTGAAAGCAATTGCTTGTACTTCATCAAGTGCTACAAATTCAATACCTGACCAAATACCTGTTTCAGTTCCATCGCTTAGAATTAAACTTATGTATTCAGTAAATTCGATATCATTTTTTACGTAATATCCAACAACATAATTTTCATTATTACCATAATTTTCTGTTAAATCTTCCATAATTATATTACCACTGATGCCGTTTTTATTTTCTAATCCACAGTCAGAACAGTAATAAATATTATTCGTAAGATCATAACACCAGCTATGGTCTCTTGGTTCATACGTGCGGAAGTTGAACTGATTTCCACAGACATTGCATTCTTCACACACTATTTTCCCTTGTGAGCACGATGAATTTCTAATAACTACGCTTTTCTTGCTTTGGCATGCTGAAGATGTTGTGACATTTACGTTGCCATTGCTATTAGTTGTAGTTGTAGTTTTCTTACACATACCTTCAAAAGAATATTCATAATCATATCTATTCCATGATTGACTATTTCCTTGATAAATATATATATCATATCGATTATTTTTATAGTATACATAAGCGTATTCTTTTTCGTATACATAGCCATCAGAACTAGTTTCTATTGATTCTACTTGTCTTCCATTTTCACCAAATGGTCCATCATATAGTTCTCTAGTTTGTGTTTTTTTATTCCAATACTCTGTTCCATCATGTTTAATTCTTTTAGTTAAAGAATATTTTTCATAACTATAGTCATTATCCATACCATATTCTTTTGTTATTTCACGATATTTATCATCGCCATTATTTAAGGTATTAGAAATTAGATTTTCGTATTTCGTAAGATTATTATCATCATCATAATAATAACACTCCTTATAGTAACTTCCACAATCCGCACAATCATATTTAACTCTATTGCTAGTACTACTGTCAATATAATTGTGATATGTTTTGATACCTCCAGTTTTATATGTTAATTCATATAACCATGTATTTGTTTCTTCGTTATATCCAAATTGCCATGTTTCATATTCAAATGCTGTACAAGAATTTTCATCTTTTAGCCAATAATAAGCATACCTAAATTTAAAAGAGCAAGCTCTATCGGCTGGATCTGTTACCGCACAGGCATAGATGTATGAATAACAGTCGAATGAAGAATAGCCATTTATGTTATATTGTTCTCCTTTAATAACTCCATCAATCCACATGTCACATCTTTTTACTCCAAAATCACAATTATAATCTTCTAATTCGAATGTATTTGATTCTCCACAAGGACAGCTATAAAGAATACCATAACCTCCGCAAGTACTTCCATATTGTGATAAATCTATCTTTTCCGTTAAAATTTCTCTATGTTCATACTCTTCTTCATAGTATTCATCTCCACAATCTTTGCACTTGTATATAATTTTAATGCCATCCTCACAAGATGTGCCATATAACACATATGAGATTTCATAATCATGTTCACATGTTTCATAACTCGTTTGATATTCATATACTTTTTTATTATTTGAATAATAAGTATAGATATATAAATTAGTAATTATGCAGTTTTCATCCTTTTCACTAGTGAAAATCTTTTCTACTTTTGTTGTATTACAATAAGGACAAATATAAGTTTCATATCCTTCTTCGTTTAGTCCGATATATTTCCAAGAACAATTATAATCATCAATATATCGTTCTGTTATTTCTCCGCAGACCTTACATGATGATTCATAAATATATCCACCACATAGTCCAAAATCACTTAATTCGGTTGTTTTTGTTTCTACTAAATGCCCATAATAAGTGTATTTTTCTACTTCACCGCATATTAGGCAAGTACTAATCACATAGTAACCATCATAACAATCATTGCCTTTTAATTCATATATTTGTTCATAATTGTGATTACTTCTTTCATAGGAATCCTCATAGTTTACTATATTTTTTGTGCCTATGTTTATCGATACTTCATAATGCGTAACGCTTGTGCAAGGGCCTTCTTTTTCAGTCCATGTTTTTTCTACGTAAACTAATCCGCATTTACTACATACTTTTTTATTGATACTTCCAATTGATTCACCATTTTCATCGTATATCTCAGTTTCTGTGTTTTCTGTGAAATCACAACTAAAGTTTTTACTAATCATATAGTCAATTCTTCCGCAGACTTTACATTGATATACTATAATTGAACCTTTACAGCTGCTATATTCAGATAAGTCTATTGTTCTTCTTTCTGTATCACACCACTTACTTGTATAACTATACGAATAATCACAGTTTTTACAAGTAATTGTAACTTTTACACCATCTTCGCAAGTTTTGCCTTGTAATTCATAATTATATTCAAGTTCATGTTGAGAATCTTCAGCATATTGTTTTTTACTTGGATTGTAATAATAGCTAAATTTTTTAGTATCATTTGTCACATCTTCCTCGCCAAATACTTCAAAATAAAGATCTGTTAATTTTGCATCATTAGTACTATAGTCTTTATCAAATAATGATTTTGATATTTCTTTTATTGTTCCATCCTCATATATTGCTTTATATGTTGTTTCTTCTTCAACAATTTCCACAACTTTTGAATCGCCGTTTATAATTAGAGTAACAGCATTACCGTCTACTTCAATAGTTACAAACGAAAATGCATATAATTTGCATAAGTATTCTGCACCATATTCATACCATCCATCGCAATCAGAATAAACATTATAGTTTAATAGTTTATCGAACATAATCTTTGTAACTTTAATATATGTTCCATTTTGAATATCATATTCTTTATCTTTATATATTACCGTTCCTCTTATTACACCGTTACTATATTTGATTGAATCTTTTAGTACTTCATCTGAAGGAGATATAAAGCTATCATCGATATCTTTGATGATATCTTGCCATGTTACGTTAATTTTTTTATTTACTTCAAATGATATTTTATAATTTAAACTTACTTTAGTTTCATCAAGTAAATACTCATAGTTATTCACTTCACAACTTGATGATATAAATTCACCTAGTTTATTTGTTTTAAATTTGAAGAATGGTAATAATTCTATATTCATTACAAAATTTTGTTGAAGATCTTCTACTATATCGCTAGGTAATAATTCCCACAAAGTTTTTTCTTGTAAATATTTAACAAGCTCATTATATTCTTCTAAATAAGAAGTATCCTCTGTTTCAAAAATAAGCATTCCTAGTGTTACGTTAGCAAATGATTCGTTGTTTAATATTTTATTAAAATCAAAGTCATCATCTGCACCAGTTTTTACTGCTAATTCATTAATTTTTTTGATTAATTCTTTTGAATCTATTCCTAATTCGTCAACATAGCTTGTTATTTCAGGAATTTTTATTCCTATGATTTCTTTAATTTTGTCTGTAAGTTTATTAAATGCACCTGTTCCAAAGTATATATCTACAATTTTATCAATTGTTTTTTGTGATAAGTTTTCTTGTAAAGCATCTAATTTTTTGCTATCTATTGAAGCTATATAAGAACCATCTTCTTGTGATTTAAATGTAAATATTATATTAAGTAATTTCCCTATTATTTCATTTACTTTTTCTGAATTATTATCTATAAGTATTTCAAGAGTAGGAATAACAGTTTCTTTAAAGAATTCAAAATAATATAAAAATTCTTCAACATCGATATCAAATACATCTTCAACTATTGTTTTGATTTCCATTTTATATTTCATACTCTTATCCGCTTCATTTTGACCATATTTAATATCTACATAAATATATTCATCATGAATTATTGCTTTAAATGCATAGATGGCTTCTTCATCCTCTATTGGACCATTAAATATTTTTGCACTACCTGTTGCTGCGCCTTCGATTTTTCCATCTTCCACATAGATATATAACTCAGCAATATCTATTTGTTTAATTGAACCAATTAGTGTAAATGAATCAAGAAGGTTATCATCTTTTTCTTCCATTTTCATTGAATAATCTTCCATCTTAATTGCAAAACCTTTAATTGTTTTGAATGATTTTACAAGATTATTATAGAATGTTTCAACATTTTCATCACCGCACTCAGTACACACACCATTTACATAATTATGAACACCTGTCGCATCGATTTTTTCTGTTTTTGTTGCCCCACAAATGCAATAAGAAGTTTTTTCTCCTGCTTTTATACAAGTAGGATTTTTAGTTATTGTTTCGTTTTCAAATGTATGAGTAGCAACATCTGTTTTCTCTCCGCAAACGCATTCATGCCAGTGCTCATTATTGTTCATTGACCAATCTGATGAGAAATTATGATTTGGTGTACCTTCTTCAGTTACTTTCTCCTCACTATATGTATTACCGTTATATGTACAAGTTGCTTTGTATGTTATTTTTGTATAGTTTGAACATGTTCCACTGATTATATTTTTTTCAACATTTGCTTTTAACTCTAATGTGTGTGTTGTATTATTCTCACAAGTTAAAATTACCGATGCAGTGCTATAATCAGATGACCATTTCCACTCACTAACATTATAGTTATGGCCTAAAGGCAATACCGTTTCACCTGTGTATGAATAATCACAATTGCTGCATTTATAAACTGTATATCCTGATTCTTCACAAGTAGCTTCTACTTTTTCTTTTATTATTATATTGTGTCCTGTTGCATTAAGTCTTATTTGATAATTGTGTCCACAATCTTTGCAAGTATAAATAGCATATCCTGCTTGGGTACAAGTTGCCACATGAATTTCTTCTTCATAAGTATGACCTTTTGCTTCAATATATTTTCCAGGAGTTTTATCAATGTATTTATCATAACAACGTGCACAAACATATAAATCATATTCATCTTTTGTACAACTTCCTTCTATATGATAGCAAACATATCCATGTCCATATAATGCACATCTTTCAGCAGGTGTTAATCTTGTTACTGTATAGTATGAGAAATGGTTTGTTTTGAATGTTACATATCCATTGTTATAAGTTGCTTTAATTGATTCTAATTCACCATTAACATTTATAAACCATACAGCAATACTATCTACATCTTCATTTTCATCTAATGTATATGGTAATGTAATAGTTACATAGTTTTCATCACCAAAATTAGCAATATTTTCTGTTCCGTTATTGATAGTAAAGTTATAAATAGGATTATTTCCAACTTGGTTTAATTGTTCATCAGATAAACCTAAATCGTTACGATTTTCTCCTTCAAGTTTATCAGCTGAAATAGTTACGTTTTGATTTCCAATTGTATCAATAACACCACTATCTAAACTAATATTAGCATTGTTAATTTCTAATTCTTTGTTGGCTAGATCACTAGCTTTAATTTCATTAGTTTTTGTTCCTTCGTAAACATTAACTTTTTTTTGCTTGTGACAATAAGAACATGTGTCTGTTCTCGCATTATTTAAAACATTACCTTTTTCCCAGTTGTGTCCTGTTTCGTTCTTTGCAATTGTTTCAGTTTTTGTATCACCACAAGAACATGTTAAAGTTTTTATTCCATCATTTTCACAAGTTGCAGGTGTTGTTATACTTGCAATATAATTGTGGTGATATATTTTTTCACCTAATACTTCTTTCCCACAAGTTTTACATATATATACTAATACGTATTCACAATCACTTACTTGTCTTTCGCTTGGTGTCACATCATTAATGCTATGGCCTAAAGCGTCTCCTTCTTCTTCATCATAAATATCACCACAATAACATTTATAATGGTTTATTTTTGGTTTTTCGCAAGTTGCTTCTTCTGTATTAACTAGAACATAATCATGTTCACTAATTCCTTCTTTCCCACAGATATCACATTTGTGGTCTTGATTATTGTCAACACATTCTTCAAGAACTTCTCCACAACCATAATCACAAACGTGATCATTATCTGTGCTTGAGTCAGAATGTTCACCCATATCATTCTTTCCACAGCCATAATCGCATTTATGGTCATGATTTTCATCTTTGTGTTCTAGTGTTTGTCCTTCTGTAACTAAACATTTTTTACATGTTTTAGGCGATGTACAAGTTGCTTCTTCCCACTCATGGCCTAAAGCATCAATTGTTGATGTTTCTTTTGCATCACATTTTTTGCACTTATGTTCTTTTGTACCTTGTTCGGTACAAGTTGCTTCTTTAATTGTTGTCCATTCTTCCCACTCATGTGAGCACTCCTTACTACAACTGCATGCAGTTAAGCTTAAAGCACATACCATCACAAGTAAACAAGTAATGAATGATAATACAATTTTTTTAGTTTTCATTATTAAGCCTCCTGTTGTTTTCTTCAATAATTATTATACATCTATTTGTTTTAAAATGCTATTATAAATAGTTCTTCATAAAACATTTTCATTAAAAAAGTGCCTAGCAAAACACTAAGCACTATAAATATTATTTAACAGCAGCATTAACAAGTTTAATAAAATCTTCCGATTTCAAACTTGCACCACCAATTAATGCTCCATCAATATTAGGCATACTCATTAACTCATCAATGTTACCAGTCTTTACGCTTCCGCCATATTGAATTCTTACAGCTTCACTAACTTCTTCACCGAATAATTCACCAACAGTTTTACGTATAAATCCGCAAGTTTCATCAGCAATTTGAGATGTAGCTGTTTTACCAGTTCCGATAGCCCAAATTGGTTCATAAGCGATAACTAATTCTTTTACTTGCTCTTTTGTTAAACCTTCTAAATCTTTTACAATTTGGTTCTTTAAAACTTCTTCAGTCTTGCCTGTTTCTCTTTGTTCTAAAGATTCACCAACACAAAGAATTGGTAGTAATTCAACTTCAAAAGCTTTCTTTAATTTTAAGTTTACTGTTTCATCTGTTTCATTGAACATTGCTCTTCTCTCGCTATGTCCAATTATAACATATGTTACACCAATACTCTTTAGCATTTGACCACTTACTTCACCAGTGTATGCTCCTTCATCCATAAAGTGCATATTTTGAGCACCAATACGTAGGTTCTCAGCTTGTCTTTTTACTAAACATCTTAAAACTGTAAATTGTGAACAAATAACACTATCTACTAATTCTTTTGATGGCATTTTATCATTAACTTCTAAGATGAACTTAATAGCTTCATCTCTAGTTTTAAACATTTTCCAGTTTCCAGCAATTATTGGTTTTCTCATAATAATACTCCTTTTATTTATCGTTTAAAATTGCAATTCCAGGTAAAGTTTTACCTTCTAAATATTCTAGGCTTGCTCCACCACCAGTTGAAACATGAGTGAATTTATCAGCATATCCTAATTTTTCAGCTGCTGCTGCACTATCACCACCACCGATGATTGTAGTTGCGCCTTCTAAATTAGCAAGTAATTTACAAATTCCATTTGTACCTTTAGCAAAGTTAGGGAATTCAAATACACCAGCAGGACCGTTCCATACTACTGTCTTAGCATTCTTTAATTCTTCAGCGAACTTTTCTAATGATTTAGGTCCAATATCCATACCCATTTCATCAGCAGGAATCTTATCTGAATCAACTACTTTGCTTTCAGCATCTTTATCAAACTCTTTTGCAACAACAGTATCTATAGGAAGAATAATCTTATCTTGAGCTTTTGCAAGTAGTCCTTTTGCATACTCAACAAAATCAAGTTCACATTTACTTGTTCCAACTTCATAACCTAAAGCTTTATAGAATGTATATGCCATAGCGCCACAAATAACAATCTTATCAGCTTTGTCTAATAAATTTTCAATAACAGAAATCTTATCACTAACTTTTGCTCCACCTAAAATAGCTACATATGGATGAACAGGATTATCAACTGCTTTGCTTAAGAAGTTAATTTCTTTTTCAATTAAGAAACCAGATACAACTACATCTTTATTCGCTGCAATACCTGCATTTGATGCGTGAGCACGATGAGCTGTTCCGAAAGCATCATTTACGAATACATCGCCTAAACTTGCCCAATATTTACCAAGTTCTGGATCGTTTTTAGATTCTTTTTTACCTTCTAAATCTTCAAATCTTGTATTTTCAAACATTACTATGTCTTGAACTTTCATTTCCTTGATTGCATTTTCTAATGCTTCTCCTCTAGTTACAGGGATAAATTTAACTTCTTTGTTAAGAAGTTCACTTAATCTCTTCGCAACAGGAGCTAATGTGTTTTTAGCTTTATCAGCTTCTTCTTTAATACGACCTAAATGTGAGAATAATACTAATTTAGCATCATGTTCTAAAGCATATTTGATTGTTGGTAAAGCTTGAACAATACGATTATCATCAGTAATAACTCCATTTGCCATTGGAACATTAAAGTCCACACGCATAAGAACGACTTTGTTCTTCAATTCAACATCTCTAATTGTCTTTTTTTCCATTTTAATTTATTCCTTTCAATTTTTATTATATTAACTTTTTTTACTTTAACAATTATATCACAATAAATTTAAAAAGTATACTAAAAATTTATTTCACATATAAAAAATCACTTTATTTGTCATATTTATATATAATAGTAAATAATAGTAAAAAGTCACACATATAGTGCAACTTTATATTTTTGTTATCTTTTAATTCTTTGTTCTGTTTCAGCGTCAAAGAAATGACATTTTTCCATATTAAGTACTAAATCAACTTGGTCATTCATATGTAAGTCAACACGAGCAGGAACTTTTGCAACTAATGTTTGGCCATTTAATACACCATAGATATTTGTTTCTGCACCTAATAACTCAGCTACATCAACCTTTAAATGAGCTTTTGAACTACTATATTTTTCAAATAATTCTGGAGTATCATATACATCTTCAGGTCTGATTCCAAGAATAACAGGTTTTTCAATATAGTTTTGAGCATCTAATAATTTGAATTTATTTTCAGGAATTCTTAGTTTTGTTACACCTAATTTATGATCACCAATTACAAAGTAACCATCTTCAGATACTTTTCCTTCGATAAAGTTCATTGGAGGAGTTCCGATGAATCCACCTACGAACATGTTGTTTGGATTATCATAAATGTCTTTTGGTGTTCCTACTTGTTGGATAACACCATCTTTCATAACAACGATTCTTGATGCCATTGTCATGGCTTCAATTTGGTCATGGGTAACGTAAATAGTAGTGATTCCTAATCTTTCAGTAATTTTGATGATTTCGGCTCTCATTTGTACACGTAATTTAGCATCTAGATTTGATAATGGTTCATCCATTAAGAATACTTTTGCATTACGTACGATTGCTCTTCCAAGGGCAACACGTTGTTTTTGTCCACCTGACAAAGCTTTTGGACGACGATCTAAGTATGGTTTTAATCCTAATACTTCTGCTGCTTCGTTTACACGACGATCGATTTCATCACGTGAGAATTTACGAAGTTTTAAACCAAATGCCATATTATCATAAACTGTCATATGTGGATACAAAGCATAGCTTTGGAAAACCATGGCGATATTACGATCTTTTGGTGCTACATCATTTACTATTTCATCATCGATTCTTAATTCGCCTGAAGTGATTTCTTCAAGTCCAGCTACCATTCTAAGTGTGGTAGTTTTCCCACATCCAGATGGACCAACGAATACGATAAATTCTTTATCTTTAATTTTTAAGTTAAAGTCTATAACTGCATGAACATTGCCATCATAAACTTTGTTAATGTTTGTAAGTGTTACAGTTGCCATAAATTAATCTCCTTTAATTTTTACACATATATTATATATTTTTTTATTAATTTCCTCAATGTGCAAGTTGCACATTTGTAAATTGCACATTTGCAAGTTGCACATTTGTAAATTTATTACTTCAATAATTCATATAATGCAACAGCATCTCTAAAGGTACGAAGTGATAATGTTGTTTGATTCTCAATTGTATCAAGTTTTTTATTTAAAGTGTTACGATGCATATATAAATAATTTGCTGTTTGAGAGACATTTAAATTATTATTAAACATTCCCTTGGCAATTTGTAAGAACTGATAATCATTTAATTCTTCCTTTAAAAGTATTTTTTTTATTAAATTCATATCATCTTTATCCTTTATTTCATATATTAGATCTGTTACATTTGCATAAGTATAATCTTTGTTTAAGTATTTCTCTTTTAATTCAATAAGAGCATTAACATCTTCAACATCTAATAAAAATCCTTCGAAGATTTGCACTTTTGTTCCTATATCTTCACTAATTGAATCAACTAAATCTTTAAAAAGAACTCTTTCTTTGTTATGATATATGGTTATTATTTCATTTTCAATAATAGATATAGGAGAGTCAAGATAACTATTATATAATTGAATTATATTATCAATATCTTTATTGCTTTGTACTGTTGTTATTATTAAACGGCATTTAGAAAGTGGATATGGATATATTCCTTTATTATTAAGAAACTTAACCATTCTTTTTTGATTTTCATTATATTCTTTTTTTTCATAAAAACATTTCATATAATCACCTATTTTACTGACTCTTGCTTATTAATTATATCATATTTTTTATTTCTTTGTATATTTTATTTCTAAAAATGACATTTAACTAATATAATGTATTGGTGATAATATGAAATCTATTACTTGTGATGACTTACACAATCTTATTTTATCAGGGACTTTTGTTTCAATTATTGATATTCGTGAGCCTGCTAGTTTTTATAACGGACATATATTTGGTGCTATAAATGTCAATAGTGACCTTTTGCTTTGTAATCCTTTTAGTTTTTTAAACTATTACAATTCTTATTATATTATTTGTGACTATGGTATTACTTCTCCTAAAGTTACTTCAATCCTAGAAGGAAAAGGATTTAATGTTACAAATGTTTTAGGAGGCATGAGTAAATGGAAATACGAACTAACTAGGAAGCACCTTTAAAACAACTAAGGAGATATCGTCATCAGTTAATTTATTTATCTCTTTTATATAATTTATTATTTGGTAAACTATTTTCGGAGCAGGCAAATGAGTAAGCGATGATATATAATCGTTTAATTCACTTTCGTTTTTGATGTTATCGAAGATTCCATCACTTGACATAACAATGATATCTCCTTCTTCAATTTTCACTTTATCAGTTAATATTTCACTTTCTTTGCCTAAAGGCAATCTCTTGTTTTCAACTTTCTCAATAGTTTTATCTTTATGAAAAACATAACTAGGAGCAGAAGACATTTTATAAAATGTTAGTGCTTTGTTTTTTCTATCTAATTCCATATAGTCTAAAGTACAAAAACTGTCGATACTATCTTTTATTTCACAATATGTGTTCATCATTTGGATAATAGCATATGAAGAAAGAGTTGATTTAAAAAGTTCTTCAAACATTCTAATAACAAATTCGCTTGAAAGACTAGCACTATATCCTTTGCCCATACCATCACATATAACTGAAACAACTTTACCATCTTTTGTTTCACTAATTAGCATATTGTCTCCTGAAATGTTTCCTGAAGCTATTTGTGAGGTACTGTATTCTATTTTACAGCTTGTTTTGGGTATTACCCTGAAATATACTTTACCATTTTCTGAATAATCGTACTCTAGAGTAACTTCTCTTTTAAAACTATGGTTTATTATTTTTGTTAATCTTTCTTTAACATCTTCAAAAGCAAATCCTCTTATACCTATTTCTATTAAAAATTCATCTTCATATAATTTCTTTATTTTAAAATATACTAATGTATATCCATTACTAGCTATACTTTTTTTCATTCGATACATATCTTCATATGGGATTTCTACTTTTAAATTGTTATCTACTGTAAATTGTCTTAAGATGTTGCTTATACCTGAAAGAGTGGAACTTACCACTTTAGTTTTTGATTTTGTTTTGGTATCTTCAATCTTTTCATATATTAGCATAGCACTTTTTCTTATCTCAACATTATATGGACAAACGCTAAATACACTACTTTCTTTTAAATCATAAGTAAGACTATTAGCATTTATTATTAAATATTTCATTTCTTCTTTGATATCACTTCTTTGACAGCGATTTGCTAAGTAACATTTATTGCAATAATTTGTAATAAGACTATTAATTCCTTCATCAATCTTTTTATAATATTCTCTTGTACCTTCTGATTCACTAGCACACATATCTAAAAAGCTTGAAAAAGCTAAAACACTTTGATTAAGAGTTTCTTTAGTTTCTTTTTGTGTTTCTTTTATTTCATTATCTTTGGTTATTTTTTTACCTAAAAGTTTAGTTTTTAGTATTTCAAAAGCAATACATATGGTATCTATTATTAAAGCAATTTCATAATACTTGGGATATATTACACAAGCTACTGTTGTCAGTAATACTATCAAAAAGCTACTCACAATACTATTTATTGAATAAACAATTGATATTACAGGTAATATCAGTGCATAATCAAGTTTTAAACCAAAGAATAAATATGTTCCCATTCCGATGGAGAATATCAAAGAGAAAATTGTTGAAGTGTTATATGAGAAATATATTGCATAAATAACTGCTAATATAAAACCGATATTATAAGCAAAAGTTATTTGTGATGCTCCTAATAATGCAACACTAATACTTAATACTTCGAAATATACAAAGTTTCCTTCTGATGTATTTAATAAGAATTTAATTATTACATAAATAATAGTTCCAACAAAACTATATAATAAATATAAATATAAGTAATCTTTGCTTATGGAAAAACTAAAATCGGCTTTTTTAAATAATAAAAGAAGTAAGCAACTTGCAAAGCAAAAGATACCATCAATTACAATATTATTCTTTTTAAGAAAAGTTAATAAATAAATTACTATTAGCATATATATTCCAATTGTAACTTTTGTTAATTCAATTTCAAAAATTAAAGTTGATAGTATACTAATAGGTATCATTAGTAGTAATAATTTATTATTATAAGTTATATATATTAATATAATTGGTATCAAAAGAGGTAAACCATAATCATATCCTAATAGTACAAAAGAGAAGAAGGAAATTATTATTATATTTAGATATCTATTCATTATAGTCACCTCATAAGTAATTTTCGATATCAATTTTATTACTTTGTTTAGTAATAATATGTAAATATATGTCTTTTTTGTTTTTTACTATATATTTAGTAAAGAAAAACACTCTTTCTTTGACGAAGGAGTGTCTTTTTATATGGTAATTGTCGAATTATAAAGTTTTGCATAATATCCATTTTCTTTTATTAGGTCATCATGCTTTCCTCTCTCAAGGATACCATCTTGTGATATAACAATTATCTCATCAGAATTTTTTATTGTTGAGAGACGATGAGCTATTACAATTGTTGTTTTATTCTTTGATAGTTCATCAAATGATTCTTGAATTTGTTTTTCAGTTATATTATCTAATGATGAAGTTGCTTCATCGAGGATTAGAATTGAAGGATTTTTCAAGAATAATCTTGCAATGGCAATTCTTTGTTTTTGGCCACCGCTTAATTTTACTCCTCTTTCACCAGTTAGAGCTTCGTATCCATCTTCTAAGCTCATTATGAAGTCGTGAATCCTTGCTTTCTTTGCGGCGATAATTACTTCATCTCTAGTAGCATTAGGTTTACCATATTTGATGTTTTCTTCAATTGTTCCGTAGAATATAAATACATCTTGTTCAACGTGACCTATAGCACTACGAAGACTATTAAGGTTATAGTCTTTAACATTTATTCCATCGACCAAAACCATGCCTTTATCAACGTCATAAAACCTTGGTATCAGTTTTGATATCGTCGTTTTACCGACACCAGTTTCCCCAACCAAAGCAATCTTTTTTCCTTTTGGTATCGATAAGTTAAAGTTTGATAGAATATATTTACTATTTTCATGAGTGTAGCTAAAGGCTACATCTTTGAACTCAATATTGCCTTCAAAATTATCTTTTTGTATGCCTTCTTCGTTAACAATTAATGGCGTTACATCCATAACATTAAAGAATTTTTCTATTCCTGAAAATCCTTGTTGGATTTGTTCCATTGAATTTGTTAATCTTGAGATTGGTTTTATTAGTAAATTGATATAAAGGAAATATGTTGTTAGATCTAAATATGTTACATTCCATCCTTTTATAATAAAGATTGTTCCAAAGACTAAAAGAGCTAAATTCGTTAAGTTGATGAAAAAATCATTTCCTGAACCAAATAATCCTATTTCTTTGAATACCCCTGAACGAGCATCTTTATATAGTTTGTTTGTTTCTTCGAATCTTTCTTCTTCATATTTTTCATTATTAAAGGCTTTAGTTAATCTTATTCCACTAATTTGACTATCAACTTTAGCACTCAACTCACTTTGGGCGTTTCGAGCATTTCTAAAGGCTTTAAGCATTTTCTTACGTCTTGTTACTGAATAGATTATTAATAGAATTAAGAACGTAAAGACAATTAATGTTAGATACGGATTTGCAAAGATAAGCAAATATATAAAACTACCAATTAGCATTATACTTGATATGAATAAATCTTCAGGAGCGTGATGACTCATTTCTGATATATCATGAAGATGTGTTGTAATGTTAGATAGTAATTCTCCTGTTTTTTTGTCATCAAAGTATTGATAATCTAATTCTTGATATTTCTTGAATAAATCCTTTCGCATATCTGTTTCTAATCTTATCCCCATAACATGGCCATAATATCCAATGAAATATGAGAGAGTAAAACGAATAATATAAAAGACAAGAAGAATTATGCCTATTACTATTATTATTTTTATATAATCATTATTTAGATTATTTTCTGTTTCTTTAAGTACTTTATTAGTTATTACTGGAAATACTAAATCTATTATTGATATCAACAAAGCACATAAAAGATCAAAGAATAAAAGTTTTTTATGTGGTTTATAGTATTGTATAAATCTTTTAAGCATTTTCTCACCTAAGCTTCTGCTTTTATTATTTTCTTTATTCTTTTGTTTATTTCTACACGAGAAAGAGTTATAACTCTTGAACATGTTGTACATTCCAATTTACAATCTACACCATATTTTAAAACTTTCCAGGTGTTGCCTCCACAAGGATGGTTTTTTTTAAAAACTAATTTATCATTTTCTTTATAAGAGTGTAGTTCCATTTTTATTCTCCATTATATTAAGATATTGAATATTCTCTTCTTTAAATAATTCACATAAATATTTATTCATATACCTTATTACTTCATATTGTTTTTCTGCTTCGCATTTTACTATTATACTGATAATAATTCTATCATCTAATATTTTTGTTATACCACTAATATATGGACCTTCTATAACTTGTTTAAATGATTCTTTAACAGTTATTAATTTTTCATCTAGTATATTTATAACTTTATCAGTGTTTTCACTTTTTGCAATTGCAATTTCTATCTTTGATACTGTTGGTGCTTGAGAATAATTTATAATTGATGATATTTTGCCATTGTTTATAATTTTTATTTCGTTTTTTTCGTTGATAAGTTTTGTTGCTCTTAATGTTATTTCTAAAACTTTTCCTTTGAAACCATCTATTTCAATTATATCATCTATTTCATAATAGTTACTTAGTATTATATATACTCCATTAATTAAATCGTATATAAGTTTATGAGCACTAAACAAAAAGACAATAAGGACAATCGCAACACCAATTAGTATAGGCATCACACCTACTCCCCAAACATTTAATATTATTATTATAGTTAGAAGTAAAGCAACATATGAAGTGACTTTGGCAATTGTTTCTCCTAATAATACTGCATTTTTACGAATTTGGTTATGTTTTTTCTTGTATTTTTGTAATATTATTTTGCTAGTTAGTATAATTAGAAGAAATGATAAGATTGTTATTATTGTTCCTATAAGCGAAGAAGCATTATTTCTTAATATTTCTCCTATTTTATTGAATATCGAAATTAATGGCATTATATTTCCTCATTTTTGACAATTATTTCTTTAGCTAAGTCACGATAGTCTTTACTACCCCTACAGTTGTAGGCGTAATCAATAACACTTTTCCCAGCGAATTGAGCTGCTTCGATGTGACTTGAGCGACCAATAATAGTATTAAATGTTTTTCCAGGGAATTCTGCTTGTATTTTGTCTACCATTTTATAAGCAAAAAGATTGCGATTATCTAGTTTAGTTATTAATATTCCTTCTATTAGAAGATTATTCTTCTTTTTCTTTTTATTCTTTTGAATTATGTTTATTAAATTAACCATTGTTGAGAGACTCTCGTACGCATAGTAACTACATTCAACGGGTATTATCACTGAATCTGCTGCATATAGGCTGCTCTCTACAGTAATCCCTGAAAGAGGTGGACAATCTATTATTACATAATCATAAATGTTTTTGTAATCTATTGTTTGATGGGAAAAATCATATTTGATTTTTTCGATATGGCTTAGCTTTTCTTCTAATCGTGGCTCACTTAAAACGCTAGGAACTATATCAACATTTTCATAAATAGTTTTTAAGACACAATCTAAAGGATTAACATAGCCTAATATTAAATCACTTGATGAATACACTACAAGTTCGCGTTTTACGCCCAAACTTGAGGTTGTGTTGGATTTTTCGTCTAAGTCTATTATAATTACTCGTTTTCCTTCTTTGGAAAGAGCATAGGCTAAATTTACGGCTGTAGTTGATTTTCCTACTCCACCTTTACAGTTAGATATAGCTATTATTTTTCCCATAATCACATTCTCCTTATAATGGGTTTTTTTTGATTTCAGCGTATCTACGAGGATACTTATTATTTGTTAGTTTTTGTTTTTTTAGGATTACAAGTTCTCTGCTTCCTAAATTATTATTAAGTTCATAATGATAAATATCTTCTAGTTTTAAATTTAATTTTTCTAGAGCATTTTTTGCTGTCATAACTTCTTCACGAGCTTTGTCGCCTTTGTAAGCTACGACGTAACAATTAGTCTTGGCAAAACGCACTAATAGTTCGGCTAGTGGTGACATATTAGCAACTGCTCTACCTGTGACGATATCAAATGTTTCTGCCATTTCAAAGGCTTTTTCTTCAGCTCGAGCACATATAACTCTAATTTTCTTTAAGTTTAATAATTCAATTACGTTATTTAAAAACTTTACTCTTTTTTGAGTTGGTTCAATTATTGTTATATCTAAATTTTCAAAACATATTTTTAGTGGAATAGCAGGAAAACCTGCTCCACTACCAACATCTAATAACTTTTGATTATCTAGTTTAAATACATTCTTTAAAGCAAGTGAATCAGAAAAGTGTTTGATAAATACTTCATCTTTATTAGTTATTGCTGTTAAGTTATATTTTTCATTTTCTGTAATTAAATAATCATAATATAAGTTAAATTTATCTAAATACTTTTCAATTAATTTGTCCATTTTTTCTTCTGCTTTCAAGATATAATAATATCATAGTTATGTCACTAGGATTAACTCCACTAATACGGCTAGCTTGGGCTAACGTGCTAGGTCTAACTTTGTTTAACTTTTCAATTGCTTCTTTAGCAACATTAGGAACATCTTCGTACACGATATCATCAGGTATTTTTCTTGATTCCATTTGTTTTAATTTGTTAGCTTCACGATATTCTTTAACGATATAACCTTCGTATTTGATTTCAATTAATACTTTTTCTTTAATTGCTTCGTCATAATATGAATCGATATTCTCACCAGTAAATTTTGTAACATCTTCAAAGGTAATATTAGGTCTCTTTAAGAAATCATAAGCACTTACTTTTTCATTTATTACTGATTTGTTTTGTTCAAGCAAATAGCTATTAAAATCATTCTTTGGTGTTATATAAATATTCTTTAAGTTTTCTTTTAAAGAATCTATTTTATTACGTTTGTTTAGATATTTATTGTATCTATTTTCACTAATCAAGCCTACTTCTTTACCATATTTTATTAGTCTTTCACTAGCATTATCGTGTCTTAGTAGTAATCTATATTCAGCACGTGATGTTAATAAACGATATGGATCTTTAACTCCTTTAGTGATTAAGTCATCAATAAGAACACCAATATATGCTTCATCACGGCGAAGAACTAAAGGTTCTTTTCCTGCTAGTTTTAGACTAGCATTAATTCCAGCCATCAAGCCTTGACAAGCAGCCTCTTCATATCCGCTTGTACCATTTACTTGACCAGCAAAGAACAAATTATTTATTTTCTTAGTTTCTAAATTGTTTTTTAGTTCTAAAGGATTTATAGCATCATATTCTATAGCATAAGCATATTTCTCAATAATTGCATTTTCTAACCCTGGTAATGTTCTAATCATTTTATCTTGTACTTCATGAGGCATAGATGTGGAAAAGCCTTGAGGATATATTTCATCAATGCTTAAACTTTCCGGTTCTAAAAATACTTGATGGCTTTCCTTAGTATTAAATCTTACAACTTTATCCTCAATTGATGGACAGTATCTAGGTCCTACACCTTCAACAATTCCTCCATACATACTAGACTTATCTAAGTTTTCCATTATTATTTTGTGTGTTTCAGTTGTTGTTCTTGTTAGATAACAAGGGACTTGTTTTTCGTATGGTAAAATATGTTCTGTTTCTTCACTAAAATGATATTCTATTTTATCTCCAGGTTCTAATCTTGTTTTAGAAAAGTCAATTGAATCTTTTCTAATTCGTGGAGGTGTACCTGTTTTTAATCTTATTAGTTCTAATCCTAAGCTTTTTAATGATTGTGATAGTTTTGAAGTTGTTTTTTCGTTGTCAGGTCCACTTTGCCAGAAAGAGTGACCAACAAGAATACGTGAATCCAAATATGTTCCACTTGCAATTATTACAGCCTTAGCTTGGATTGTTTCTTTATCTGTTTTAATCCCAGAAACATTTTTATTCTCAACTATTAAACTCTCAACAAGAGTTTCTAATACTGTCAAATTAGGCGTATTAAAAACTACATTACGCATATACTCGGGATATTTTACTTTGTCTGATTGAGCTCTTAACGCTCTCACAGCAGGTCCTTTTGAACTATTTAGCATTTTCATTTGCAAAAGAGTAGCATCAGCAGCTTTTCCCATTTCGCCACCTAGCGCATCAATTTCTCTAACTAAGATACCCTTTGCTGGTCCTCCAATAGAAGGATTACAAGGCATATTAGATATACGCATAATATTTCCAACGACCATTAATGTTTTGTTTCCTAAACGAGCCGAGGCTAAAGCTGCTTCTACGCCAGCATGACCTCCTCCAATTACTATAATATCATACATAAGTTATTCCTTCTTTATTGTTTATTTATTAAATTATATCACTTTATCATCTATATTTAAAGACTTTTTATGAATTAAAAAAAGGCTTAAATAATAACAATAGCTACAAAATAATAAAAAAGAAACTATTAGACATATTTATACAATATGAATAATAGTTTAATTGCTTATTACTCAGCGTCTTTTGTAACAACAACTTTTACTGTTTTCTTTACACTTCCACTGATAACATTTACTGTATACTCTCCAGGTTTTATGCCTTTTACAATGCCATCAGTACTAATGCTTATACCAGTAGCTGTTTTTGTATATTTAATTGATTGGTCTACGCCATATGTTGTACCATGAACATTATAAGCTAAAGCTTCGATTTTTACTTCTTCGCCAACCTTAATTTCATAAACTTCTTTATCAGTTACAATTTTTGCTGTTTCAAGATAATTTACAACAACTTCTTTCTTTGCGGCAAGTGTTGGATCATTTTTCTCATAGACATAAACATATCCACTGCCTTTGCTGATACCTGTAATTTTTCCAGTGCTGTCAACTGTAAATATATCTGAATTTGAAGATTCCCAAACGTATTCAATATTCTCAATTACTGGAGAACTTGTTACTTTCATTGTTGCTTCTTCATCAATCTTAATTTCAACTTTACCTTTATCATTTGTTTTATCACTTTCAATTCTTAAATAATCTACTTTTTCATTAACAACATTTATAATTATTGTATCTTTTACATTAGTTTGATTTTTAATATAAGCTCTAAATTCAACTTCTCCTACAACTGTTGCTTTAATTCTTACAAGGCCACTTTTAGTTTCTAATACTTCTACTGCCCCAGATTCATCAGTTCTATTAACTTGTTCTGCAACTATTTCTTCTGTTTCAGAAAAATCACCCATTATAATGTCTAAACTTTTTTCTTCGCCTAATATTAATTCTAATTCTCTTACTTGAAATCTAAAAGTATCAGTAGTTGTTGTTGTTGCACAACCAACTAGTAAACAAGCTATTACAGCTATTAAAAAACTCATTATTTTTTTCATAATTTATCTGCAAAAAAAGTTGCAGCTCCTTTCTAAAATATTGATTATAATTTCATTCTTTTCTTATTATAACATAATTTTAATTATTTGTTAATAATTTTTTTATTTTTATTCTATTATTTTAGTAAGATATGTCATTACTTCTGATGAATAAGCTCCAATATATTTATTATCTCCATCTATATTAATCTCAACAATTGATGGTGAAGCATATATATACAGTTCATCGTATTCTTTTGCCTTAGTACAATAGAATTTATTATTGTACCCTTCGCCACCTTTTTTGTCATAGGCTCTATTTATAATGGAACTTGATATATCAACAACATATAGTGGCTTATCTTTATTTAAGTGTTGATATTTTGTTATTAAGTCTATTATTTCATCATATTTCGCCATTTTTGGTGTTATAAAAACAATATAATAACTATTTTCTTGTTGATGAAATATGTCTTCATCTTTTATAATGTTTACATTACCTTTTTCTGCCCATATAACTTCTAAATTATAATCCTGATTTTCAAAAGTTGTAATTATAGAACCATTATATCTATATCCAATGAATATATATCCATCGCGAGAAAGTTCTGGAAGAACAAGATTTTTCCCATCATAAAACTTAACAATCTCTTGTATGTTATCATATCCATAATCTATCTTAACTTGATATTCTTTTCGAAGAGATATTTCTTTTTCATTTTCTAAAGCTTTATCTAAGGCATTTATAACATTTGTTGTTCCAATAGCTTTTAATTCAGCACTTTGTGTATCACCTGTTATTTCTATTAACGTTGGAGTTGAAGAAATATACAAATCGCTCCATAGTTTAGCTTCGTTTACATATGTTCCATCTTCTGAATCGCTATATGTACGAAGTATAGAAGATATATATCCATTAGTTTTTAAATTAACAATATATATTTTAGGTGCATTAGGATATTCACTTGAATTACTTTTATCAATATATGATATTACTGATGATTTCGTCTTTTCACAATAAGTACAACCATCTTTCATAAAATATACTAAATATTTACTTTCCTTTTGGTTAAATATTTCATAATCTTTTATTTCGTGATAATACTCTTCACTTATCCATTTAGGTTCTAAACTTACATTTTCTCCTTTTATACTAGTAATAAGTTGATTATTAAGTGTCCATCCCACAAAATAATATCCTTCTTTACTAATCGATGGAAAAGAGGAATACTCTTGCCACGAATACACTTTTACAGCAGGTATTGAGGTTACTTTTTCGCCTTTATATATTACTTCTTCCTTAAGAATAAAATTTATTTCATTTGTTTCTTCAGTTTCGGACTGAAGAAAATAGTTAAGCGCTTCTTGGGTTGAAGATGCTCCTATTGAAACAAGTTTTGCAACTTTGTTATCTATTTCAATTAAAGTTGGTGTAGAAGTTACATAGAGTTCATCAATAGTTTTAGCTCCATCAACAAAAACATCATCGCCTGCTTCGTTCTTTTTATATATACTTGATGTTTTATCTTTTGTTTTTAAATTTACTACGAATAGTTTATATGCGTAATTATATTCATCTTTATTTTGCAAGTATATATATTTCAACACATCTGCCTTTATTTTCTCACAATAAGTACAATCATCTTTCATGAAGTATATTAAATACTTATCATCATTTGTTGCATCAAATACTTTTTCGTCGTCAATAAATTCATATTGAGCCCAAATAGCTTTTAATTTATAATTTTTCTTAACAAAATTTGTTATTATTTTTTCATTTTCCTCAAAGGCTATATTTGCGTAATCTGTTCTTGTAAAAGTAGGCACATTTATTTCTTCCCAATCTTTAAATGAATATGTAATGTTTTTATCATCATATCCTAAATCTATTTCAACTGTGTATGTTGTTTCATTACAAGAAAGAATTTGATTTAATTTTTGACGAATATTTGTAAAGCCCGTCGTTAGAAAAAAACTTTCTTTTTGGCCATTTACTGTCTTTACTTCTATTAAAGTTGGTGTTGAAGGAATATATAATTCATTCCAAATTGTTAATCCATTGACATATGTATCTTTATCATTCCCTTGACCATTACTTCCACTATATGTTCTAAGAATGCTTGATTTAACACCATCTTCTTTTAAATTAACAACATATACTTTAGGAGTATTTTTTTCTTTGCATAAATAATTATAACTCAAAACACTACTTTCAGTTTTTTGACAATAAGTACAACCATCTTTCATAAAATAAACTAAATATGTTTCTTCTTGTTGCTTAAATATTTCTTTATCAGCAATATAATTTAGTTTTTCCTCTTCAACCCATGTAGCTTCTAAGCTATAATTTCGGGCTTCAAGAGAAGTAATAAGCTGCCCTTTTTCTTTCCATCCTCCAAAGGTATATCCTTCTTTTTTTGGTGTTGGAAGAATATATTCATAACTTTCATTAAATTTATTAGTGGTTGTTGTTTCAAACTTACCACCATTTAAAGTATATTTAATTTTATATTCTTTAATTAGTCCGTTAATTAAATTATCTATTGTTTCTACGTCTTTTCCAACAGCCTTTGCTTTTTTTTCATTGTTATCAGTATATATTTTTATCATGGTTGGAAAAGATTCTATCATTATATCGCTAGCATTTGTTGCACCATCTATTACTTCTTCATCTGCTTTTGCTATTTCTTTTACATAATAAATGTTGTATTCTTTTTTGCCTTTAGTTGTGTTACTAGCATAATTTTGTAAAATAGTATTTACTTTTTGACTATCACTTGAATCATCTAGAAAACAAACAAAATATGCATTTTCTTCTAGACTAAATATTTCTTCTTTTGTTATTTCTTCATATTTTGTCGTTTGGCCCTTTTCGCAGCCGATTAATAATATTCCTATAATTATCAGTAATATAATAAATGTTTTCTTCATTTTGCCCTCACATATTAATTTATTGACTTTTGTTTAATTAATTATATCATAAATTAAATGTGATGAAAAGGTTTTATTTAATCTTATTTTTTACCATTTAATTTTTGACTTATATTTTTTACTTTACATTACTATTTACTATCTTTTCTGTAACATATGTTATTCCTAATATTACACTTAAAACTTCAACCGTTGGATTCTTTATTACAAATAAACCAAATAATGTTAATAATAAATAAATAGCAAAAAGAACTAAGTCAAAGTTATAGAAAGTAAACTTTTCTCCTAATTTTCCCCACAACACAAATATACTTACACAAACTAACGTTATATATGTTATTAAAATTCCTAGTAGCCAATAAAGAATAAAGCTTAATAACATTATAATTAGTAAATAATTTTTACTCATCCACTCTTTCATTTTTATCACCATTATATTTTATTCTCATTTGTACTATTATAGAATATTTTTAGACAAAAAAATGCTCCGAAGAGCAAATTTTATTTTTCTAATAGAAAATATGAGAATCCTAAAACACCATAACCTACATGAGCACCAACTGCTGGTGTTACGGCACTAAGTTCAACTTTCCCAAGATATGGATATTTATTTTCAAAGAATATGCATAATTCTTTTGCATCCTCTTCTCTCAAAGTATGATAAACAAATAGTTTTGCCTTTTTGCATTTATCTAAATCATTAGATACTATTTCAATAACTCTTTCAAGCGCTTTTTTGTGTGTTTTTATTTTTTCTAAAGTAACTATTTTCCCTTCTTCGTTAATGTGAAGAATTGGTTTTATTTTAATTATTGTTCCTACAAATCCTGCAGCACCGCTTAATCTTCCATTGCGCACTAAATACATTAAATCATCAACAAGAAAATAAGTTTGATTGTTTTGGATCAAAAAGTCTGTGCGTTCTAGTATTTCTTTTACACTTTTTCCTTCTTCAGCCATTCTTTTTGCTTCAAGTGCCATATATCCTTGATTCAAAACTGATGTTTTAGTATCGACAACATGGATTCTAATTTTATCCTTATACTCAGGTATTAATGTTTCCACCATTTGTCCTATTGAACTCATTTTATATGAAATAGAATACATTATAACATCGGTATATCCTTCATTAACTAGTTTATCTAATTCTTCCATAGCATTTCCGATTGTAGGTGCGCTTGTGGAAGGAATACATTTTTCTCGACTTATTCTTTCATAAAATTCATCAGCCTTTATTTCAATTCCATCAATGTAATGTTCATCACCAAAGTTTATTATAGATCTCAATGTTATTATCTTTGGATCATATCCGATATAATCAAGGCCAGCATTAACATCGGTCATTATTGCGATTTTTTCCATTATTTTTCCTCCGTCTATAAGACAAAACAATTATGTTTTATTAAAGTTTATATGTAAACTCTATTCTTTTTGATATCTCTACTGCTGGCCCCTTCATGTATATATCTCCATTTTCTTTAGTTATTACTACTTCACCATACTCAAATTGAGCAATCATTTCTTCGCCAATAATATTCTTTCTATTCAGTACAGCAAAGCAACTACAAGCTCCACTGCCACATGCTTTTGTCCATCCTACACCTCTTTCAAAGGTGCGCATTTTAATATGATTTTTATCAATTACATTTACAAAATCAACATTTATCATTTTTTTAAAAAGAGGATGTTTACAAAAATACTCACCAATTCTATCAGATATTGTAGCATCTGATATATTCATATCTTTAAGTGGAATAACTAAATGATGAGTAGTCATAAAAACAGCATTTAAATTAAATCCTTTTTCTTCATATTGATATAATTCATCAAATAGTTCTTGTTTACAAAACAATTCTTCATCAATATCAAGTTTTTTTATGTCATATATAGGTTTACCCATATTAATTTTATACATATCATCTTGATAATATACTTTTCTAAGTCCAGATGCTGTTAATATTTCATATTCATTTGACTCTTTATTCAAATGATTACGTAGATAAGAAGCAGCGCAACGAATGCCATTACCACACATAGGAGCTTCGGTACCATCAGCATTGTAAAAACGCACTTGTGGTATTTGTCCATCTTCAATAGTTATGAATGTATCAGCTCCAATGCCCACATATCTATTGCATGATTTTTTTACCAATTCACTGTAGTTATTTATCTCTTCGTTGTATTCCATGATAAGAAAATCATTTCCACAGCCATGGTATTTAGAAAAGACTACATCCATAAATAATCACACCCTTTTCGATTTTTTAAATAAATAAGAAGCAGAAATCTGCTTCTTACTCCTTATTATATAATTTACTCTTCAAATAAATATTTAGTTTGATTAAAGTATACTTTAGTATCATTTTCTAACTTATAAGGCTTATAAGTTTCAAAGTCAAAATATAAAGCTGTTAATTCTTCTGAATCTTTTTCTAATTGTACATCTGTCATATAATTTCCATTTGAAAGATATACTTTAGTTCCTTTGTTTAAAAGAGAGTTTTCTGGGAACTCAGTTGTAATTTCATTTTTATCGAACATAAATACAACTGCTTTAATAGAATCAAAATCTTTGACTGCATCTTCAGCAATATCTTCAACATTTCCTTTGAAATATATTTCTTTAATTTTTCCTATTCCAAAAGTATCATTAATTTTTAATGCTTTACTACAAATCTTTTTTAAAGTTGATGGAAATGTAATGCTAAATAGATTTAAATCTTCATGAATTACTCCACTAGCAATTACCTCAACACCTTCAGGAATAACAAGATTATAACCTTTTTTCTTGTCTCCTGTTATAGTTTCTTCATCAATTCTTATACTATATAGTATTTTATCAATGATTAAGAATCCATTATTTTTATCATATATATCTTCAGCAAATTTTGTACCATCAAAAGCTTGTCCTCCAACTTCGATATTAGAAAAAGTTCCTTCGATTTTAGTTAAGTTCTTACAATCTTTAAACGCTTCTGAACCTATTTTTGTTACAGAAGAAGGAATAATTATTTCTTCTAAACTTGTGTTGTAAAATGCTTTATTGCCTATTTCTTTTATTGATTCAGGAAGAGTTATTTCCTTTAAGTTATAACAACTTGCAAATGTATTTATTTCTATTTTTGTTACAGAAGAAGGAATATTAATTTTTTCAAGTTTTTGCATTCCCGCAAAAGCTCCACCTTCTATTGATGTAATAGTATCAGGAAGAACAACTTCTTTAATTACTAGTGATTCTATTCTTTTAATTGAAGTAACTTTTTTACCTTTATACTCACTTGGAACTGTTATTTTTTCACGAACAAGCAATCCTCCGCGGTATAAATCTTTTATATCTGTAACTTCATATGTTCCGTCACTTTTTTCATTATAAACTAATCTATTTTTGTCTGGCGTAGTAACTGTTACAATTATAAATACTATTAAAAACAGTACTGCAGCAGCTCCTATTATTGTATACATTCTTGTTTTTGGCGTTGAAAGTAATTTCTTAAACTTTGAAAATAATTTATTAAACATAATATTCTCCTTGCATAATACTTATTTATTATATATTATTTTTTCTAAAATTGCAAGTTTTTATTATGCTTTTAAGATTTCTCATTTGTAAATTAAAAGATAGCCAATCGACTATCTTAGTTTTCTAGGTACTTTCCTACAAATATTGCTGTTAGTTCAGCAAGCATTTTTTCTGTATCATTAATAACATTATCTCCAATCACAATAACACAACCTGCTAAGTCTCCATATACTGTTATCGGTCTAATAATTATTGCATTATTAATAGTTAGTCCTTCGCATATTTCTGTGTTGGAACTTCTTTCAAATATTTGAATTGCTCTTTTTTGAATTTTATCTTCTAATCTTATGTCAATTTTCTTTCCAACAAAATTCTTTCTAAAGCCTGATGATACAGCAATAACTTTTTCCATATCTGTAACAACAATTTCTTTTTTGCTTGACGAATGTACAGCTTCGACATATTGAGTAATAAAATTATCTACACTTTCCACAAGTGAATATTTCTTTAACACTATTGAATCATCGTTTGAAGATATCTCTAAGGAATCACCTTCTCTTATTCTTAGTGTTCTTCTCATTTCTTTGGGAACAACAATTCGTCCTAATTCGTCAATTCTTCTTACTACACCAGTTGATTTCATTTTGTCACCTCTAATTGTATTATTAGAAGTTTTTACTAATTTATACAACTTATTTTATCATTATTTCCTCTAAGAATTTATTTATTGTATAAATCCATTTTCGGTCTTTAGGACTTTTTTCAATTGTTATTTCAAATAATTCACGATGGTAAGATATATTTATCTTTTTACCATACGGAAGGCTAGCCATAAGCATTTTTTCACCATTTAGTTTTTGTGAATATTCTTTTGGTATTTCTAGTAACACATAAGTACTTTCTTCTTTTAGTATTGTTACTTTCATTTTCCTTAACAAAGCTTCAAAGTATCTTTCTTCGATATAATTTAAAACAATTTCACTTAGTTTTCCAAATCTATCTGTTAGTTGATTTATTATTCTAACTTTATCTTCTAAACTATCAATACTATTAATTTCTTTGTGAATATATATTATTATATCATCATCGCTTACATATTCTTTTTCTACGTGCTTATCAACTTCAATTCGATAGTTGATTTTTTGTTTTTCTTCTATACCTTTTGCTTTGTTTACTGCTTCATTTAGCATTTTCATATACATATCTATTCCAATAGAATTAATAAAACCTGATTGCTCTTTTCCTAGAATATCTCCTGCACCACGAATTGCTAAGTCTCTAACTGCTATTTTGTAACCACTGCCAATTCTATTATATTCTTTAATCGCTGAAAGTCTTTTTTCTCCAGCATTTGTAAGTATTTTATTTGGTTGATATAGAAAATATGCATAAGCTATACGATCAGTTCTTCCAACACGTCCTCTTATTTGATACATTTGTGCTAATCCTAATCTAGAAGCATCATCAACAATTAGTGTATTGGAATTTGGAATATCTATTCCAGTTTCAATAATTGTTGTGCAAACGAATACATTATATTCGCCATCTATATAATTACTAACAACATCTTCTAATTCATTTTTTTCCATTTTACCATGGCCTATACAAATTCTTGCTTCTGGAACAAGTTTTTTTATTTTTCTTGCCACAGTTTCCAAGTCGCTAATTCGATTATGAAGAAAGAAAACTTGACCATTTCGAGATAGTTCACGATATATTGCTTCTCTAATTATTGCTTCATTATATTCTAGTACATATGTTTGAATTGGATATCTATCTTTAGGCGGAGTTTCTAACAAACTCAAAGAACGAATTCCAGTAACTGCCATTTGTAATGTTCGGGGAATTGGAGTTGCTGTTAATGTTAGAACATTAATATTTGCTTTAAGTTTTTTTATTTTTTCTTTGTGTGTTACTCCAAATCTTTGTTCTTCGTCAATAATAAGTAATCCTAAATCTTTATATGATATTTCTGAGTTTAATAGTCTATGTGTTCCAATAATAATATCTATTTCACCTTTTTTTAGATCTTTTATTATTTCTTTTTGAGTTGTTGTTGGAACTAATCGATTTAATAATGCAACTTTTATTCCATACTTTTCAAATCTCTCTTTAAAGGTATGGTAGTGTTGTCTTGTAAGAATTGTTGTTGGAGCCATATAGGCTACTTGTTTCCCTTCATAAACCGTTTTAAAAGCTATTCTCATGGCAATTTCAGTTTTTCCAAAACCTACATCTCCACAAACTAACCTATCCATAAGAACGCCTTTTTCCATTTCAGCTTTTATCTCACTTACTATTTTTGTTTGATCTTCAGTTGGTTCAAATTCGAAATCTTCTTCAAATGCTTTTTGAAGTTCAGAATCCTCCTTATATTTATAACCTTCTAATTGTTCTCTTTTAACTTGAAGTTCTATCAAATCTTTAGCAATTGTTTCTAGTTGTTTTCGTACAACCTGTTTTTTCTTTTCCCATTCGTTTGTTCCAACTTTAGTTAGTTTCGGAACAACTCCTTCAGCTCCTAAATATTTTTCCAAATCATTTATCTTTTCTACTGGAACAAGTAATTCAAGATTTTCATATTGCAATTTTAAATAGTCATTTTTTACACCTTTTAAATCTACTGTTTGTAAACCTAAATATTTAGCAATTCCATAATCATAATGAACTACATAATCTCCTATATGCAAATCTTCTTTACTATTTATAGTTGTTGATGTTGTACTTACACTTCTATAATGTGCTTTTTTAGTTTTAGCTTTTTTGAATATTTCATCTTCAGTAATTACTTCATATTCATTTAATATCCCGTAACCAATTGCATTATCGCAAATTATGATATGAACTTTTACATCTTTTATTTCAAAAAATGTTTTGTTTATTTCATAATTAATATCATTTTCAGTTAATGTTTCTGTTATAATATCTATTTGATTATGATTTTTTAAAGTTATAAATATATCATAGTTTTTGGCTTTAATATTATTAACTAAATATTTTAAATCATTAGCATAATTAATCGTTTTATAACCTCTAAAGTCATATATTCTCATTAATTGTAAATTAGGCAACGCTTTTTTGGTTGGGCTCATATATATGTTTTGGCTAGGAATTGTTTTTATCATTTCAAAATCATCATAGAAAGATAAATTTAAGTCTTTTATTTCCACATAGTTTTCTAAGTATTCATATACTTCCACAATTGTTTTTTCATAAGTTTCTTGTATTTCATTTATATTATCATATGCAACAACATAATTTAATTTACCTTCAACAATGTAATCAAATAAGTATTGAGGTTTATCATCAATATATTTTATATATTTAAGCAGTTTATCATAGTTACCTAGTCTGCTTATTTCTTCAAAGTCATTTTCTATGTATTCACAATTATTTATATTTCGTAAATCGTTCAATAGTTCTCGATAATCAAAATCCAATACAAGTTCATTTAGAGGAAAGATAATCACTTCATCTAATTCTTCTTTTGTTGATAATTGATTTCTTTCGTCAAATACCTTTATTGCTTCTATTTCATCAAAAGATATATTTATTCTTATAGGATGAGAATAGCCCATTGGAAAAATATCAATAACTTCGCCTCGAACACTATATTGACCTTGTTTATAGGTTGAAGCTAAACGTTCATATCCTGTCATTATAAGTTTTTCTTTAACCTTTTCAATGTCTATTTCTGTTCCTTTTTGAAGCTTAATTATACCTTTTTGAAATCTTTTAAACGATTGTAAAGGTCTTAGTAAAGATTTAACATCAGTTACTATTATTTTAGGATTATTTTTATATATATCTAATAATGTATTTATTCTTTCAGCTTTTAATTCATTGCTTATTGCAAAAGCTTCTACTGATATAAATTCATCAGTAATATAAAGATTTGTGTTCTCAATGCCGTTTATTTCTGTCAATGTATCATATAAAACATTTGCTTTATATGCGTTACTACAAACGTATACTATACTTTTTTTATCTATCTTTTTATATAAAATACTTATAAGTAAAGCATTAATATTAGGAGTCATTCCTGCACAAAAAAGGTTGGAAGCTCCACCTTCTAATTCTTTTGATATATCTTCTATATCTTTGTTTTGTTTAAATAAAGTTAAAATATTATTCATTTAGTTATACCTGCTCATTAAATTAACAAATGTTGTTGTTAAGTAATCATTGAATATTTCGGGAGCCAAAGCCAATGTTTTATCTATTTCTTCCATATCATTAGAATTAAATTTTCCTAACACATAATCTACTACATTACTACCTTTATCAATTCCTATTTTTATTCTTCTTATGTCATTAGTTTGCAACAATTCCATTATATTTCTCATTCCATTATGTCCGCCATGTGAACCTCTTTCACGTATTCTTATTTTTCCTACTGGTAAATCTAAATCATCATGAACAATTAATATATTTTCTAAAGCAATGTCATAATATTTCATAACAAGTTTTACTGCTTCTCCTGATAAATTCATATAAGTCATTGGCTTACAGAAGCAGATATCTTCACCATTAACTTTCATTATACATATTTGTGATTTTAGTTTTGAGGAAAGTTTGAATGTTCCATTTAAGTCATTCACAATACGATCAATAAACATAAATCCTATATTATGTCTTGTATTTTTGTAATCAATTCCTGGATTTCCTAGTCCTACTATTAGTTTCATTTGTGATTTATTCATATATCTTCTCCTATATGTGAAAAGGCCATAAGAAGCACTTATGGTTATTATCTTTTCATTTTTTGTTGTTTAAAGCATTTTAAAACATTTTGTAATAGTATTGCAGTTGTCATTGAACCTACTCCCTTAGGAACAGGTGAAATATAACTTGCCACAGTTTGAACATTTTCAAAGTCAACATCCCCGCATATTTTTCCCATAACTCTATTTATTCCAATATCAACAACAACCGCATCTTTTTTTACCATATCAGCCGTAATAAATTTTGGCTTACCAACAGCAACTGCTAAAATATCTGCTTTTTTTGTTACATCTTTTAAATTATGTGTATGTGAATGGGCAATAGTTACAGTTGCATTTTCTTTTAAGAAAAGCATTGCCAATGGTTTACCGACAATTGTGCTTCTACCAACAACAACTACATTTTTACCTGCAATATCTATATTATTATTTTTTAGTAAAGTTAAAACACCTTGAGCTGTTGCTGGAACAACACAAGGAAGGCCTTTAATTAGTTTTCCTTGATTTACAAAACTTAATCCATCAACATCTTTCGTTGGATTTATTGCGTTAAGAACAGTTTCTGTATCAATATGTTTTGGAAGAGGGGTTTCAACCATTATTGCATTGATTTTTTCATCCTTGTTTAACTCATTTATGATATTTAAAATATCTTTTTGACTAGTGTTCTCTTGCAAATTAAATATTTTTGTTTTAATGCCTACTTCTTCACATGCTTTTAACTTACTCCCTAAATATATAAGACTTGAAGAATCATCACCTACATATATTATTGCTAAAGTAACTTCTTCGTCTTGTTTTTGTACTTCTTCAGCTAATTTTTTTCGTATTACTTCTGCAGTTTTCAAACCATCGAGTATCATTTGCTTCCCTCCTTATACAAAAAGTCCAAAGATTAGTTTTTCTTTGGCTTAATTGTTATTTCATCTTCATCATCATAGTTATCTTCAGCATCTTCATCGTCATCTGCATCATATTCACTATTGAAAAGTAATTCTTCTTCGATATCATCTTTTTCATCATCTTCATCATCGATATCCTCATCTTCGTCATCTTCGAATTGTGAATCGAATTCATTCTTATTATCTTTATAATAATCGTATTCATCTTTTAATTCATTCTTGATAACATCTTCATCATCGCCATATGGATCATCAAGATAAGCACCATCTTTTTCAATCAATTCATGTTTTTGACGGCTTTTTAAGTCCCATAATTTCATACCTTTTTTATCTTCTCCACAACAAATGAAGAATCCACAAAGCATAAAATCATTAACAAATTGACTATATTCTTCAATATTTTCGCTTACTTTAAGTCCTTTTATTTCAAAAACTTCTTTAGCAAGATTTTGAACTGTGTGTGGTTTTCTCTTTTTCTCCATCAGTTCCATTGCAATCTCAAGCATTGAATCATTTTCGTACATTTATGTTCTCCTTATACACTTTATTTTTTTCTTTGCATATATTTTACATCTTTTTGATACTTTTTTCAAGTAGTATGTTGGGAAAATATTTCAATCTATATTAAGAAAAATATCACAAGTATTATCGCTCCTGGTAATCTTAAGAAAAATATTACAAGTATTGTCCACACATTTACAGGTATATTAATATTTAAAAATGAGCCTACTACATTTATTATAAAAAGTAATATTAAAGCTATTATTAATGATTTAAAAAACCATTTAAGGATACTTTTTATATTGCTCATTTTCATTCACCCATATTATATATATGCTATGAATTTTTCTTTTATAACTTAATTATTTGCAATTTTTTAATTTTTTATAAATATCTTTTGCAGTTCTTACGTGCGTTAATGGTGATATTGAAACATATCCATTTTTTACACAAGCAGTATCTAAGTTTATACATTCTATTCTTGTGTCAGTTATGTCATCACCATCTTGTATTTTTCCTTTTTCTGAATCTAAAAAATATGTTGTAAAATTGCATACACCTTGTTCAGTTATTTTTATTCCTTTGGGAAAACACGGAAAGTTTATATTATATAAGTTCCACTCGCTTAAAAGTTTATTTTGTTTAAAGAAATCATATACTTTTGGTAAATATGTTATTGCTCCCTCAAAACTATTATGATCTGATGATAAGGCAATTGCACATTTGCCGATACTTGAGGCTTCAAAGGTTGCCGCAACAGTTCCAGAATACATAATATCATATCCTACATTATATCCTTTATTTATTCCCGACAATAGTATATCAAAATCATAATTTAATCCATAGTATGCATATCTAACGCAATCTGCTGGTGTTGAATCAACGTAATATGATTCAATTTCGTCAAAAATATCTACTTTTTTCACTTCTATTTCTTTTCTTAAATTAATTCCGTGGCTTTTCGCACTTTGTTCTGTTTTTGGTGCTACAACTATTACTTTCGCTTGAATTTTAAGTTTTAACACTTCTTTAACTAATAGTTTTATTCCTTCACTATAAATGCCATCATCATTTGTAATTAATATTTTTAAAGCCATTCTGTGTTTTCTTCCTTGTATTTCTTTAGTTTTTGATCACAATCTTTAATTAATTTCTTTATTTCTTCTTTTGCAAAGAGAGTTCCACCACTTGCTCTTGTGTGTCCTCCTCCATTGTATTTACTTGCAATGTCATTTATTGTTATAAATCTTGAGCGTAATCTAACTCTTATTGTCCCATCACTACTATCTATTAGGCATACCCAAATAAGACTTCCTTTGATACCATCAAGATAGCTTACAGCAAGACTTGCTTCATTAGGAGTTAATCCTAATTTTTCTTGCATTTCTCTTGTAATATAAACATATGCTACACCATTTTTCGTAATTTTCATTTTTTTATAGACCTCTCCTTGTAATTTAAACATATTGAAGTCTTTTAAATATAAATTAGCATATAACTTTTCCAAATTTATTTGACTGTCTAAAAGTTTTCCAGCTCTTCTTAGCGTATCACCGTCAGTTGAATATTTAAATCTTCCCGAGTCAGTTACCATACCCATATATAGCAATTGACTTGCTTTTTGATTTAACTTTAATTCATCACTTTCCTCTACCATTTTTACTATTAATTCGCAAACGGATGATAATTCATCAACAACATAATTAATTATTCCATAGGAGTCTTCATTTGGATGATGATCTATTTTTATTATTTCTTTACCTTTCATATAATAATCATTAGATATTCTATCTTTTGATGCTGTATCAACAATTATTATTAAGCTATCCTTATAATACTCTTCTTCTTGTTCTTCATCTTCTCTGTCAATAAAAAGCAAGCTTTCTGAATAATCTTTTACTAACACTTTTACTTCTTTATTTGGAAAACTTTCCTTTATTATTTCTCTTAAACCTAAAGAAGCTCCAATGCAATCGCCGTCTGGTCTTATATGTCTTGTTATTATTATTTTATTGTATTCTTTAATTTTTTCAACTATTTGTTTTGTCATTTTATACCTCTTCAATTAAGTTATCTAAATCCTCTAATAATTTTTCTGCAACTTCAAAACTTTCCAGTGTTGCTCCACTTGCTTTGGCGTGTCCACCGCCACCATATTTTACTGCTATGCCATTAATATTATATTTACTAGATCTTATCTCACAAATTACATTGTTGTTTGTAATATCTTCAGTAAAGTTTACCCATATGTCTACTCCTTTAATGCCTGCCATTGTATTAACCATTCCACGAGAAATTGTAAACAAATCAAAGTTCATTTCTTTTATTTCTTGTGCTGTTGTTTTAATATATGCTACATTTTTCTTTGTAAATTGCATTTTTAAGACATATTTTGCTCTTAATTGTACAAGTGATAGTTCATCTAAATATAAATTGTTATAGATATTATTTATATCAATACCTGTTTCTAATAGTTTTGAAGCAATGTAAAAAGTTTTTGAAGTTGTTGAATCATAACGAAATCTTCCACTATCTGTTACTAATCCAATATATAATGCTGTAGCAGCTTTAGAAGTTATTTTTAAGTTTAAGTTAATTGCTATATCTGTTACTAATCCACAACAACTTTCAAATGTTTCATCGATTATTTCTAAATCGCCAAAAGATTCTCTTTTTATGTGGTGATCTATTTTTACAAGTTTTCTACCCTTTTTGTATCTTTCATCTGAAACTAAATACAATTCTGAAGAATCTAAAATGATAACTAATGCATCTTCATATAATTTTTCTTCAATTACGTCCATATCGCCAATAAATTTATAGCGATTCGATTCGTCTCCTACCACATACACATCAATGTTAGGATAATTTTCTTTGATTATTTCTTTTAAACCTATTTGACTTCCTAAAGCATCACCATCAGGCTTATTATGGCGATGAATTATTATTCTTTTACTTGTTTTTATTAATTCTAATAAATCATTATACATATTTATACCTCTTGTTTTTATTCTTTATTAAAGTTTATCATATTAAAGAAAATATTACAATTATAAATTTTTTGTGAGTATATTTTGTTTATTCAATTCATATTATTTACTAGAGGTGATTTAGTGGCAGTTGTATCGCATAATGAAGCAGAAGTAAAATTGCTTGCTCGTCTTATTCGTGCTGAAGCTGAGGGTGAAGGAATACAGGGAATGTTATTAGTTGGTAACGTTGGTATTAACCGTGTCTTAGCAAATTGTTTAGATTTTAAAGGTATTACTTCAATCTCCCAAATGATTTATCAACATCCTGGAGGCTTTGAATCTACTCTTTATGACTATTTTTACCAAGCTGCAAGAAGTTCAGAAATTAAACTTGCAAGAAGAGTAATAAATGGTGAGAAATTTTCTCCAGCCGAACGAGCTTTATGGTTCTACTCAACTTATACTCCTGGTTGTAGAAGCCAATGGTATAATCAATGGAACTGTGGAAAATACAAAAATCACTGCTTTTATGCTCCTCTAGAAAGTGCAAATTGTTTTTAAGGAGGTTTATATGAATTTTTATCAACAACCATTTCCTGGAATGCCTGTTCCCTACCAACCAACATTTACTACTGAAGCTCAACAAAATGAACTAGTTAATCAACAATCATATATCGAGAACATCTTACGTGATAATCTTAATAAAGTAGTAACTGTTTACATGAACTTTGAAAATAGTCAATGGGGTTCTAAAATATTTAAAGGCATTTTAAAGGGTGCAGGAAAAGATCACATTATCTTAAAGGATGTTCAATCAGAGACAAGATATGTGCTCTTGATGGTTTATTTAAATTATCTTTCTTTTGATGAAAGAATTGAATATGATTATCCATATCGTAAAAAAGAAGAATAAATTCTTGTAAGTTTAACCTAATAATGATAAACTATACATATGGAGGCCAATTAACATGTGTATATTTTGTAAAATTATCTCAGGAGAAATTCCTTCTTATAAAGTTTATGAAGATGATTATTTTTTAGCTTTTCTTGATATATCACAAACAACCTATGGTCATACTTTAATTATTCCAAAGGAGCATTATGCTAATCTTTTAGAAATGCCTGATGAATTATTGGATAAATTAATGATTGTTGTTAAGAAAGTAGCTAAAGGAGTTAAGATTGTAACAAAATGCGAAGGATTTAATGTTTTAAACAATAATGGAGAAGTTGCAGGTCAATCAGTACAACATTTCCATATTCATATTATTCCTCGTTATCCAAACGATTCATTTAAAATCATTCCTTCAGAAAACATTTTAACTGATTCGGAATTTTCTAATTTACAGAAAAATATTAGCAATAATATTTAAAGAGGCAAATTGCCTCTTTTTTATTTGTTATTTTTATTTAATTTTTTCCTATTAAATAGTGATTTTTTTAAAAAACGTAAGAGTTTATCTTACGTTATTCTTCTGTTGATTCATCTTCTTTTTCGCCACTATCATCTAAGAATTCATATTCATCATCATACTTAATTTCTTCTGATAATTCTTCTATTTCTTCATCAATATCATCGTTTCTTGGAACTATTGCAATTGATGCCGCAACTTGCCCTTCGTTAATTTTAATTATGCATACACCTTGTGTATCACGTCCTATTGTTAGAATTTGATCTAAATGTGTTCTAATAACCATTCCTTTATCTGTAATTACTAATAAATCTTCATCACCACGTACTGTAGTTAAAGCAACCATCTTACCATTTTTATTAGTAACATTAAGAGCTTTTACACCCTTTCCTCCTCTAACTTGTACTCTGAAAGCATCGACATTTGTTCTCTTGCCATAGCCTTTTTCGGTAACAATTACTATTTCGTCACCATCAGTGTTAACAATAGCCATACCAACCATTTTTTCGCCTTCTTCAACTTTTAAGCCTCGAACACCAGCAGAAATTCTTCCCATTGGTCTTATATCACTTTCACTGAAACGAATTCCTTTTCCGTTTGATGCGCCTAAAATAATGTCTTTTTCACCATTTGTTACATCAACTTTGAATAATTCATCACCTTCATTTAAAAGTATTGCCCTTATACCATTTGTTCTTATGTTTTCAAATGCAGAAATTTCAGTCTTTTTTACTAAACCTTGTCTTGTTGCGAAGATAAAGTATCCATTTTCTTCATTCATTGGGTCAACATTTAAGACTGTTGCTAGTTTTTCTCCTTCTTCAAAGTTTAGCAAGTTAACAATTGGTAAACCTTTAGCTGTTCTTCCTGAACTAGGTATTTGGAAGGCTCTTAATTTATATACTTTACCAAATGATGAGAAGAATAACAAATCATCATGAGAAGAAGTGAATATTACTTTTTCCACAAAGTCATCATCCGCAAGTTTTGCTCCTGTGATTCCTTTTCCACCTCTATTTTGGGCACGATATGTATCAATTGTTAATCTCTTTACATATCCTTTTTTTGTTATAGTTATTATTACATCTTCAACAGGTATCAAATCAGCATCTTCGATATCTAGATCATCATTCATATTAATTTCAGTTTTTCTATCATCACCGAATTTTTCTTTTATTTCTGTTAATTCTTTAATAATTATATCTAGTTTTCTTTGATGACTCTTGATTATTTCTTTGTACTCAGCAATTGCTAATCTTAATGAAGCTAATTCTTCATTTAATTTTTCAACTTCTAAGCCTGTTAATCTTTGTAATTTCATATCAAGAATTGCTTTAGTTTGAATTTCTGTTAATCCAAATGTTTTCATCAATCCTTGAGTTGCTTCTTCTGTTGTTTTTGAGTTTTTAATTATTTGAATAACTAAATCAATATTTCCTAAAGCGACAAGCAATCCTTCAATAATATGAGCTCTTGCTTCAGCTTTTTCTAAGTCATATTTTGTTCTTCTTGTAATAACTTCAATTTGATGTTCTACATAACATTCAAGAACTTGCTTTAAATTTAATACTTTTGGTTGTCCTTTATCAATTGCAAGCATATTAATTCCATATGAAATTTGCAATTGTGTATGTTTATACAAATTATTTATTACAACATTTGGATTAGCGTCTTTACGTAATTCAATTACAATCTTTACACCATCTCCAGCAGAATAATCTTGAAGATTAACTATACCATCAATAATTTTTTCTTTTACAGTTTCGGCGATTCTTTCAAGAAGTCTACGTTTATTAACCGTATATGGAATTTCAGTAATAACTATTTCTGTTTTACCATTTCCTCGATCGACTATTTCGTGTTTAGCACGTACAGTTATTGTTCCTGAACCAGTTAAATAAGCTTTACGAAGCTGAGAAACTCCCATTACGCAAGCCCCAGTTGGAAAATCAGGTCCCTTAATATAACTCATTAAACCTTCTATTGATATATTAGGATTATTAACGAGGGCTAAAATTCCATCAATAACTTCACATAAATTATGTGGAGGAATGTTTGTTGCCATACCAACAGCGATACCTGTTGTACCATTTACTAATAAATTAGGAAAGCGACAAGGTAATACTACTGGCTCTCTTTCAGTACCGTCATAGTTATCAACAAAATCTACAGTATTTTTTCCTAAATCTCGTAAAAGTTCCATTGCAATTTTGCTCATTCTTGCCTCAGTATAACGCATTGCCGCAGCACCATCACCATCGATACTACCAAAGTTTCCTTGGCCATCAACTAATGTATAACGATAACTGAATTCTTGAGCCATTCTTACCATTGATTCATATATAGCAGTATCACCATGAGGATGATACTTACCCATAACGTCACCAACTATACGAGCAGATTTTTTGTAAGGTTTATCTGAATCAACGCCTAATTCATCCATTGCATAAAGAATTCTTCTATGAACAGGTTTCATTCCATCACGAACATCAGGCAGTGCACGTGCAATAATAACACTCATTGCATAGCTTAAGAAGGATTCTTTCATTTTTCGAGAAAGGTCAACTTCTTTTACTCCACCATAATGATGTCCATCAACAACATTATCCTCGGTGTTTTCAATCATTTGAGGTGTTGTATCAAACAATTGATCTTTTTCTTTATCATTATTTTTATCCATATTTCTTCCTTTTCTTAATTAAAGATATCTTAATAATCAAGATTATCTACATAAACAGCATTTTCTTCAATGAATTCACGTCTTGGAGCAACGTCGTCACCCATTAACATACTGAAGACTGTATCTGCTTCAATTGCGTCGCTCAAAGTCACTTGAAGAAGTGTTCTATTAGCTGGATTCATTGTTGTTTCCCATAATTGTTCTGCATTCATTTCACCTAAACCTTTGTATCTTTGAATACTTGGTTTAGCATTTTTAGGGAATGTTTCTAATATTTTTTGTAATTCTTCATCACTATACGCATATTCAACTCTCTTATTTTGAGCTATCTTATAAAGAGGTGGTTGAGCGATATAAATATATCCATTTTCTATTAATGGTTTCATAAATCTATAGAAAAGAGTTAATAATAGTGTTGCAATATGGGCTCCATCGACATCGGCATCGGTCATAATTACTATTTTATGATATCTAGCTGAATCAATATTAAAATCATCGCCTATTCCAGTACCAAACGCTTGAATCATTGATATTATTTCTTTATTACCCAAGGCTCTATCCATTCTTGCCTTTTCTACATTTAATACTTTACCTCTTAAAGGTAGTATTGCTTGATATTCAGCATCACGCCCCTTTTTAGCAGATCCACCAGCTGAATCACCTTCGACTATATATATTTCACATTTTGATGGGTCTTTTGAACGACAATCAGCAAGTTTAGAGGCCATACCTAGAGACTCAAGAGGACTTTTTCTTCTTGTTGCTTCTCTCGCCTTTTTTGCAGCTAGACGTGCTCTACTTGCTAGAAGTGATTTTTCCACAATATCTTTAGCAACTTGTGGATTTTCTTTTAAGAAAGCATCTAAACCATCTGTAAGGACTTGTGAAGCGATTTTTCTAACTTCTGTATTACCTAATTTTGCTTTTGTTTGTCCTTCAAATTGAGGATCTGGATGTCTACAACTAATTATTGCCGTTAATCCTTCTCTAACGTCATCACCTGTAAGAGATTCATCTTTTCTGAATATGTTATTTATTTTTCCATAATTATTTAAAACTCTTGTAAGAGCATTTCTAAAACCTTCTTCGTGAGTTCCACCTTCAGGAGTATGAATATTATTAATAAACGAATAAATCGAACTATTATAATCATCTGTATATTGCATTGCAATTTCTACTTCGATTTTATCGATTGTTTTGTCGACATAAAATATGTTAGTATGAATAGGATTACTACTCTTATTACTATTTAAAAAGGCTACATACTCAATAATTCCACCTTCATAACAGTAAGATACTTTCTTAATGTGCTCAGGATTACGAGAATCTGTCAAAGTAAGACGCAATCCTTTATTTAAAAAGGCACTTTGTTGAAGATGAGATCTTATAGTTTCATACACAAATGTAGTAGTATCTCTAAATATTTCAGCATCTGGTTTAAAAATTACTTGCGTACCATGTTCTTCAGTTTCACCAACAACCTTTAACTTGTATAATCTTTTTCCTCGTTCATATTCTTGTTGATAAATTTGACCATCACGTCTAATAATAACTTTTAATTTTTCACTCAAAGCATTAACAACACTGGCGCCTACGCCATGCAAACCACCAGATACTTTATAAGAAGAGCCATCAAATTTACCACCCGCATGAAGAATTGTGAAAACTGCTTCAGCAGCACTTTCTCCTGTTTTTTTATGAATAGCCGTTGGAACTCCACGACCATTATCTGTTACCGAAATAAAACCATCTGGCAATATTTCCACTTCAATATGCGTACAAATACCTGCTAACGCCTCATCTATTGAATTATCGACAATTTCCCACACCAAGTGATGCAATCCACGTTCTCCAGTAGAACCGATATACATACCTGGACGTTTTCTAACGGCTTCGAGCCCTTCCAATATTTGAATATTGGAACTTCCATATGTTTCTTTTGGCATACCTTCACCTCATTTATAACTTTATTATATTACTTTCTTTTATAACATCTTCTGTCAAATATTTCATTGACGTTGTTGTGATAAAAATTTGTTCATGTTTTTTTAATATTTTCATTAATTCTTTTTGTCTCTTCTCATCTAATTCACCAAACACATCATCAATTATAACAATAACATCTTTTTTTAGTTCACTCATTAACATTGCTAGCCCAACCTTCACAGAAAGAGCTAATGTTCTTTGCTGTCCTTGCGAAGCAAAATCATTCGCACGTTTATTATTAATGAATGTTTCAAAATCATCTCTATGAGGACCTACAGTTGTTGTCCCCGAAAACAAGTCATTTATTTCTTTCTTTTTAAATTCTTGTTCAATATTTTCTTCATTTACATTAGGCAGATAAGAAATCCAGCCTTCTTCATTGTTTTTTGCAATATTTTTTACATTTTCTTGTATGTATTTATTTATTTCTGTAACAAAATTACGACGGTTATTTATTATAACTTTACCATTTGCTATTAAAACATTGGTATATATATCAAGCATTGCTTTGTTAGCTTGAGAAATATATTTTCCATCATAATTTATTTGTTTTAAAAGTTCATTTCTTTCCTTTAATATTCTATTATATTCAGTTAAAGCATTTAAATATTCCTTGTTTATTTGAGAAATATTTATATCAAGAAATTTTCTTCGATATTTAGGCTCACCTTTAATCAACTTTAAATCATCTGGGCTAAAAATAACAACATTAAAATATCCCATATATTGACTTAACAATTTAAATATAACTCCATTTTTTGAAACTTTTTTTCCAACATTTGAATAAACTATAGATATTTTATCTTCCTTTTCAGTGTCATTTTCAGCAACATTAACAAGTATACTATAAAAATCATTATCATAAGAAACAATATCTGCATCTGTGTTTGTTCGATATGATTTTCCCATACCGCTTATATAAAGAGCTTCCATAAGCGAAGTTTTTCCTGTTGCATTGTCACCACAAACAACATTAATGCCTTTTTTAAACTCAAATTGTTTGTTATTATAGCATCTAAAGTTTAATAAATTAATTTTTGTTATATAAACCATTAACTTCCACTTCTATTTCATTTACCTTTATTTGGTCTCCAGAATAGATTTTTCTTCCTCGTCTGCTTTCATTTTCATTATTAACTAATACTTTATTCTCTTCAAGAAACATTTTTGCTTCTGCACCATTTGTTATTAAACCAACTAGTTTCAACAATTGTCCAAGCTTAATATAATCAGTATTTATATTCACTTTTTTTATCATCTATTCTCACCTCTTTATATAATATATTATATCACATTTAGTTTCTTTTTTCTAGTACTTTTTTTGACTTTTTCAATTTTTGGCGCTTTTTTTGCGTTGTAATCGATTTTGTGTTTTTTCAACACTAGTGTTTGATATTTTTTATTTTCAATAAAAATTAAATTATCGATTTATCATTAATTACATTTAGTGCTTTTTTGATAAAAATTTTATAATTAATATTTTAGTGCTCTTTCTATATTATATATGCTTATATTTTTGATGTGTTTTTTAAAAAAAGTTGTCCACAATTTTTTTAAAGTTATTAACAATATTTTTTAGTTTATCCACATTTATTTAAATTATATTAATATGTAAAGATACCTATTTTTATTGTTTTTAAAATTTATTTTATACCCTTTTTATTTGAATATACTTTTTTTATATATTATAAACTTTTTTCTTTAAATTCTTATTACTCTATAATATTATACATATATACTTATATATGTTTTTATGGTTGTGTATAAATTTTAATGTTTGTACCAAACTTTTTCACAATCTATATTTAACGTTGTAAAAATAAATGCAATATTTTAATTAAATATACATGTTCTTATTTATGTTCTTATTCCAATATTATCAGATATAAAAATTTAAATACGACTTTAAATCATAATATTTTACCTTATCGAGCAACAACAAAAAATTTTTAATACATATTTATTTATATATGTATATTTAAAGCTCTTTTCTTGAATCAAAAAATTTATTTTATATAGTATAATATGCAATCAGATATAATTTTTAGAAAGATAAGTTTTTAGAAAGATAAATTTTTATCTAGTTACTATATTAATAAAAACTTTGTTTTTAAAATAAATAGCCATTATAATTATTATAACTATATATTTACAACTTTTTATATGTATTTATGTATATATTTATATATGCATTTTATTTTAAAATGCTAAAATGTTGATTTATTGGTTTAAGTTAACTTATTAAATTATACAATAAAAAGTTAATTACAATAATCACATATATATTAATATAATTTCTTAATTTAAATATTATATATTAATTTAACAATATATGTTATACATCTTGAATAATCAAAAGAACTTATAAGATATTATACATTTTTATGTATTTACATACTTACAAACACAAACATTATTTATTATATTTTTACTTTATTTTCTTCTTGTTAAATCTATGATGTTTTTTATAAAAATTGTTTTAAATACATAATTATGTATTTATTTACATATCCAATATATAAATATACATTATAATACTTTTTATATACTCATCTTAATTTAAAGTTATATTATATTCCTATATTTTTATGTATTTCCATATATACATATAATTTTTACGTTGTTATACAAATAATAATTATATTATAATCTACAAATTGTTTTATAAAACTCAAATTATTTTTATAGAATTATGTATATATTTAAATATGTATTGATATTTGCTGAATTATTCAAAAAAAATTTTGATATTAATTTATTTACTAAAGATTATATTATTACTTTCATACATTTTTATGTATTTGTTTATATACATATTAATATAAATAATTAATATTTTGCAGCATTAATTCTTCTTATTTCGTCATTAAAACATATTTATGTATTTGTTTAATTATGTATAAATTAAATCCTTTATTCAAAAAGAAATCTTATGTTTACTATTTACATATTCAACATATTTTTAATACATATTTGCATATATATTTATATGCATATTATTTAATATTATTATTACATATTTAAAGTTATATTTTAAAAGCTATACCTGTCTTACAAACCACAAACAGTGATACATATTTACACATATATTTATATACATATAGTTGATGTGACTTTTTTCCATTTTAGATCTTTAATTTTTCAGCAATCTATATTCTACACATCGCATAAATAAATACATATTTACATATTTATTTATATACACACGGAATATTTACTAATTATTTGATTTTAGAACCATCTATACAATAATATATGATATGTATATCCCAAAATAAAAGTACATATTTACATATATATTTATATACATGCCTCAAATTTGAATTATAACAATTTCGAAAACATTATTTTGCAGCAACGCATGACATAAATATCATAAATCACAAATACATATTTATGTATTTATTTATATACATGTAGAAAATGTGTTTTTTTTGGCTTTTATGCTTTTTTTGATTATATACATGTTTATATATCGAATAATATCATTATGTATTTACGTATTTGCTTATATACGCACAAATAAAGTAGTTTTTTTTCTGATTATATCTTATTTTTCTAAATAATATATGTTTTATATATCTTAATTCGCTAATACATTTTTACATATTTATTTATTTACATACCATAAAAGGATTTCAAAACTTTTATTTTCTATTATTTTTCATCACAAAACATTAAAATCACACAAAAAATAGTATAATTTATCATTTTTATACATATATACATAAAAAAATAAATAAATATTTACATAAAAGTATTTATTTTTCCTTAATTTTGTGATATAATATAATAGTAAAAATATAAATATCAATTTTTATTGCAGAAAGCAAGAGTTATTGTTAGTATTTTTACGTATATACATATATAAATATCATTATAAGTGTTATTTACATATTTATGTTTATATGTTTTTACATAAATATGTACAATAATAGACATTATACACAAATATTTATATACATTTATACATAAATACATATTAACAGCACCAAATAAGTAAATACATATTTATTTAAAGCAGTAAAAATTTATTTACATTTTTATTTAAATACATAAATAAATTTTTATTCTTTTACGTATTTATGTAAATATACTAAAAAATGTCGTTTTTTAGGCCTTTTTGAGGGTTGTAAAATTTAATTTTAAATCAATTTTAAGGTATTATCCTAATAAGTTTACGTTCAAAACACTAAAATCAATTTAAACTTAAATTTTTAGAGAAATTTTTGAATTCTAAAACTAATTTTTACTTTCCTTGCTTGTTTATTTAACTGGTATTCGTTATTTTTATCAAATTAATGATTTGCTTCTAATGTCGAATTTAAGAATTAATGACTAAAAGCATGGTTTTTAAATAATTTATATAGTATATTTACATATTTAAATATTTACATAAAGACATAAAAATGGTTTTATTTATAAATGTATTTATTCTTTTAAGTATATATGTAAATACTTAAATACGCTTTTATGGTTCAATCAAGGAGGTATATATGAACACACCATTTAAGAAAAGGGGAAACCCATTATCATTAGACAGTAAACCTGTTGCATCAACTCCAGAAAACGATGATAGAGTTAAATACACAGCTACTATGGAGAAAGATTTAAGAATTCAAGTTAAAATAGCTTCTGCTAAGAAAAACTTATCATTTTCTCAATTTATTGAAGAAGCATTAAGAGAAAAACTAGAAAGAGAGGGATTGTAATGGCAATTGTTTCTACTTTCTGTAAGAAGGGAGGCGTAGGGAAGAGTACATTTATCGGCTTTTTGGCTCATTATTATGCAACTCTCGGCAAAAAGGTACTTATAATAAGCACCGATGATCAAAATAGTATATTTAAAATATTTGGTATTCAAGATGATGGAAGTGAAAACTATTTCGAATTCTTGTTAGCTAAACGAGTTGAACTTGGCGATATCTTAATTGATGCTCGAGAAAACTTATATTTAATAAAATCTTTAAATACTGATAATATGTCATTAAAATTGACACTTGAAAGAAGTCAAGAAAAAGTTATAAGAAATATATTAAAAGAATATAGTACTTTCTTTGACTATATTTTCGTTGATTTCCCTCCATCAAGCAATCGTTTAACAGAAGTTTTACTTGATATGAGTGATGCAATCTTAATAGTTGTAGGATTAGATAGCCTAGGACTTGATGGATTCTTTAATACTATACAATATTTTGTTGATAAAGATATTGATTTAGACAGTATAAAATATATTATCCCTAATGGTTACAGTGGTAATCGTCGTGCACCAAAGATTTCTCTTGAAAAGCTTAAAATACAGGCAAAGGATTTCACTCCTAATGCTGTAATTCTTGATCCATTACAAGATCGTTCTATTATAAAGAATTTACAAGCAGGTGGTATTAGTCCATTTGACGAAGTAGAATTGGAAAGATATGATGCAAATGCAAAAGCTCAATTAAAAGAAAATCTAATAAAATTATTAGATCAAATAAAAATATAATAAATATTTATTTAAATAAATATTTATGTATATATTGTATGAACAAAAAAAAGAGGAGATTCCTCTTTTTTTATGCTCTTAAAGGCAATATTAATTGTATTAAGTTATGATCATATTCTCCAGTTATTGTAATAGGTTTAACTTCACTAGTGAAATTCAAAGATACTTCTTTAGAATCAAAAGACTTTAGAGCATCTAATAAATACTTTGAACTTAAAGCAACTTCAATTGAAGCTTCGTTTGAATATGATAAAGGAGTAATCTCTTCAACAGCTCCTCCTATTTCATTAGAGTTAGAAGAAAATTCAACATTTCCCTTTGGTGAGAATGTTAGTTTTATAACATTTGATAATTCATTTGCTACAAAAATCGATACACGATCTATTGTTTCTAATAATTTTTCTTTATCAAAATTAATACTTAATAAATATTTTTCTGGTATTAGTGATTCTATATTAGGGAACACACCATTTATTAATCTAGTTTGGAATAGTATATTTTCATATTTAAACATAACTTTAGTAGATGAACAATGTATTTCTATTATGCCATCTGATTCTTCGAGAATCTTATTTAATTCATCAAGACTCTTGCCTGGTATTATTATTCTAATACTTGGAAGTTCTTTTTCGAATATAATTCTTTTTCTTGATAATCTAAAACTATCTGTTGCAACAAATTCTAAAGTTTTATCAAAAGTTGATAATGCAACACCAGTTAAAACTGCTCTTGATTCGCTTGGTGAAATAGCAAATGATGTTTTTCTTATTATTTGTTTTAAATTAATAACTTCTATACTGAAATTTAAAGGTGAATCTTCAAAATCTATTCTTGGAAAACTATCTAATGATAATGAATTAAGTGTAAAAACACTTTTGCCAGCTAACAATTTTATAGAATTTTCTTCAAATGACTTAAACTCTATTTCGTCATTTGAAATTTTTCGAACAATTTCTATTAAAAACTTACCTTGGAGAACAAAATCGCCTTCTTCTTCTACTTCAAAATCTTTTGTTATATTACATTTTATTGATATATCATTATTGCTTGTTGTGAGAGTAATATAATTTTTTCTTATGTTAAATAATATTCCTGTTAACCCTGGCATTTGTACTTTTGTTGATAACGCCTTAGAGACGTTGTTAAGATTGTATAACAATGTTTCTTTTCTTATTATAAAATTCATGTGTTTTCTCCTTTATTTTTTTATTATTAATATTTTTTATTATTATTAGTGGCTGTGGATAAGTGGATAACTCTAAATTTGGATGTTTTTTATTAAATAATCTACATCTTTCTGAACCATATCATCAGTTTTAAGCATTGAAGCTATTTTATCAACACCATATGCAATAGTAGCGTGATCCCTTGAACCAATATTTGAACCTATTGTTTGAAGTGGAATGTTGAAATTTGTTCTTAAAATATACATAAGCATTTGTCTAGCATAAGCTACTTGTTGCTTTCTAGATGATGAAATAATATCATTTTCTGATACTTTGTAGTAATTACAAAGTACTTCTATTGCTTTTTCTATTATTTTTTTGTTTGAATCTACTACTTTAATATCTTTTGGTAGAATAGATTCTAATGATAAAAATAGATTTTCTTTTGTAAATGGTGCGCTCATGCATGTACAGTAGTTAACAAATGTTCTTAAAGCCCCTTCTAAATCTCTAATATTTGAAGGAAATAAGTCTGCTAAAATAGATAATATTTCTTCATCAACATCAGAAGGTGTGTTTATAAGGAATTTCAACTTATTTTTTAGTATATTGATAAGTAGTTTTTTATCAGGTTGTTTAATATCAACACTGATTCCCCATGCAAAACGTGATTTTAAACGAGACATTACATTTTTTAAACTTGCTGCTGGTCGATCTGATGTAAGAACAATTTGCTTATTTGAAGTAGATAAATGTTCAAAAACTTTGAAAAATTCTTCTTGTGTTGCGTTTTTCCCTTCAAGAAATTGAATATCATCAACAAGCAGAACGTCAGCACTGTTATATTTGTTGTAAAAGGCTTCTATTTTATCTCTTCCGTTTTTAGCAGAGGTAGCAAGAAAGTAATCTTCAGCAAATTTTTGACTACTTGTATAAACAACCCTTTTATTTATATCATTATCAAGTATAAAATTTCCAATAGAAGTCATCAAATGTGTTTTACCAAGTCCAACATCACCAAAAATATACAACGGATTACATACGTTTATACCATTTTCAGCAACTTTCATAGCAGTGAAAAAAGCATAACGATTGCTTTCACCTACTTCAAAATTACTGAAACGATAGAGAGTTGATAAATTTCGACCTAATGGTCTAACATCTTCTACTGATGTAAATTTATTTTCCTTTTCTTCTTTTATATCAGATTTTAAAATGAATTTAAAGCCTATTCTTTCATCGACAATATTTGGAATTAAACTATTGATTGTTGCAACACAGAATTGTTCAATTCTGTATTTTATTAAAGCATTAGGAACTATAATATAATAGTAATTACCTTCTACTTTATGAACTGTTGTACAATCTTTAAAAATTTCTTCAAAAGTGACGTCTCCAAGCTTGTTTCTTAGTAGTACAAGCATCTGGTCCCATACTGCTTGATATTTTTCGTTCATAATAAAATACACCTCATTACATATAATAATAACACAAAATGACAAAATAATAAATAGCTAATTTAAAAATTTATTAACTTTTCCACATGTTAATAAAAATGTTAATAACTTCAAAAGTTTTCATCGATTTATCCACATGTGAATATGTGGATAAATATACTATATATAATATAGAAAGAGCACATTGAAAAAAATAAAATAATTCAGTATATTTTAAAAAATGATTGCAAAAATAATAAAATATGATAAAATATATAAATGAAGTATAAAAAACACAAAGGAGTTCTAGAAATGAGCAAGAAAAAAGAAAATATTAACGTCAAAACTAATAATTTTTGGCAATTTCCTGAAAAAGCTAATATCTTATCATTATTTTTTATTGGTATAGTTTTTGCATCAATTATTTTAGTTATTGGAGTGATTTTATATTCTAATCGAAATTATGATTATTTACCTGATTATGAAGAAATAACATATTCAGAAGATTTAAATCCTGCTTTTATTGTATTATCAGATTATACTATACCTGATGATGAAATTGTTCAAACAAATAAAATTATTATGAATTTGACAAAAAATAAGAAAAATGATTCATCTTATGATATAACTAATTCAAAATATAACATTATAGGTATAACAGATGATGGATATGAATATTTATCTGAATATAATCGTGAAGAAAAAATACAAAATTATGCTCATACACATACATTTGCAAGTTTAACATCTAATAGTAAAAAATTATATAATAAATTACTTGTAAAAGTCGTATACGATTATAAAGATTCTGATAATAAGATTTCAAAAAAAGTACAAGAATTCTCTCAAAAATTAATAAAACTTGATAGAACTGAAATAGATTCAATAAAAGTTAATAACGAAATTAAAGATAATACAGATTTAGTAAGTACATTTAATGTAAGAATTGTTCCAGATTCTTCTTCTAGTATAAAAAAAGTAACAGTTGATTTATCATTAAAAAATTCAGATGCTTTAGATAAGTACAAAGTTGATTTTCAAGTATTTGGAATTGATAGCAATGGTAAAATATATGATTTAGTTGGATATTATAATATATCAACTACAACATCTCCTACTTTTACTAGAACAGTATCTATTCCTGATAGTACTGTTATAAATACTGTTATTGCAAAAATGGTATATTTAGATAGTGAAGGTAATACTCATAATTACACATCTAGATTGGAATATTAAAAATAAAAGCAAAAAAATATTGACAAATGTCAACAAATAAAGTATAATATGTTGTAATAAGTTTTAATAGGAGGTGCTCCACATGAAAAGAACATATCAACCTAACAAACGTAAACATAGCAAAACACATGGTTTTCGTGCTCGTATGGCAACTGCTAATGGAAGAAATGTCTTAGCTCGTAGACGTCAAAAGGGTAGAAAAGTATTATCTGCATAAACAAAATAACCAAGACCACTATTTGTCACATAACTAAATAGTGGCTTTTTGTTTATCTTATGAGGTTTATATGAATAAATGTTATATTTTGAAAAAAAATGAAGATATTAAAGAACTGTTTAATAAGAAGAAAAGTGTTGGAAATAGATACTTTTCTATATATTATGAGAAAACAAGAGTTAATAAAGATATTGAAAAAGATTTTAAAATGGTAGTTTCTGTTTCGAAGAAAGTTGGGAAAGCACATTTACGCAATTATCTTCGTCGAGTAGTGAAAGAAATAATAAGAAAAAAATTAGATCAATATGATAATTTACATTTATTGATTGTTGTAAAAAGTGCAGCAGTTAATCTTTCTTATTGTGAAAAGGAAATAGAAATTATTAAACTAATAAACAAAATACGAGGTGAAAAGGATGAAAAACGATAACAAAAAGTATTTAATTGTTTGTATTGCTATAATTTTGTTATTTGTTGTTGGTTGTGGTCAAACAACATTTACAGATTCTGAAGGTACAAAAAATGTATTACTTCCAATTGCCAAAGAAGCATATGGTAAAGGTGGAAGTTGGGATTGGCTTGTTTATCCAATGGCTTGGTTAATATTTAATGTGGCAAAGTTAATAGGAAATAATTATGCAATAACAATCCTCATTACAACGATTTTAATTCGTACAATTGCTTGGCCAATTTATGGTAAGACAAATGATATGTCAATGAAAATGAATTTAATTGCTCCAGAACAAAGAAAAATTGAAGAAAAGTATGCTAATAAAGTAGATAAAGAAAGCCAACAAAGAAAGAGTATGGAATTGATGCAATTATATAAAAAGTATAAAATTTCTTTCGCTGGTTGTTTCATGCCTTTTATTCAAATGCCTATATTCTTAGCTTTCTATGAAACTTTAAGAAGAATACCTTATACATCAGCTAGTTATATTGAAAAAGTTGGAAACACATTTACGAACTCTAAAAATAGTGATATAGTCATAGGTGATTTACTTTATGATATCGATAAGTTAAACACTAAATTTTTTGGAATAGATTTAATGGCTGATAAATCAGCAGGCGGATGGCAACTTTGGGGAATAATTATTCTAGCAATACTTGTTGCTGGAACACAACTTGGAACACAAATTTTATCACAAAGACGTTCAAAGAAACAAAAAGAAAAATTAGATGGTAATATTCCAGATTATAGAAAACCTACACAAACAGATCAACAAAAACAATCTGAAATGATGATGAAAATTATGCTTTACTCAATGCCAGTAATGATGATTATATTTATCATTACTTCTCCTGCTGCTTTAGGATGGTATTGGTTAGTTGGTAACTTATATACAGCTTTACAAAGTTATATAAGTGCAAAACGTGGTGAAAAAAAGATGGAAATTCTTCGTGAAAAATATAGTTCAAAGGATTTATATTATTAATTGAGGTGAAAGAAATGAAAAGAACTTATGATGTAAAAACACTTGAAGAAGCTCAAAAGATGGCGATTATGGATTTTGAACTACCAGTTGAGGCTTTAACTTTTGAAGTATTAAGAGAAACAAAAGGTTTTCTTGGTATAGGAGCTCGCCTCGAAGTTGAAGCAGATATTGCTTTAAACGGAATAGACGAAGGAAAAAAATACATTCAAACAATATTGGATTATAATAAAGCTGAAGGTTTTATTGAAAAAAAAATTAGAGGTAACAATGTTGAATTTAACATTGATGCTGGTGATTTTAATGGTTATTTAATAGGACATAATTCAAGAAATTTAATAGCACTTCAAAATATTGTAAGTACAGTTGTTAATAGATATTATGATGAAGATGACAAAAAAATAGTTCTTGTTGATGTTGGAGGATATAAAAAGAAAAGAGAGAAGAAACTTGAGAGTATGGCTGTTGAATGGGGAAAACAAGTTGCAAGAACAAAAAAAACAGTTAAAGTTACTGATTTAAACGCATATGAAAGAAAAATTGTGCATAACAAACTTTCTTCATGGGATAACATTACTACTCATTCTGAAGGAGAACAACCAAACAGAGTATTAATTATAGAATGCAACAATAAGAAATAATATTTATTTATGTATTTATGTAAATAAATATTAATTGATATGAAAAAAGATGTGTTTTAGCACATCTTTTGTTTTTCTTTTAGATAATCAATAAATGGATTAATATTTTTATTAACTTTGAATTCTTCAAGTAAATTAAAATAATCTTCTTTTTCATCGTATGATATAACGATTGGTTTAAGGTTATATTTCAATAATTCAAAGTTTAAAATAATTCTTGCAACTCTACCATTGCCATCTAAAAATGGATGTATTTTCGTTAATTGTAAATGAGCAAAAGCAATGTTGTAGTACATATCATTATTTTCATCATTAATTGAATCAATGTATTTTTTCATTCTATCGTAGACTTTAAGATATGAAGGTGGTGTGTGATTAGAACCTTTTATTGAAATGTCAACATTTCTGTATAAACCACCTAAGGATAAACCATTAACAACTCTTTCATGAATATCTTTAATATCATTTTCAGAGAGGTTCTTCTTCTCTTTTAAAAGATTAAGAGCATAAATAATACCGTTTTCATAATTCTTTACAATTTTAATGGTCTTTTCATCAATACCTTCTAAATCGTTATTAAGAATTTTCTCTACAATTTCTTGTGTAACCTGAAGTGTTTCAAAAGAGATAGAATTTGTAATAAAATCAATAAGAAAAGATTTTGAAATACTTTCAGGTATAAATGTTTTTTCTTCCATATAGTTCTCCTTTCGTTTGTTATCTATTTGGTAAATAAATTATACCACACTAATTATAAAAATGAAACAAGAAAATAAAAACATTTTAAGACATTTTTTAAATAATATGTTATAATAATAAATAAAGGAGCTAAATGATAGAAATGGTGTCTCAAATTAATCTAAAAAAACACAAAGTGATTAATACGTATAATATTAAATTTACAATAATAAGATATTGTCTTTATATCATTATGGTATTTTTGTTTGCCTTTTTCATATTTATGTTTAATGGCCTTATAGAAATGAAACCTGTTTCTATCATATGTAATGATTTTAAGGAAAGAGGAGAATATGAAGATAGAATATTAATAAATGGTCAAGTTGTTTATTTATATAAAGTAAATAAAATATATGATTACGAAAAAACTGGTAATACATTTCATAAAGAGGATAACAATTATTATATTGGAGGAAAATTAGATATAATAATAACAAATAGGAATCCCTTAAGAAGGGTTCCTACGGCAATCGTGCAAGATATAGGTAACTTCTTTTCAAAAAACTTTTATATTGGGCATGCTACTATAAATATATCAGATGATGGAAAAACATTAATAGAAAGTGTAGGCAATGATGATGGATTTAGAGGTGTCCGAATAAAAGAAAATAAATGGTTAGATGAAATATCATCGGAAAATGATGCACAACAAATAATTGGATTAAGAGTTAAGAATGTATCGAATGAAGTTGAAGATAAAATAATAAGTGATTTGAAAGAAAAAGAAGGGTTAAAATATAACTATAATTTTCTTATTCACAAAAACAAAAGCTATTATTGTACAGATTTAATAACTAGAATCTTTAGAAAAAATGGTATAAATATCGATTATGATTGTTTGTATCCAACAGGTAATGATTTAATAATAAGTAATAACACATACATATTTTTTGTATGTGAAAGAACAAAAGATGGCGATTTTAATATATATTATTTAAGCGAGGAAACAAAATGAGTACAATTGTATCAATTTCAACAGCTCTTGGAAAAGGAGCAATTTCAATTATTAGATTAAGCGGTGATGAAGCAGTTGGAATAGTTAATAAATCTTTCAAAGGTAAAGACTTAACATCAGTCGAGTCACATACTGTTCATTATGGGTATATATATGATGAGAACAAATGTCTCGATGAAGTTTTAGTTTCAGTTTTTAAGGCACCTAGAACGTATACTAGAGAAGATGTTGTGGAGATAAATTGTCATGGTGGAATGTTTGTAACAAATAGAATTTTAGAAGTAATGATAAAAAATGGTGCAGTTATGGCAGAAGCTGGTGAATTTACTAAGAGGGCATTTTTGAATGGTAGAATAGATTTAACACAAGCAGAAGCAGTAATGGATATAATCAATAGCCAAACAGAAAGAAGTCTAAAATGTGCAAATATTGCTATTAGAGGCGATGTAAGAAATTTGATTAATGATTTAAAAAAGGATTTAATGGATTGTATAACTAAAATAGAAGTAAATATAGATTATCCAGAATATGATGATGAAGAACAAATGACAAACGAAATAATTAATCCTATTTTAGATAAATTAATTCTTAAAATGAATAATATTATTAACAACACAAGAGATGCAAGTATTATAAGAGATGGAATTGACACAGCAATTATTGGAAAACCTAACGTTGGTAAATCAAGTTTATTGAACAAATTATTGCATGAAAATAAAGCTATTGTAACAGATATTGCTGGAACAACTAGAGATACGGTTGAAGGTAAAATAATTATCGAAGGGATTGTCCTTAATCTTATTGATACTGCTGGAGTTCGTGAAACGAGTGATTTGGTAGAAAAAATAGGTGTTGAAAAAACTAAAGAAGTCATTAATAAGGCAGAATTAATAATTCTTCTTTTAGACAATAATAGATGTTTAAATGATGATGATAAATTCCTTCTAGAAATAACTAAAGAAAAGCCAAGATTAGTTCTAATTAATAAGAGTGATTTACCTAAGAAAATAGAATTTAATGGTGATTATTTAGAGGTATCTATGAATTCAGATGATGATTTAAAGAGAATCGAAAAAGCTATAAAAGATAAAACTATAACATCAGATATTAATGAAATTGACGCATCTTTCATAGGAAACGCAAGGCAAATAGGCCTAATAAGAATAGCATTAAACCACTTGTTAGATGCTAAGGAAAGTATAAAAAATCAAATGCCTGTAGACATAATAGATGTTGATATTACCAAAGCTTATTTGCGTTTAAATGAGGTATTAGGAGAAGGAAGTAATGAGGATATTATAAATAATCTCTTTGCAAATTTCTGCTTAGGAAAGTAAAATAATAGGAAAAAATTGTAAAAAAAAGAAAAGCATTTTTGCTTTCTTTTTTAGTCTTTATATAAATTGTTTTTGAAAATCAAAGGAATTATACCAATTGCTAAAAATATACCTAGAAAGTAACGAAGTGAATCGAATATAATGCTTTCCTTTGGGAATATATATTTTAATATAAAGGTACAAAAAACCATTGATAATAATCCAATTATTAATCTAATAATTCTTTTCTTTAATGTTGTTTTTGAAGTGAAATTCACAAATTTATCATCGATAAGCGAACCTAATGTATAACCTAAAAATAAGGCATAAACAGTGTAGAAATCTTTTGTTGGAAGGATACTTTCATAATCACTTTTAAAAAATATTGTTATAAAAGGAAAGAATATTAAAAGAACAAATAGATTAAGAATAAATTCATAATCTTCACTAAATTTATCATATAAAAACGATGCTAAGAACATTGACAACAAACCTAAAATAATTGCCACTATGACATCTTTTGGATAATGAACTGCTAAAACTAAACGCGAAAAACCAATTAATAAGAATAATGCAATTGCTATTAGCCATAATACAAGTTTAGATATATTAATTTTAGTTTCGATTTTGCTATTGTAAGCAAGAGAAGAATAAAAAGTTGTTGCTGTTTGTGTATGTCCACTAGGAAATGAATATCCTGTTGCCGTTTCTTTTCGTAAAGAATTAAGCGTTTTATCATATTCAAATGGTCTTATGTATTTAACAAGCCCCTTTAATGAGTTATTAACTAATAATGAGACAGATAAAGTAAAAATAATTTTACGTCCTATTTTTTTATCATATATAAAATAAATGAAAATAATTACTGCAAAAACAAATGTTGATTCACCTAAAATTGTTATTAATTGAAACAAAGTATCCCAAAAAGGTGTGCTAGAATTCCTCAAAGCCTTTAAAAATTCAATTTCCATGTTTCTAATTTTTATATCCATATAATTCACCACCTAATATAATTATACAAAAGAACAACAAAAAACACAATACGAAAATCATATTGTGTTTAATAAATGATAGTCTAATAACTACTTCTTCTCGTTATCACTGACAATTTCTTTGAGAGATGTTGCAAGCGATGCTATTCCTTGAAGATTAGAAGGAACAACTATTTTTGTTGCTTTTCCATCAGCCATTACACCAACAGCCTCTAAGGCTTTAAGAGTTAATACTCCTTCGTTAGGATCAGCATTTTTAATTAATGAAATACCTTCTGCTGTTGCTTTTTGTATTTCTAGAATCGCTTCAGCTTCACCTTGAGCTTTTAGTACAGCTGCAGTCTTTTCACCTTCAGCTTTTAGTACAGCTGCAGTCTTTTCACCTTCAGCTTTTAGTATTGCTGCTTGTTTAACACCTTCTGCTTGAAGAATTGCTTCACGTCTTTCACGTTCGGCACGCATTTGCTTTTCCATTGCATCTCTAATATCTTTAGGAGGCAATATATTTTTTAATTCAACACGATTAACTTTTATACCCCAAGGGTCAGTTGCTTCATCTAAAATTATTTTCATTTTAGAATTTATAATATCTCTACTTGTAAGAGTGCTATCTAATTCAATTTCACCTATAATATTACGTAAAGTTGTTGCTGTTAATTTTTCAATTGCTGTAATAGGATCACTAACACCGTAAGTGAAAGCTTTTGGATCTGTTATAGTAAAGAAAACAACGGTATCTATTTGCATTGTAACATTATCTTTTGTGATAACAGGTTGTGGATCAAAGTCCATAACTTGTTCTTTTAAAGAAACTTTATTAACTATTTTATATATAAAAGGAACTTTAAAATGAAATCCCGTTCCCCATGTTGCGTGGTAAGAACCTAACTTTTCCACAACATAAGCATTTGATTGTGAAACAATTTTGGAGCATGTAACAGCAATTGCTACAACTATTAAAATTAAAACAATACATATTACAATAAGAACTATTTTAGGATTTGAACCAGCAAGAAAATATAAATTATTCATTAAAACCTCCATACTAATCATTATCTTTTAATTTTGAAACAAGTAACTTGTTTCCTGAAATAGAATTTACAATAACTTTTTCACCTTCTAAAATTGTTTCATTAGGTAGTGAAAAAGCACGCCATAATTCAGAATTAACTCTTATTTCTCCTATTTCACCAGGAGAAATAGTTTTAGTAACGACACCAATCATTTGAATTAAACGATCAGAATTTGTCCTTATAATTTCTTTACTCATAAATTTCTTTACTAAAGGTCTAGTAATAAATAGTAAAGCAATTGAAGCACAAACAAAAACAATTAATTGGATTAAAGGTCTAATACTAAAAGCAGCAAGAATAAGAGCGATTAAAGCAGCAATTGCAAACCAAACAGATGTTAACCCTTCGGTTGATATCTCAATAATTACAGCAACTACAGCAACAATACCCCAAATAATAATATATCCCCACCAAGGCATTAACTATTACCTCCTCTCAAATAAACGATTAACGACTTTGAGGTTGTGTCCCAATCACAATCAAATTTATAAAGACTCTTATCATGAAAATCAAGAAAATAATATTTAGAAATAGTCTTTACAATTTCTTTTCCATTAATTCGTCCATAACTAGGTTTAATAGAAATCGTTTGAAGTTCACAATTATCGAAAGCACCGCTTAAAACTTCTTCTTTTGTTAGATGTTTGATTACTAAGGTGTTATTATTTTTATTATAACCTATTGCTACTTTATAAGCATCAGTAAAGTGAGCTGATGAAACAGTATTTAAGGTTATATTAGTTTCATATATTGAAACAACACCTTTAAAGTTTTTCGAAAACCATTGTATTTCCATAAAACTTCCTCCTTCCATATATATTATACTAATAAATTCAAAAAAATTCAATATAATTTATATAAAATATAAAAAAAACAAAAAAATATATTTTGTCATAATTAGAATAATCAAATAAGTATTTACTTTAGAAACAAAATTAGGTATAATAAGAATATTATGAAAGAAAAAATAAAAGAATTCAAAGAAAAGGCCTTAGAAAAAGGTATCGTTAAATTAGTTTTAATAGCATTGTTTTTTGCTTATTGGTTATTTACAATTTTATATTGGTTAAATTCAGAAGATGAAATTCGTTTTATTTCAATACTTTTAAAAATATTTATTTATTTGCCAATTACAGTAGTTATTGGATTTTCTATCTATCGTTTTGGCCCAATATTTATACTAGTTTATAGTATATATATAACTTTAATAAGCATTTTAGGATTTATTAGCAATATACTAAATAGTGAAGGTGTAATGGTAATAAGTTATTTAAGTAGTTTCTTTTCTTGTATTTTTGGTTTGATATTTTTAGTTAATTCAATAAAAATTATGACAAATAGACAAGAAAGATTTGAAATACAAATCACTTTGATAATACCGATTTTAATAATTATAAACATCATAGAAATATGTTTATTTTATGCAAATGATGTAGAAGCGGTAAATATATTTTCTTTTATTGCGTCGCAAATTCTAGTGCTTTCACAAGGAATATTTTATGTATTTTTTCCTAATGAAGAAGTAAAACTATTTAGAGAATAAAAGATTGATTAAAACTGATAAAAAGTGCTAAAGCAAAAATATGTTGATAAAATGGAAGAAAAGTGGTAAAATACTTTTGAAAAAATAAAAAAGGAGATAAAGTTATGAATAAAAAATTAGCTTTAATTTTAAGCCTACTAATAAGTTTAATAGGAGCATTATTACTAGGTGTATACGACTATAAAACATATTACAATCCAGAAGGAAAGAATGCTAGTACATATACTGCTGAATATAAAGAATATGTTGAAAATAAAACTTTTGTTGCTAATGAAGATTCGATTGCACAAACTGAAGATAGATTAGTATTAAATGAAATGTTTAAAAATGATTATTATTCAGAAGAACCTATTTTCAAACAAACTGTGACAAGCAAAGACGGAGATGTCCAATTATACACAATTGCTATTTACAAATCCGTTGTAAAATATTCTCCAGATACAACATCAAGTGAATATCGTTATAGATATAATACGTATATTTATAATATTAATTACGAAGGAATTATAAATTTATTTAAAAAACAAGAGTTACCTCAAGATAAAAATATTCTTGATACAGCTGGTGATCCTCTTGTACTAATTAATTTTTATCCAAATAATGAATATAACGATGAAGAATCTTTATATTATCTATCTACAAGTGAGCTAGATAATTATACTTTAAATAATGGTGAAGTAATAAATCGTACAGAACTTGATAGTTATGCATCATTTAATTTATATGACTGGAGTTCTTCTCCTGATACAGATGATGATGGTGATCCTTACTTTGTTAAGTACTTATCATACAGTGCCTACCCTTCAACAAGTGATAACTTTGGTTTATTTGATGAAAGCGCGTATGTGAAGGTTGATTTTATTATGCAAACAAAAGATGGTTCTAATCAAGTTAACTATTTGCTTGAAGATGATCAATATGAATTTAAAACACAAGTTGCTGGTTTCAATTTACACGAAGAAGCTGATGAAAGTAATTATAAACTAGGATTTAATACTTCTTCTAGCGTTAGAGATGTCTTAAATAATGTTGACATTGAAGGTGTACTAAAATATGATACTTATATTCTTACAAGATATATTTGGTGGCAATGCCTAATTTGTTTTGCAGTTTTAATGATTATTGTTGGTGGTTTCTTCTATGCTTTAACATATGATCAAAAGAACAATAGCAAAAAGTCATTACGAAAAATAAACAAGAATAAAAAGAAATAAAATGACTATTCAAGAAATAGAACGAGCTTTAATTAAAACATATCGTACAAGATTATATAGACCTTTTGTTGAGGCATTAGATGAATATGATTTAATTAAACCAAATGATAAAATTGCCGTATGTATCAGTGGTGGAAAAGATAGCCTAGTTATGGCAAAATTATTTCAAGAAGTTAAAAGACACGGAAAGATAGACTTTGATGTTAAATATCTTGTTATGAATCCTGGATACAACGAAGAAAATCTAGAAGCTTTGAAAAAAAACGCAGAGATATTAGACATACCAATAAAAATAAAAGATTCAAATGTTTTTTCTGTTGCTTATGATTATGGTGGAGAAAATCCATGCTATTTATGTGCCAGAATGCGTCGAGGGTTTTTGTATGATTATGCCAAGGAAGAAGGCTGCAATAAAATAGCTTTAGGTCACCATTTTAATGATGTAATTGAAACAACGCTTCTTAATATGATTTATTGTGGAGAAATTAAGACAATGCTTCCTAAACTTAAGTCAACAAATCATATAGGTATGGAATTAATTAGACCGATGGTGAAGATTCAAGAAAAAGATATAATTAGTTATATGAAGTTTTGCGGAGTTGAGCCTATGGCGTGTGGATGCAAAGTTGCATCTGGCGTAATAGATTCAAAACGAAAGGAAATGAAAGAACTCGTAAAGAGTTTGAAGGAAAAATATCCAATTGCTGATAAGTGTATATTTAAGTCTTTAGATAATATTAATTTAGAATGTGTATTGGGATACAAAAAAGGCCAAAATAAATATAGTTTTTTAGACAACTATGATGAATAAACTACAGGAGGGTATAATGAATCAAAAAAAATTTGTTTATATGTTTACTGAAACAGATGAAACAATGCGAAATCTATGTGGAGGAAAAGGCGCAAATTTAGGACAAATGACTAAGTTAGGCTTGCCTATACCTCAAGGATTTACTGTAACTACTGAAGCTTGTACGTATTATTACGACCACAATCAAAGTATTTCAGAAGAAATGGTAAAAGAAATTGAAACAGCAATGCAAAAACTTGAAGAGATTACTGGAAAGAAATTTGGATGTCCAGAAAATCCATTACTAGTTTCGGTTAGAAGTGGTGCTAGAGTTTCTATGCCTGGTATGATGGATACCATTCTAAATCTAGGTTTAAATGAAGAAGTTACAGAGGGCTTAGCAAAATCAACAGGAAATCCAAGGTTTGCTTATGACTCTTATAGACGTTTTATTCAAATGTATTCTGATGTTGTAATGGGATTAAGTAAAAAACGTTTTGAGGAAATAATTGATAGAATGAAAGAAGAAAGAGGAATTAAACAAGATACTGAGTTTAATGCAGATGATTTAAAAGTAATGATTAAAGAATTCAAAGAATTCTATAAAGAAGAAATAAATGAGGATTTCCCAACAGAACCTAAAGAACAACTTTTTGGAGCTATTAATGCTGTATTTAGATCATGGGAAACTGAAAGAGCTGTTTATTTCCGTAAGATGAATGGTATACCTCACTCATGGGGAACTGCTGTTAATGTTCAATCAATGGTTTATGGAAATAGAGGCAATACATCTGGCACTGGTGTAGCTTTCACAAGAAATCCTGCAACAGGTGAAAATGCTTTGTTTGGTGAATACTTAATTAATGCTCAAGGCGAAGACGTTGTTGCTGGTATTAGAACACCAAACGCTATCGCAACTCTTGAAAAAGAAATGCCTGAAGTTTATAAACAATTTGTTGAGACAACTAAAAAATTAGAAAATCACTTCCGTGATATGCAAGATATTGAATTTACTATTGAAGAAGGTAAATTATATTTATTACAAACAAGAAGTGGAAAACGTACTGCTCAAGCAGCTTTAAGAATAGCTGTAGAAATGTATGAAAGTGGTCTAATTAGCAAAGAAAGAGCAATTATGCTTGTTGAACCTAAGCAATTAGATAATTTATTACATCCACAATTTGATCCTGAAGTTTTAAAGAAAACAAAGAAAATCAGTGAAGGTTTAAATGCTTCTCCAGGAGCAGCTGCTGGTCAAATCGTTTTCAATTTATATGAAGCTTTAGAAGAGACAAAGAAAGGTAATAAAGTAATATTAGTAAGATTAGAAACTTCTCCTGAAGATATTGAAGGAATGGATGTTTCAGAAGGTATCCTTACTGCTCGTGGCGGAATGACAAGTCATGCTGCCGTTGTAGCAAGAGGAATGGGTAAGTGTTGTGTATCTGGCTGTAAAGAATTAGAAGTTCATGAAGATGAAGGATATATTCTTATTAACAAGCAAAAGTTTGTTAAGGGAGATTATATTTCTCTTGATGGTTCTACTGGTGCTATTTATGGCGAAAAGATTAATACTATCCCTGCTACAATTTCAGGAAACTTTGAAAAGTTTATGAATTGGTGTGATGAAATTAGAACACTAAAGATTAGAACAAATGCTGATACACCCCGTGACGCTTTACAAGCAAAAGCTTTTGGTGCTGAAGGAATAGGTTTATGCCGTACAGAACATATGTTCTTCGAAGCAACAAGAATTAAAGCAATGCGTGAAATGATATTAGCGGATAATGCTTCTCAAAGAAAGAAAGCCTTAGAAAAATTATTACCAATGCAAAGAGGAGATTTCGAGCAATTATTTGAAGCTATGGGATCTTTCCCTGTGACTGTTCGTTACTTAGATCCACCTCTACATGAATTCTTACCAACTGAAGCAAAAGATATTGAAGAAATAGCTGAATCTATGGGCATAGAAAAGGAACAGATTTACGCTAAGATTAAAGCTTTACATGAATTTAATCCTATGATGGGACATAGAGGCTGCCGTTTAGCAGTTACATATCCTGAACTTGCTGAAATGCAAACAACTGCCGTAATTGAAGCTTACATCAATGTGAAGAAACGTAATCCTGATTACTCTCCAGTTCCAGAAATAATGATTCCATTAGTTGGAGAAGTAAAAGAATTAGCATACGTAAAGAAAGTTGTTACTGAAACAGCTGATAAGTTATTAGCTGCTAATAATATGAAAGTTGATTACAAAGTTGGAACAATGATTGAGATTCCACGTGCTGCTTTGTTAGCAAATGAAATTGCTAAAGAGGCTCAATTCTTCAGTTTTGGTACAAATGATTTAACACAAATGACATTTGGCTTCAGTCGTGATGATGCTGGTGCATTCTTAAAAGATTATTATGATAAGAGAATATATGAAAACGATCCATTTGCTAACGTCGATCAAAACGGTGTTGGTAAACTAATTGAAATGGCTGCTAAACTAGGTCGCGAAGAAAATCCTAATCTAAAACTAGGTGTTTGCGGTGAACATGGTGGAGATCCTGTTTCAATTGAATTCTTTAATAGAGTTGGGTTAGATTATGTTTCATGCTCACCATATCGAGTTCCTATTGCTCGTTTAGCTGCTGCACAAGCTGCTTTGAAAAAAGCCAACAAAGCTTAAAATTATAAAACCCTCTATAGCCTAACTATGGAGGGTTTATATAATAAACAAATTTAATAGACATATCGTCGTTTTATAAAGGTGATTATTATGAAAGGAAAAAGACTTAATTTAAGTTTATTTAATGGTGAAGTTATAAACGTTAATTTGTTTAGCGTTTATGTTTATAAGTCCTTATATCGTATTTTATAAAAATAATATAAGGAGGAAAAAAATGGAATTAAATTATATTGAAAACTTATTAATATTAATTAAAAATACCCAAAGTGATGACGAATTAAAAGATAAATTAAGCAACTATCATGAAAATGATATAGCTAAAGTACTTCCTCTTCTAACGCAAAAGGAAAGATTTAGATTATATAAAATCGTTGATCAAGATGTATTATCTGATATATTCAGTTATTTAGATAATCCTAAAGAATTCTTAGATGAAATATCTGACGAAAAAGCAGCAGATATTCTTGAGACAATGGATAGTGATGATGCTATTGATGTTCTTGAGGAATTTGAGGAAGAGGAAAGGCAAGAACTTATTGAATTAATGGACGAAAAAGCTGTTCAAGAAATCAATATGATATCTTCGTATGATGAAGATTTAATTGGAAGTAAAATGACAACTAATTTTATTGCAATAAATAAAAACTATAGCGTAAAAAAAGCTATGAAAAAAATGGTTGAGGAAGCTGCCGAAAATGATAATGTTTCTACGCTTTATTTTGTAGACGATAATAATACTTTTTTTGGAGCAATGGAGTTGAGAGATTTAATCTTAGCCCGCGAAAATGATAACTTAGAAAGTTTGATTATGAGTTCATATCCATATCTTTATGCTACCGAAAGAGTAGATGAATGTATTGGAAAAATCCAAGATTATGCATTAGACTCAATACCAGTAGTTGATGAAAATAAACAACTAATTGGAGTTATTACTAGTGAAGATATTGTGGAAGTTGTTCAAGATGAATTACATGAAGATTATGCTAAACTTGCAGGTTTATCTGGTGAAGAAGATTTAAGTGAATCATTAATAAAATCAATAAAAAAGAGATTGCCTTGGCTTTTGATATTATTAGTGTTAGGTTTACTTGTTTCAATGTTAATTTCAGGTTTTGAAGAAGTTGTAAAAGTTCTACCGATAATTGTATTCTTTCAGTCTCTTGTTCTTGATATGGCAGGTAATTCAGGCACGCAATCACTTGCAGTTACAATAAGAGTTCTTGCGGATGAAGAAATCGATTCGAAGAGAATAAAAAAACTAATCTTCAAGGAGATTAGAGTAGGATTTACTAATGGTTTAATCATAGGTCTTCTTTCGTTTCTTGTTGTGTTAGGTTTTCTTCTTCTTTTCCATGAACAAAGTTTATTAGAAGCTTTTGAAATAGCTTTTGTTGTAGGTGTTAGTTTGTTAGGCTCAATGCTTATATCAACTCTTGCTGGAACAGTTATACCAATTTTGTTTAAGAAAATGAAAATAGATCCTGCAGTAGCATCAGGGCCATTTATAACAACAGTTAATGATTTGATAGCAATACTTTTCTATTATGGCTTAGCGTGGTTATTAATAATTAATATATAAGGAGTATAAAATGATTATAGACGGATATGTAAAGAATAAAAAAGGTAATGTAATTAGTGATGCAATAATTGAAATTAAGGGTGATAATTTTATTACTATTTATAGTACAAAAAGCGATAGTAAAGGTTATTATAAATTTGATATTCCTCAAGGTAAATATCCATTTATGATTGCTGTAAAAGATTATGTAGAAAAATACCTTGAATTTTGGTGTCATAATATAGATTTATATCAAAATTTATCTTTAGATATTAGTTTTGATACTTTAGAAGTATATGGAATTAATGTATTTTCCGTTAAAGGCGGTATGGGCAAAATTATGATATACTTTAGACCAATGAGTTTAGAAAAATATCACCAAGGAAAAATAGATTTAGTGCCTGATAATATTAATATTAAAGCATTTGTAGATGATAAAGAAGTTTCTATCATAAACATAAACAAAGTTAAAGAAATTGATGATGATATTGAGATGACTTCTTTTCTTGTCCAGATTGCTTCTTATGACTGGAAGAAAATTAGTATTAGAATAACTGATGAACATAATAATTATGGTGAAGGAGTAATTTTTAATAATTGAAAGCTCTTCTTCTCACAAAAAAAGTTTGACTTTTTATGGCCAAACTTTTATTTTATAAATTGATAATTAAAATTCACAGTTTTTAGGAGTACGTGGATAAGGAATAACATCACGAATGTTTTCAACACCAGTAACATACATAATTAGTCTTTCAAAGCCTAATCCAAAACCAGCATGTTTTGTTCCACCAAAGCGGCGAAGATCTAAGTACCATTCCATATCTTTAGCAGGAACATTCATTTCTTTCATTCGGTTAAGTAAGACATCAAGACGTTCTTCACGTTGACTTCCACCAACAAGTTCTCCACTTCCAGGAACTAATAAGTCTACAGCGGCAACAGTTTCGTTGTCATCATTTAATCGCATATAGAAGGCTTTAATATCTTTTGGCCAGTTTGTTACAAAAACAGGACCTTTATAATATTCATCTGTAAGATACTTTTCGTGTTCTGTTGATAAGTCATCACCATATTCTAAAGCATTATCAAATTTTTTGCCTGATTCTTTACATACTTTAACAGCATTTTTATATTCACAAATATGTATTTTTGAATTTAATAAATCTTGAAGTTGTTTGATTTTACCTTTGCAAACAAAGTTTTCAAAAAAGTTCATTTCATCTTTACCATTTTCAAGTACATATTTAATAACATATTTCAACATTTTCTCAATTAATTCCATATCATCATACAGATCTGCAAAAGCAATTTCAGGTTCAATCATCCAAAACTCTGAAGCATGTCTTTGAGTGTTAGAATTTTCAGCTCTAAATGTAGGACCAAAAGTATAAATCCTTTTAAAAGCTTGAGCAAATGTTTCACCTTCTAATTGCCCTGAAACAGTTAGATTTGCACTCTTTCCAAAGAAATCTTTAGTGTAATCAATAGGTTTATCTTTTGGAAGCTTTTCTAAATCCAAAGTTGTTACTCTAAACATTTCCCCTGCTCCTTCGCAATCACTAGCTGTGATAATTGGTGTATTAACATAAACAAAGTTTTGTTTTTGGAAGAATTCGTGGATAGCAAAGGCTAATAAACTACGAACTCTAAAAACAGCATTGAAGAGATTTGTTCTTGCTCTTAAGTGAGCTTGCTCACGTAAGAATTCTCTTGTATGTCTTTTTGGTTGAATTGGATAGTTTTCTGGGCAATCTCCTTCAAGAGTTATTTTTGTTGCATGTAGTTCAAATGGTTGTTTTGAGTTTGGTGTCAAAACAACTTTGCCATAAACATTAACAGCACAACCAACACGATATTTTGATATTTCATCAAAGTTTTCTAAAACTTTATCGTAAACTATTTGCAAGTTGTTTACTGTTGAACCGTCGTTTAGATTAATAAAACCAAATTCTTTTTGGTCACGGTTTGTTCTAATCCATCCTTGAACTAAAACAATTTCATCATTTAGCTTTGCAGCTTGATTTTGTAATTCTTTTACGCTAATTTTCATTTTCTTCCTCCTTGTAAAATAAAAAACGTCCTTAAAAAGTTAAGGACGATTAGTTCGCGGTGCCACCTTAATTCATAATTAAAACTTTTATAAATAAAACTTTTAATAGTTAAATTATGCTCTCGTATGTCTATAACGGGACAAAACGGTTGGTTCTACTCAGTTCTTCCAACAGCTCCAGTGCGTTTTTCAAGTAATAATTGTGATAGTTTTCACCAAACACTATCTCTCTATAAGCAAGCCATTACTTTACTCTTACTTTCATCGCTTATAATATTATGTACATTATTTTAACACATATTAGTTTAAAATGTAAAGAAAATTATGAAAAAACTTCCAAGAATGATAAAAAAATAGTATAATAAATAAAAAGATTAAACAGTGAGGTTTTAGTATGTTTTTACCAGTTACCAAAAAAGAATTACAAGATAGAGGAATAGAGGTTCCAGATTTCATATATTTTTCGGGTGATGCCTATGTCGATCATCCTTCTTTTGGAGTAGCCATTATTTCGAGAGTTTTAGATGCTTTAGGATATAGTGTGGTAATAGTTCCTCAACCTAACTGGAATAATACAAATGATTTTACTAAATTTGGTAAACCTAGATTAGGTTTTTTAGTATCGAGTGGCAATATTGATTCAATTGTTAATCATTATACAGTAAGTAAGAAAAAACGAAAAACAGATTCTTATTCTGAAGGTGGTAAAACAGGTAAAAGACCAGATTATGCAGTTAAAGTATATTGTAATATTTTAAGAGATTTATATCCCGATACACCTATAATAATTGGGGGAATAGAAGCATCGTTAAGGCGTTTTGCTCATTATGATTATTATAAAAACAAATTATTGAAATCTATTTTAATAGATTCAAAAGCTGATATAATCAGTTATGGAATGGGAGAGAAAACCATAAGTGAAATTGCAGAGTGTTTAGACGCAGGCTTAGACGTAAAAGATATTATCTATTTAAGAGGATGTGTGTGGAAAACAAAAGATAAATCATTAATACCTGATGATGCAACATTCTTACCTTCTTACGAAGAATTACTTCAAGATAAAGTGAATTACGCCAAAAGTTTCTTAAAACAGTATCAAAATACAGATCCATATTCTGGAAAAGTCCTTGTGGAGAGGTATGGTGATGAGTATGTGGTACAAAACAAGGCATCACTACCATTTGAAAGAGATTATTTAGATTGGGTTTATAGTCTTGATTATGAAAGAACATATCATCCAATGTATAAAGAAGGTGTGCCTGCTATAAGCGAAGTAAAGTATAGTATTTCAATGAATCGTGGCTGTATGGGAAGTTGTTCTTTCTGTGCTCTTACATCACATCAAGGACGAATAATTCAGTCGCGAAGCAAAGAGTCAATTATTGAAGAAGCAAAAAAGATTATAAAAGATGAAGATTTTAAAGGATATATTCATGACATAGGAGGACCAACAGCTAACTTTTATAATAAAGGTTGTGATAAACAAGATGAATACGGAACTTGTAAAAACAAGTTATGTTTATATCCTAAAAAGTGTAATAATTTAAAAGTTAGTCACAAAGAGTATTTAGATATTTTAAAAAGTGTACGCTCGCTTGAAGGTGTAAAGAAAGTTTTTGTGCGAAGTGGTATAAGATATGATTATTTAATCTATGATGAAGATGATACTTTCTTTAGAGAACTTGTAAAACATCATATTTCAGGGCAATTAAAAGTTGCTCCAGAACATATAAGCAATAATGTTTTATATCATATGCAAAAACCTAATAAAGAAGTATATGAAAGATTTGTAAAAAAATATAATGAATTAAATAAAGAATATCATATGAATCAATATTTAATTCCATACCTAATGAGTAGTCACCCTGGTTGTCACTTAGAAGATGCAATTGAACTTGCAGAGTATTTGAAGAAAAATCATATAAGAGTAGATCAAGTGCAAGACTTTTATCCGACTCCTGGAACTCTTGCTACGTGTATGTATTATACTGAAGTGGATCCTCGTACTGATGAATTCAAGAAAATATATGTACCAAAAAATCCTCATGAGAAAGCTATGCAAAGAGCATTAATACAATACTATAAAGATTCAAATTATGACCTAGTTTTTGAAGCTTTAACAAAATGTAATCGTAAAGATTTAATAGGATATGGTGAAAAAGCACTAATTAAACCTAAAAAAAGCAATAAATAAAAAAGTACTTTAAAAAAAAACAATATTATGTTAATATATATATGAAGAAAAAATAAGGTGGGTAGACAATGGCATACAAAGCATTATACAGAACTTATCGTCCTCAATCTTTTTCAGAGATTATAGGACAAGAAACAATTGTTAGAACTTTACAAAACGAAATACGCGAAAACAAAATATCACATGCTTATTTGTTCAGTGGACCAAGAGGAACGGGAAAAACATCGATTGCAAGAGTTTTTGCTAAGGCACTAAACTGTCCGAACAATAACGAGACAGAACCTTGTAATGAGTGCGAAGTGTGTAAAGAAATTACTGAAGGAGTTAGTCCTGACGTTATCGAAATAGATGCCGCAAGTAATAATGGTGTAGATGAAATAAGAACAATGAAAGATCGCATTAACTTCTTGCCAGCAGGTTCTAAATATAAGATATATATTATCGATGAAGTTCATATGTTAAGTGCTAGTGCATTTAATGCCCTTTTAAAAACTTTAGAAGAACCTCCAAAACATGTTGTTTTTGTTCTTGCTACAACAGAACCACACAAAATATTACCAACAGTTTTATCACGTTGTCAAAGATATGATTTTAAAGCATTATCAGCTGAAGAAATAGTAAATGTTTTAGAAAAAGTTTGTTTGAATGAAAATGCTGAGTTTGAAGAAGATGCTTTAATGCACATAGCTAAAGCTAGCGATGGTGGATTAAGAGATGCTTTAAGTTATCTTGATCAAGCTTTGTCTTTCTGTAATGAGAAAATAACTGACGAAGATGCTGCTTCAGTTACGGGAACTGTCAGCAAACAAAAACTAATAAGTTTAGTAATGGCAATGAAAGATAAAGAACTAACAAAAGCTTTAAGTTTAGCTAGTGAATTACAAAATGAAGGCAAAGAAATAAGTAAAATAGTTAGTGGCTTATTAGAATTTTATCGTGACATCTTAATGATTAAAAATAATGCCTTAGAAAATAAGGATGAAAAATATGTAGAAGTTTCTGAAAAAATAACATTAGATGAATTATATTATTATATTGATATATTAAATGATTTACAAAACAAAATAAGATTTGCAAATCAAGCATCAATATATTTACAAGTAGCCATTATAAGAATAATAAATACAACTTCTAGTGATTTAGATTATCAAAAAAGATTAGGATTTCTAGAGGAAAAAATTAGAAAAATTGAACAAGAAGGAGTTAAGTCTCCAACACAAGCAAATGTTGATACAAATAAACTTAAAGAAATAGAAGATAATTTTAATAACTTACTTGCCTTTTTAAGTAAACTTGAACTTCATAAGCTCAATGATAAGATTAAAGAACTAGAGAGCAAAACTACACAAACAAGTAGTGACACACAAATCAAAGAATTAGATGCCAAATTAAGCCAAGCAATTGAAGATTTAGAGCTTTTAAAAGTCACACAAAAAGCATTAAGAAATGATGTAGAGAATGCTAATATTACCGAAGCTAGTGATGAAACTATTAATCAACGTTTAGAAGAAGTTGCAAAAAAGTATAAACCATCAATAAATTATACTGAAATTGAAAACTTTGTAAAAAGACATGTCAGTGAAATGATTGAAAAAGTCAAAGAAGATATTGTAGTTGAATCTGATAACTCTAATGCTGAAGAAACAAATAATGCAATTGCGAATTTAGAAAAGAGATTAGAAGAAGTTGAATCAAAAACATTTAAACTTATATCTGAAGCTTTAAGTAAACAGAGTTCTCCAAAGAAAAACAAAGGAAAAGTTGATGAGAAGCAAATATCATTCTGGGGCGGAGATGTTGTTGAAGTGGAGAAAGTGGGACGAGCTTCTTCTAAAAACGCTGTCGATTTTGGCGATTTAGCAATTACAAAAGATGATAATAAACAAATTGAAAATGTTCAAGAAGAAAATATAGTTTTAGAAGAAACAAAAACTTTGGAAATTACTGAAAAAGAACCAGATGTATTTAGACAAATTGATAATCAAGAAACAAATAATCGTGTTAATTTATTTGGCGAAGATTATGTGCCTAGTCAAACTAAAGTGGACGAAAATAAACCAAATGAAGAAGTTAACTTGTTTGCTGATCTAGGTAAAGAAGAATCTAGTATAAAAAAGCCTATTATTTATGATAACCCTGTTGCTTCTGAAAGAAAGATTGAAAAAACTAAAGAAGTGAAAGAAATACTTCAAAGAGCAAAAGAGGCTACAAATGATAGTTCTAAAAACAAGTCTTCTATTGATTCTTTTGATGCTGATACTTTTGATATTGATGCATTTGATGAAGGAAATAATAACGTCAAAGTAAAACAAAAAAGTGATGAATATGTTGAACCAGAAGATTTTGATGAATATGAAAAATATGATGTTAAGGTTTTAGAAAGAATACTTAATGATTCACGTGTGGAAGAATATGCAAGTGAAAAAGAACGAATTCAAAGTTTATGGAAAAACTTAATAGATCTTGCACCAAGTGACAAACGTGGGACAGCAGAAATCTTATGCGAAGGTGAAGTAAAAGCGGTTGGAAATCATGAGTTTGTAATCATATATGATACAGCACGTGTTTGTAATCAAGTAATGAACCGAAAGTTTAAACGAAATTCTCTAAAACTTTTACATGATTTGTTGAATGATTATTATAATTATTTAGCTATCACAAAAGAACAATGGGTTTTAAAGAGACAAGAATATGCGAGCCAATATGTAATTGGTATTAAATATCCTAAGTTAACAGCGTTTACTGATCCAAATTTAAAAGTTACGACAACTGAAGAAGATGATGAAGAAGTAATGAAAAAGAAAGTGATTGATATCTTTGGCAATAGTGTAAAGATTAAAAGGAGTGATAATTAAATGAATCAACAAGCAATGATGCGTAAATTAATGAAAATGAAACAAGAGATGGAAGATACTCAAAAAGAAATTGCTGAGTCTGAATATGAAATGTCTGTTGATGGTGTTGTAACAATTACAGCATTAGGAACAAAAGAAATAACAAAAGTTGAAATCTGCAAAGATTTTAAATTGGAAGATGCAGAAGATTATGAAATGTTAGAAGATTCAATAGTTGCTGCATATCAAAAGATTTATAAAGCAATCGAAGATGAAACAGAAGAGAAAATGGAAAAATACAATTCTCTTTTAGGTGGTTTTGGAGGATTTTAGTGAAATATCCTCAAGCTTTACAAGAACTTATTGACTCATATAAGTTACTTCCTGGAGTAGGTCCAAAAACAGCTGAAAGATATGCCTTTTATACAATTCTTAAAATGTCGCATAAAGATGTGGAAGAATTTAGTGAACACTTAACAAAAGCTTTTAATAATATCAAAAAATGTAGTGTTTGTGGAAACTTAACAGAAAATGATATATGTGAAATATGCTCTGATGAAAGAGAACCAGTAATCATGGTTGTTGAAAGTAGCAAAGAAGTAAATGTGTTTGAAAAGACAAACGAGTATAAGGGAAAATATCATGTATTGAATGGTTTAATATCTCCTTTAAATGGCGTAGAACCTGAAGACATAAATGTTGATTCTTTGTTTAAACGAATAGAAACAGAAAATATAAAGAAAATTATTATTTCAACAAGTGCTAATATTTCAGGAGAAATGACAGCAATGTATATAAAGAGTGCATTGCAAGACAAAGATGTTGAAGTATTTCGTATCGGCTATGGACTTCCTGCTGGTGGGGATATTGAATATGCTGATGAAGTGACTTTAATAAGAGCGTTAGAAGGAATAAAGAAGTTTTAAATGGTGTTATTTTGCTACAAAAAAGCACCATTTTTTGCTATTTTTTTACAAAAATTACCTTTATTTTACAAAATATTTGAAAAACTAATAATACTGTGCTATAATATGTTAGAACAATAAGGAGATTGTTATGGAAGAAAAACAAAAAGCACTTACAGGTATTGATATTAAATTATCACATCTAACTAAAGAGTTTCCATCAAAAAATGGAAACGACAAAACAGTAGTAGCCGTAAACGACTTTGATGTTGTTATCCCAGGTGGTAAACTAGTTGGTTTATTGGGCCCTAGTGGTTGTGGGAAGAGTACTACACTTTATATGATTGCTGGTTTACATAGACCAACAAGTGGTGAAATATTCTTTGGCGAAGAGAATGTAACTAATTATCCACCAGAAAAAAGAGGAATAGGTTTAGTGTTCCAAAATTATGCACTATACCCACATATGACAGTAAAACAAAACATAATGTTCCCTCTTGAACAACTTAGACCAAAGCTTCCTAAAGAAGAAATGTTAGAAAGAACAATTGAAGTTGCAAACCTAGTTCAAATTGGAGAACTTCTTGAAAGAAAGCCTAACGAGTTATCAGGTGGACAACAACAACGTGTTGCTATCGCTAGAGCTTTAGTAAAGAGACCAAAAGTTCTATTGCTTGATGAGCCATTATCAAATCTTGATGCAAGATTAAGATTACAAACTCGTGAAGAAATTAAACGTATTCAGAGAGAAACAGGTGTAACAACTATTTTCGTTACTCATGACCAGGAAGAAGCAATGAGTATATCTGATGAAATAGTAGTAATGAATTTTGGCGTTGAAAAACAAAAAGATCATCCACAAGATGTATATGATGAACCAAACTGCTTATTCGTTGCCAAATTCTTAGGCAATCCACCAATTAATATTATTAGTGGAGAAATCCAAAATGGCAAACTAAAACTTAATAATGGGGATGTATTGATGGATGTTAAAAACATCGAAGATTGTAAAGTGAAAGTTGGCTTAAGACCAGAATTCTTTACTGTTGATGAAAATGGTCCAATCAATGCTACAATCGATATTATTCAACACATTGGTCGAGACACAATGCTTCTATGCAAATTAGAAGGTTACGATGATCCTATTAGATTAATTGTCCCAAGCTTACAAGGCTTTGAAGAAGGAATGAAAATAAAAATCAATTACAAGAAAATATTTGTTTTCAATGATGATGAAGATGGAGGACGTTTAATCTAATGTTAGAATTTAAAAACGATACGTGGAGAGCAGTTGTCGCCTTAATCGCACCAATGGGCTTATTAGCAGTATTTACTTTTTGGCCTATAATTAATGCGGTAAGAATGGCATTTATGAACGGCTACACAATGGTTCCTAAAAAGTATTATGGAATTGGCTTTGAAAATTTCATTGCTATTATTAATACATCAGGGAGCGATAGTTTTTGGAATGCTCTTCTAAATACATTTTACATAGTTATTATAACTGTCCCACTAACAATATTAATCGGATTAGTAATAGCTGTTGGTTTGAATTCGATAAAGAAATTTCAAAAATTATTTCAAACAATCTTTTTCTTGCCTTATGTTACTAACACAATTGCTTTAGGATTAGTATTTAGTGCCTTGTTTAGTAAATATGGAATTATTAATTCAATATTTGGTACTGATATAAGCTGGACATCAGCTGGAGCTACTAAACTTTCTGCTCTAGTGGTTCTTACTGTATATTCTATTTGGAATGGCTTAGCATTTAAAATAATAGTATTCTTATCTGGAATTCAAGGTATTGATAAACAATATTATCAAGCTGCTCAAATTGATTCAGCTTCAAAGTTTGAAACTTTTAGAAGAATTACTATTCCATTGCTTTCACCAATGATTTTATATATCACTATAACATCATTTATTGGAGCTTTTAAGACATATTCTAGTGTTGTATCAATTTTTGGTACAGGCGATTATGGACCAAACTCAGATCCTAACCTATTACGTACAGTAGTTGGTTATATATACGATCAAATGGATCCAACTTTAGGAACTCCTTTAGGAGTAGGTGCAGCAGGTAGTATAATTCTATTTATAATTATTATGCTAATTACCCTAGTTCAAATGCAAGTTTCAAAGAAGAGAGTTCATTATTAGGAGGCTATGATGAGAGAATTAGAAGAATTATATTTAAGCCCCGAAGAAGTAAAAAAATATAAAACTAAGATGTTGATAAGTAATATCTTAATGTATACTTTTTTAGTTTTAATCGCAATATTTATTATATTTCCATTCCTTTATATGATAACAACATCATTTAAAAGTGAAGCTGAAATTACAAGTACAACATTTAGGTTTTTCCCTGAAAAATTGAGATGGGAAAACTATAAAGCGGTACTAATGATGAGTTCAAGAGGATATTCAGTTCTAACAATGTATTATAGTACAATAATAGTTTCGGTCTTCACAACAATTGGAACAGTAATTACAGTTGTTCTAGGCGCTTTTGCTTTTGCAAGATTAAACTTTAAAGGAAGAGAAACATTATTTAGTTTGCTTCTAGCAACAATGATGATCCCTGGTGAAATATATATTATAAGTAATTATCAATTGTTAAGTGATTTAAAGGATACATATATTGTTTTAATTTTGCCTTTTATGACTAGTGTATTCTATACATTCTATTTAAGACAAACTTTCAAACAAATACCTAATGAATTATATTTAGCTGCAAAAGTTGACGGACTTGGAGATTTTAAATACTTGTTTAAAGTAATGATTCCAATTGCGAAGTCATCAATTATTACAATCATTATTCTAAGTATGATTGGTACATGGAATGCTTATATGTGGCCTTCATTAATGACTACAGGAAAAGCTGCAGATCATTATTTGATTAGTAATGGTGTTATGAATTTCTTTAGTAGCATTACATCAGTATCAGGCCCAGATAAAGTTATAAATATGCAAATGGCGGTATCTACTCTTATTACTATTCCGCTATTAGTCGCATTCATAATATTGAGAAAATATATCATGACAGGCGTTGGCCGAAGTGGTATAAAAGGATAAAAATACTATTATACGAGGAGAAAAAAATGAAAAAGTATTTAATGTTATTTGCTTTAATGTTATGCTGCTTATGCGCTGTTGCTTGTGGCGATTCATTCGATGGAATTACTATTAAATTCCGCGTTCCAAGTGGAACAATTTCTAATGCGTTGCAAACAATAATACCTGAGTTTGAAGCAGAGCACGAAGGTGAAATTAGAGTCGATTTAGACCTAATTACAGGTGGCTATGATGGCCTATTAACACAAAATGTCTATGATTTAAACAATGGTAAGGCACCAACAATGACTCTTGGATATCCAGATCATTTTGCTCTATATTTAAGTGGAGAAGGATTAGTAAGTTTAAATCAATATATCGAGAGAGATAGTTATGATTTAAGTGATTTTATTGAATCATATTTACCAGAAAATCAATTATCAGATAATAATGATGATTACTATGGTTTACCATTTAATAAGTCAACAGAAGTTATGATTTATAATAAAACTGTATTTGATGCAATGGGATATAAAGTTCCTGAAACATGGGATGACGTTGAAACATTAGGTTTACAAATTATTGCCGATTGCAAAGCAGGAAAATTAGATAATATCGCTGGTGTTAAATATTCTGAAACAGATAAAAAACCAAGTGAATATTTAGCAAGTAATATCTTCTATCCACTTTCTTATGACTCAACAGATAATGCATTCATAACAATCTGCCGTCAATGGGATGGTGCATATACACAAAGAGAAACAATGAGTAAAGGTTATGCTTTATTCAATAATGAAGAAGTTGTTGAAGGTTTATCTTATTTCCAAGATTTAGCTCAAAGAGGCTTATTCAGCGTTGCAGAAAGTTTTGATGAAAGCTATGCATCAAATGCATTTAAGAATTTACAATGCTTAATTACAATTGGTTCAAGTGCTGGTGTTGGTTATAACCTTCCTTCAGGAGATAAATTTGAAATTGGCGTTGCTCCAATTCCTTACAAAGATGAAGATCATAAATTTGTTATTTCACAAGGAACAAATATTTGTATCATGAGTCAATGTACTGAAGCTGAAAAAGAAGCAGCATGGGAATTAATTAAATTCTTATTAAGCACTGAAAATACAACAAAATTTGCTACTTTAACTGGTGGATATTTACCTGTTAGATATAGTGCTTATGAAACAAAAGAATATAAAGAACATTTAGATCCAGAATTAAATTTAAATTATCATTATGCATTAAGTTCACAAGTTGGTATCGAATATCGTGATAACTATAGAATGTTCGTTGATCCTGCTTTTGTTGGTTCAAGCACTGTTCGTGATGCTGTTGGAACTGCATTCAGTAAAATCATAGTTCAAAATGAAGATATTTCTAAAACTTTATCAGAAACAATATCTACATTAGGACCAAAATATCAAAAGAAGGGTTGATAAAGAGTATGAAAAAAAGCAATAATATATTAAAAATATTATTTGCCTTAGTTTTATTATTCGCTTTGTCATTTGCTTGGGGATGCGATGAATCTTCGGATGATTTCTCAACACCTCAAACAGATTCGTTAAAACTTTCTTCTGAATATGAAGGAAAATCATTTATTAATAATGGAATTGGTAAAGTTACTTTAACACAAAATGTTGATGGCGATACTGCTCATTTTAAGGATTCAACAGGCCAATATTTCACAGCAAGATTTCTTATGATTAACACACCAGAATCAACTGGTAAAGTTGATCCATGGGGAAAAGCTTCAAGTGATTATGTTGCTAATATATTATCAAACGCAGCAGAAATAGTTTGTGAAAGTGAAACTGTAGGTAGTCCAGCCTTAAAAGATACAACAAATAAAAGATATTTAGCTTATATTTGGTATCGTAATAGCCCAGAAGAGGACTTCAGATTACTAAATCTTGAGATTGTTGAGAACTGTTATTCTCGTTTTGTTGATGATGAAGGTTCTGGAAAATACGGAACACAGTTCACAAAAGCTGATTCTAAAGGTGCTAAAAGTGGCAAAAGAGTATATGGTGAAAAAGATCCAAGTTATGATTATTCATATAACATAAACGAAATAACAATTGCTTATTTACGTGATCATATGGATTCATATGCTGATAATGGCTCAAGACTAAAAATGACTGTTCGCGTTGTTCGTTTGAATGGTGATAACATTTATGTTGAAGACGTTGAAAAAACAGAAAGTGATATAACAGGAGAATACGATACTGCAGGTATTTATATGTTCTCTGGCTATGGTTCTCCTTTTGGAAGAATCAAATTAGGCGCTGTAATCGAAATGACTTGTCAATGTGTTAATAATTCAACATATGGCTTTCAACTTACAAATCCTAAAGAGGTAAAAATTGTTGAAAAAGCTACAGGTGAAGATTCAATAATTCGTGAATATGATGGTAAAACAGAAATAGATTTAGAATCTCTTGAAGGATTAGTAATAAAAATAGACAAAGTTAAAATTAATAAAGTTGGCGCTCACAACGAGGATGGTGCATACACTATTTATGCTGAAACAGAAAGTGGACAAGAAATCAATATTCGTATTGATGGTGATACAACACCAAAATACGATAAGTCTGCTATTAAAGTATCAAATAGTGAAAACACATATTATTACAGCTTGATTGGCGGAGTATCTAAATATATGGAAACTTACCAAGTAATGTTATGTAACCAACAAGAAAGTGGTGTTGGTTCTTCAGATTTCGTATTATTAGAAAATTAAAAAAAGGAGAAAGAAAATGAAAAAATTAGCTAGTTTATTAATGGCTTTATTGTTATGTCTTTGCTTCGTTGGATGTGGTGAAGAAAAAGAAGATCCTAAAGAAGTGGAGCAAAAAGAGGTTGAATCTCTTGCTAAAGGTATTTTGCTTGAATCTGATCAAATTGAACAAAATACTGAATTACCAAGTAAGGCAGGAAGTATTTACAAAATTACTTGGACACTTGAAGAAAATGATAGATGTGAATTACAAGAAAATGATGGTATTTATACTATAGTTATTCTTGAAAATAGTAATTGGAGTGCTCCATTAAAACTTGTTGCTACTGTTCACGGAACATTAGAAGGCGTTCAAGCTACAAAAGAATTTGAAATTTATGCAAGAAAGAAAGTCGCTGAACAAGTTACAATTGCTGAATTCTTAGATAATTCAAAAGACACAAAAGTTAAAAATGGTGATACAGCACAAGTATCTGGAACAGTATATTTTACTTGCCCTGGTGGATTCTGGGTTATAGATGAAACAAATACTCATTTATATGTTTATGGATCATATACAGTTAAAGCTGGTAATGAGGTAACTGTAGTTGGTCAAAAAGATTTATATTATAGTATGGTTGAAATGAAAAATGCCGCTACAACAGTTACTAATGCTAAAGAAGGATTTGATTTAACAACTATTACTGAAGAAGGTAGCGTTGAATTACTAAATGATTATATGCCAAAAGATTCAAATGAAAAAGTAGATCCTGCAAATTTTGGTAAAATCTTTACTATTGAAGGAACAATTGTTACTAATGATTTAGGCGGAACTTATACTTATGCATTAGAAAGCCATATCACAGGAGAAAAAGTTGCTTTATATGATAGCCAATTTGCTGATGGCGATAAAGACAATTTAGCTGCTAAATTTGGCAAATATGTTAAGTTTACTTGTATGTACTGGGATATGTATTCAGATGGATTCATTAGAATCATTCCAATCGGAGCTATTGAAGAAAAAGCTATGCCTGAATTAACTGATGAACAAAAAGTTATGAAAGCTGAAGCTGTAATTAATAGAATTAACAAAGAATTTGCTGTTAGTACTACTCTTCCAACAGATGTTGAAGGTGTAACTATTAGTTGGGTAAGTAGCAATCCTGAAGTATTAAGAGAAGATGGAACTATTTTACAACAAACAGAAGAAAAAGTTGAAGTTAAATTAACTGCAACTATCACATTAGGTGATTTAACTAAAACTGTAGAAATTACTGTTAAAGTAATGCCATTAGAAGAAAAAACTGTTTTAGAAGCAACACAAGTAGCTTTAGAAGGAACTGAAAGAATAATCAAAGTTAAAGGTCAAATTATTGGCTTAGATACTTCAAGCAAAAAATACTTCTATATTGCTGATAATACTGGTATTTCATTTGTAAGAAGTCAATTAGATAGCGTTGCTCCAGAAGGAGTTACATTAGAAGTTGGAGATAGCGTTGAACTTGTTGTTAAAACAACTGTATATTACAATAACAATAAAGAAATCACTCCACAACTTTCTGTAATTAAATGCGATAAGTTAGAAGAAAAAATCGCTGTAATTGAAGCTGAAACTGTTACATTTGAAGACTTAAAGAAAATTACAAATGGTACATCTATAGAAGAAACAGAAAAAACACAAATTTCTAAAAATGCATTATATGGAAAACTTGTAAAATTAGAATGTTATGTTCAAGTTAGAACATCTGGTAATTATACAAATGCATATTTAGTTATATCTAATGACACATCAGAAGCAATTAATGTTGCTTATTATCAACATACATCACTTTATCAAGATGAAGTAAAAGCATTAGATGGTAAGAAGGTTGTTATTGTTTGTCCAGTTTATGGCTATTCAGCAAGCTATGGATGGAGATTAGGAACTTATATCAGTTTAGATGTTGTTGAATAAAAAAGCTAAAAATAGCAATAATAAGTGTAAGATGTAAAAGTCTTGCACTTTTTGTTTATTTTTTCAAAAAATGAAGTTTTAAGTAAAAAACAATTGTTTAAAACGTTTACATTAATAAAAGTAGTAAATTCTAGTTGACAAAAAAGTATATAATTTGGTAAAATTAATCTAATCTTTTGAAAGGAGATTATAAATATGAAAAAAATACTATTATCTTTATTTAGTTTTTTAATGGTTTTTTCATTAGCATGTGTATTATTAGCATGTGATGGATGCAGTCCAGAAGAACAACAACGTGATCCTAATACAGGAACGGATGGCTTCGTATGGAGTGAAGAAAACAATGGAAAAACAACATTAAAAGAAGGTTTCACATCTTTAGAAAACAAATATGAAAATGGTGAAATTGATGCAGAAGGTTACTACACTGTAGCTGGTCAAAAAATCAAAACTAAAGATGTTTATAAAACAATTTATCAAATAGAACCAACAAATGATTTATTTAATTATTTAACTAATCAATGGACATATAACTCAGAACATTATACTAATATGTTAGATGGCTTAGTTGAGAATAATAAATATGGCGAACTTGTTGGTGCATTAGCAGAAGGTTACAAAACTGAAATTAACGAAGATGGAACTGAGACATGGACTTTCCAATTAAAAGAAGGTGTTGCTTGGGTTGATAACAAAACAGGAAATGTTTATGCAGAAGTTGTTGCACAAGATTTTGTTGATGGAATCAAATATGTTCTTGATCCAATTAATGGTTCAAGTACAGTAGGTATTATTACTGGTTTAATTGCTGGTTCAGCAGAATATTATGCAGCTTTAAATAATAAAGAAACAGCTGATTTCTCAACTGTTGGTGTAAAAGCTGTATCAAAATATGAAGTTGCTTATACTTTATATCAAGCTACTCCATACTTCTTATCAAGCTTAACTTATTCTCCATTCTTACCTGTTAATGGTAAATATTTAGAAGACCAAGGTTCAGACTTTGGTAAGACTGAAAATAATATTTTAGTTTGTGGTGCATTTAGAATTACTGAACATAAAGCAAGTAACTTAATCGCTTATACTAAAAACGATAAATATTGGGATAAAAAACATGTATATGTAAATAGAGTTGAAAAAACATTCTATAACTCTTCAACAGCAGAAGCTACAACAACTCGTAAATGGTTTGAAAGCGGTCTAATCGATAGTTTCTCTGTAAGAGTTAATGGAACTGATGAAGAAGGGTATAACAAATATGTTGCTGGTGCAGATGGCACTGGAAGTGTTACAAATCCTGCAAGTGAATTATGTAATCCTGTTCTTTCAGTAGGTGATGCAACTTATATTGGATATTATAATTTCTCACGTACAACATTTGAATATAATGATGTTGCAGAAAAAACACAAAAGGAAAAAGATGCAACATTTGCTGCAATTCAAAATAAAAACTTCCGTAAAGGTATTTTATATGGATTAGACGTAATGTCATTCTTAGAATACTATAATAGCAGAGCTCCTCAAGAATGGTTAATGAGAGGATATACAAACCGTGAACTAATTTCATTTGTTCACAATTACGATGGAACAACTGTTGGTGATTATGCAGATATCGTTGACTTAGTTTACAATAAGAAACAAGGCACAACTGGTGTAACTTTATCAGGAATCAATAATGGCTCTGACCCAGTATTTGATGAAGAAAAAGCAAAAGCCTTCTTACTTCAAGCAAAACAAGAACTTATGGCAGAAGGTCTAACAGAAGATGATTTTCCAATTAGAATTGACATTGTTGGAAATCAAAATAAAAATGTAGATGCCTTCCAAAACGCAATGCTTGATAAGTTTAATGCTTTAGCAGAGGGAATTGCCAAATTTGTTCCTAACTATGCAAAAGACGAAGATCAAGACACAAAATGGAATTCAGTTTATTATAACTTTGACTTCTCAATGTGGTCAGGATGGGGCCCAGACTATGCTGACCCAGCAACTTACTTACATACAGTAGTTATCGGTGGAGATATGGTTGATAGTATGGGTTTAGGCTCAACTGCTTCTAAAGAATTACAAGAAAAAGTATTAGGTGAATATACTAAACTTTATGATAAAGCTAATGCTATTACAGCTAGTGATAAATTAGCAGATAGATATTATGCATTTGCTGAAGCTGAATATTACCTAATCTATGAAGAAGCTTTAATCGTTCCATGGCTTACTCAATCTGGATATGCTGCAAGTGTTGCAAGAACTGTTCCATGGCAAGCTGGACGTGCTACATATGGTTTAACAGGCGATAAGCTAAAGAACGTTGTTGTATCATCTGATATTACTACTCAAGAAATAAGAAATGCAATTACACAAGCTTATAACGAAGGTAAAAACAAATAAAACAAATTTGGAGGGGTAAGGTTCCTTACCTCTCCTTACTTAATAAAAAAGATAAGTTAAATTGTTTTTTATATAGAGATAATATATATGTTTAATATATTATTTGTATATTGAAAACAAAAAAACACAAGGAGGAACAAATAAAATGGAAGAAGTCGCAAAAGAAAAGACAACTTTTAAAGAAATAATGCAAAAAATTTGGAAAGCTTTGCACAACCAAACATTTTTATATATTGTTAAGCGTATACTTAGTTCGCTGTTAACAATAATTCTAATTATAGCTGTTGTTACAGCGCTAATAAGAGTTTTGCCAGATACGAAATTATACAATCTTAATGTATATAACAAATTAAAAGCAGCAAGTGCAGAGGCAGCAGAAAACTATAAAAATAAACAACTTTTTACATACGGAAGGTGTAGAGCTGATGGCACTCGCGTTTCTGTAATTGAAAGTATATTTACATATATTTATTGGGTTTTACCAATTCCTAAAAAAATACCGATCAAATGGGATACAACATATAGCATAGAAAAAGATTGGTGGACTGGTTTGGTTTATTTTGGAAGAACTAACAGTTTAGAATATGTAACAGATGTATTAACATCAAGAATGGGTATTTCTTTTAAAATAACTTTATGGTCTGTATTCTTTACATATTTAATAGGTTATCCTTTGGGTATAGCTATGGCTAAAAAACCAGGTGGAATAGTAGATAAAATTGGTAATGTATTTATTGTATTAAACTATGCAATACCTGCTCTTGCATTTTATTTGTTTATGAATAATATATTAGGTGATGCTAATGGTATATTTGGTTCATTAGGACTTAGCTACTATTATAGTGCAGAACACCCCGTAAAAACATTAATAGCACCGATATTTTGTATGGTTTTCTTATCAATACCAGGTGTTATTATATATTTAAGAAGGTTTATGATTGATGAATTAACGTCTGATTATGTCAAGTTTGCACGTTCAAAAGGATTATCAGAAAATAGAATAATGTATACACATGTACTAAGAAATGCAATCGTTCCATTAGTAAGAAACATTCCAGCAACATTTATCACAGCAATTGTTGGTAGTTACTTTGTTGAATCAATTTGGAAAATTCCAGGTACTGGTATATTATTGATAAGTTCCATAAATATTTTAGACGTTTCGTTACTTCAAGGATTAACTGTAATATATGCAATGCTTAGTATGATATCGTTTTTATTGGGTGATATTATTACGGTATTCTTTGATCCAAGAATTAAACTAGAAGGTTAGGAGGTTATTATGAAAAATCTCGATAATTACAAAATTACTGATGTTCTTCCTGTAGAAGGAACTCCTATTAAAAATATTAATGAGGACGAACTATTTGTTCCTGTAGAACTTGATGAAAAAGAATCAGAACATATATCTGCTGAACCTTATTCATATTGGAAAAGTGTATTAAAAGTATTTATAAAAAAACCAGGAGCTATTATTGCAATAGTTTCACTTGTAATATTTTTACTAGCAATAATAATTATACCGTGCTTTACACCTGATGGGTGGCTTGATACTCATGTTACAACAGAACAGTTTGCGACTTCAGGTATGAAAGCTAATATGGCACCTAGTTCTGAACATTTATTTGGAACAGATAGTGTTGGTAGAGATTTGTTCTTTGCTGTATTTACAGGTGCTAGAAAATCTTTAGTTTTGGCTTTGGAAAGTTCTATAATAGTAATAGTTGTTGGCGTTGTAGTTGGTTTAATTTGGGGCTTTTTCAGAAAACTCGATCGTATATTTGTAGAGATATATAATTTAATATCAAATATACCATCACTATTATTATATATGCTTTTAGGAACTATATTTAGAGAAGCGTTCCCAACAGCCTCATCAGAACTCAGATTAATAGTTTCTTTAACCTTATTTGGATGGTTAGGATTAGCTAGATTTATACGTAACCAAGTATTAATAATAACTAATAGAGATTATAATATAGCTTCTATTACTTTAGGAACACCTCCATCAAGAATTATGACGAAAAACTTGCTTCCATATTTACTTGCGATTGTAATTACAGAAGCATCATTAATTATTCCAGGAATGATTTCAAGTGAAGTTACAATGAGTTACTTTGGTTTAGGTCTTCCTCAAAGTGCAATATCAATTGGAGCCGTTCTAGAGAGTGGTGTAGGAACATTTGGTCAAAGTCCATGGCAACTATTAGCTCCTGCTGGAATACTTGCTTGGATTATCTTCACATTCTTCTTATTAGGATTATCGCTATCAGATGCTTTAGATCCTAAGAAGCATAGATAGGAGAAAAATATGAGAAAAAAAGAAATTAACATAAATTTAGCAGATAATAGCCATTTAAAAAATGGTGAAAAAATAATTGAAGTTAAAAACTTAGAAGTGCAATTTTCAGTTCGTAATAAGATTCTAACAGCGATAAGAAATATTTCATTAGATATATACAAAGGTGAAACAATTGCTATCGTTGGTGAAAGTGGCTCGGGAAAATCTGTATTTACGAAATGTTTAACGGGAATGCTCGAAGAAAATGGTAAAGTTTCTAAAGGTGAAATTTTATATTCTGGTGTTGATTTAGCTAAATTTGAGACAAACGAAGAATGGCAAAAGATTAGAGGAAAACGAATCTCTACAATCTTCCAAGATCCTATGACATCACTTAACCCTTTAAGAAAAATTGGCTCACAAATTTCTGAAGTAATTAGATTACATAGAGGATTATCAAAGGAAGAGGCCAAAGAAGAAGCTATTAAATTATTAATTAGAGTTGGTATAAAAGACGCTGAGAAACGTTATAATGATTATCCGTTCCAATATTCAGGAGGAATGCGTCAAAGAGTAGTTATTGCTATCGCTTTAGCGTGTGCTCCAGATATATTAATTTGTGACGAGCCAACAACAGCTTTAGATGTTACTATTCAATCGCAAATACTTGATTTGATTCAAGAATTAAAAGAAGAATATGGATTTACAGTAATATTCATTACACATGACTTAGGTGTAGTAGCAGAAGTTGCCGATAGAGTTGCGGTTATGTATGCTGGGCAAATTGTTGAGTATGGAACAGCAGAAGATATTTACTACGATCCAAGACATCCATACACATGGGCTCTTCTTTCAAGCTTACCTCAATTAGGTCAAAAAGGAGAGAACTTGTATTCAATTCCAGGAACTCCACCAAGTCTATTCAACGTGATTCATGGTGATGCCTTTGCGGAAAGAAATAAATATGCTATGAAAATAGATTTTGTTAAAGAACCTCCAATGTTTAAGGTTTCTGAAACACATTATGCTAAAACATGGCTTTTAGATCCTCGTGCACCAAAAGTGGAAAGACCAGCAATAATAAGTGAAATTCCCGAAAGAATAGCAAAAATATATTCAGGAGGTAAAAAATGATGGAAGAAATTAAAGTTATTAATGAAAAAACTCCTGATGGAAAAGAAGTATTATTAAGTGTAAGAAATGCTGATGTTCATTTTAAAGTAAAGAAAAGAATAATTAAAGCTTGTAATCATATAAACTTTGATATTTACAAAGGAGAAACATTTGGTTTAGTTGGTGAAAGTGGTTCGGGAAAAACAACTATTAGCCGTGCTATATTAGGAATTAATAAATTAACAAATGGTGAAATAATTTTCCAAGGAAAAGATATATCTAAAAAATTAACTCGCCAAGAAGTTAAAGAAAATAAACGAAAAATTCAAATGATTTTCCAAGACCCTGCAAGTAGTCTTAATGAACGTGCTAATGTCGATTATATTATTTCAGAAGGTTTATACAATTTTAAACTATTTACTGACAAAGAAGATAGACTAAAAAAAGTATGTAAAATCATTGAAGAAGTAGGTTTACTTCCAGAACATTTGTCTCGTTATCCTCACGAATTTAGTGGAGGACAAAGACAAAGAATTGGAATTGCTAGAGCACTAGTTATCGAACCAGAGTTAGTTTTAGCTGATGAACCAATTTCGGCTTTAGATGTTTCCATCCGTGCTCAAGTTTTAAATCTTTTGAAAAAACTTCAAAAAGAACGTAACTTAACTTATTTATTTATTGCTCATGATTTATCGATTATTAAATATATATCAGATAGAATTGCAGTTATGCATCAAGGATATATTGTTGAACTAGGTGCTGCTGATGATGTTTATTCTCACCCAATTCATCCGTATACAAAATCTCTTCTAACAGCAATACCTCAACCAGACCCTAACTACAAGATGAAAAAACATCACACAGTATATGAAAAAGGGGATATGGATTATGAGACTTGTGAATGGATAGAAGTAAAGCCTGGACACTTTGTTCTAGGAACAAAAGAATTAATCGAAAAATGGCAAAATGAAGGATTATAATATAGATACCTTAGTTGATTCTAAGGTATTCTTTTTATTGTAAAAAGATATAAAATAGTTTATAATATAATAGAAATACTTTGAGGTGAAAAAATATGAACAAAAATATAAAAAGAATAATTATTATTGCAATTATAAGCGTTATTCCAATTATTGTAACTTTGCCTTTTGCTATTACTTATGAAAGGATGGAACTTGTTGAAATAATGCTTGTGATTGCTGGGTGTTTAGAATTATTAGCTTTTAATATTCGTTCGAGAAGAAAAGAAAGAGATAACGTAAAAAAGTATGGAAGGAGAAATACCAAAGCAACTGATGAAGGATATAATGAATATCAAAATGTAAAATACATTTTAATACTCTCTGGTTTAGTATCTTTATTATTATCATTTATTTGGTATCTAATTTTCTAAGATGAATCAACTCAACAAATATTATAATAATTTTCCACTTATTATTTTAGGTTATGAATTAAAAGAAAATGAATTAGAAATATTCTTGAAGAATATAAGTGAAAAGGATATTGCAAAAATTAAAATCAAATATCTTGATGAAATATATGAGATAGATAATCTAACAAACAATAAAAATGATGATTTTTCGGTAACGATTAAAAGAAAAAGAAATAATGTACTAGGTGAAATAGATATATTTTCTATTATAACTTGTGGGAAAGAAATATACCCTCAAGGTAAATCACAAATGATTGTTAGAGGAAGATCAATAAACTTCTTAGGAAGAGAAAAATATTTATTTGTAAAAGATGTTTTAAAAGAAAATAATATTTCGAAAAATGATATTAAGTATATTCCTCATAATGGTGATATGTACTGGAACTGTTTGTGCGGAGAAACAAACTTTAATTCACACAAATGCAATAACTGTGGAATGGATAAAGAAAAAGTACTGAATGTAAAAACTGATTATGCAAAAGAAAGTTATGAAACTAATGAATTATTAAAAATTAGACTCAATACTATTCTTTGGCTTGTCATAATATATGTTTTTTACATTGCTATACATATGCTTTTGGGAGACTTTTTGTTGGACAATAATTTAAAAAATAATATGTATGGAATAATAAATAGATTTATTGTCCCTTTAACATTAATTATTGCCTCAATGTTTTCATTTATATTTTTAAATCGTTATAAAACTAACGAAAGTAAAGTGTGTGAAATAATAAAACTGATTACTATTCTATATTTAAATATAGCAAGTATGATAAAAACATTAGAAACAGCTTATAATGGTTTATTTCAAATTGGTATGGATATTTTGTTTGCTTATGAATTAATAAGATTACATTTGCTTTTTGGAAATAAATATGGATTAAAAAAAGCAATGTTAGCTTTATCGGTAATATGTGGTTTGATATCTTTTGGTAAAATGATTAACTATTCTAAATATGATTTAGAACTGAGTGAAAGTGGTTTAGAGATGACTATTAAAACAAAAGACAAAGAACTAAATATTCCTGATAAACTTGATGGTATTCCTATAACTAGCATAATATTCTTAGAAGATTATGATTACAAAATAGAAACTATACATATCAATAAATATTTGGAAAACATAAATATAAAGTCTAATCTAGTTTTACCCAACTTAAAAAATATAACAGCTGAGAAAAGTGAAAAAATGTATGTTGATAACGGCATTTTATATCTTTATAATGGCAAAATTCTTTTGATTCCTCATAATGTTACTAGTATAACTTTAGAAAAAGAAATTATCGATAAATATTCAGCTATGTATGCCTTAGGATTAGAAACTATATATATAAAAAGCACAGTAAAGACAATCGAAATACAAGCTTTCGAAGGGTGCAAAAACGTAAGACAAATTATCTTTGAAGAAGGAAGCACCCTTGAAGCGATAGAAGATAATGCTTTTAAAGGATGCGAAGCTTTAGAAGAATTTGAACTTCCTATTTCTGTTAAAAGGCTAGGAGATGGAGTCTTAGCGGGCTGCTATAACGTAAAGAAGGTTACAATTCCTTTTGTTGGAAATCAAAGAGAAGACAATCCTAAAGACTTGTTAGCAACTGACATATTTGTAAGGCTTTTCGGCGGAACGGCAGCAATTCAAGAGTACTTAATTCCTGAAACATTAGAAAAAGTTGAAATATATGATATAGAATTAATTCATAATGCAACATTTTATAGATGTAAAAACATAAAAGAAATAGTATTGCCTAAAGAAATGACATATATCGGTGTAAATGCTTTTTATGGATGTAAGTCTTTAACAAGTTTTACAATACCAGAAGGAATAGAAATTATTAACGAAAGTGCGTTTGAAGGATGCATAAATCTTGAAGAAATAGTTATTCCAAGTAGTGTAAAAGTGATAGATATAAATGCATTTAAAGATTGTAATTCTTTGAAAAGAGTTATATATAATGGAGATGTAAATACACTAGAAATTAGAGGCGGCAATAAGATAATTGAAGAAATATTAATTTTAAAAGGAGCTTGAAATGGAAAAACGTAAATGGGATAAACTTGGTATTGAAACTTCTTTGCTAGGATTTGGCTGTATGAGGCTAAAAACAGTAAATGGGGAAATTGATGAAGAAAAAGGGTTTGAACTTATTGATAAGGCTTATAAAAGTGGTGTGAATTATTTTGATACTGCGCTTCCTTATACTGAAGGAAAAAACGAATCATTTGTGGGGAAAGCTTTAAAAAGATATCCCCGAGAAAGTTTTTATCTAGCCACAAAGTTTTCAATGTTTTGTTTTAAGACAAAAGAAGAAGCACTAAAAACTCTTGATAAACAGTTAGAAGCTTTACAAACTGATTATATTGATTTTTATTTAGTGCATGCTTTATCAAAAGACAAATTTGAAAAATTTAAAGAATGGAATATGCTTGAAACACTTTTGAAATGGAAAGAAGAAGGGAAAATAAAACATATAGGTTTTTCATTTCATGATTCGTATGAAGTATTTCAAGAAATATTAGATTATTACGATTGGGAATTTGTACAAATACAATTAAACTATATGGATATTGATTCTCAGCAAGGTATAAAGGGATATTATGAACTAGAAAAACGTAACATTCCAGTTATTATTATGGAACCTGTAAAAGGCGGTAAATTAGCTTCTTTTAATGAAGAAATTGCTATGGATTTTAAAAAGTACTCCGATGCTTCTCTTTCAAGTTGGGCTTTAAGATGGGTAGGGACTTTGCAGGGTGTGAAAATTATTCTAAGCGGTATGAATGAAATGGAACAACTAGATGATAACTTGAAAACATTTGATAAATTTGTGCCATTATCTGCTGATGAGAAAAAAATAGTTGCTAACGTACGAGAAAAACTTTTAAAGGTTAATAAAGTAGGCTGTACAAATTGTAAGTATTGTATGCCGTGCCCACATGGTGTAAACATTCCTAAAATCTTTAGAATATATAATGACTATGCAATGTATGAAAACAAAGGACATACTAGCTGGGCATATAAGGAACTTGTTAATGAAAAGGCTGATATCAGTTTGTGTATAAATTGTAAGCTATGCCAAACAAAGTGCCCACAAGGAATTAATCCTCCAGAAGAATTTAAAAAAATGCTTAAAGAATTGGATTTTTTGAAAAATGATTTCTAGTATATCTAAAACAACTGAAGTTTTGAAAAAATATAATCTTTTTGCCAAGAAAAAGTATGGACAGAATTTTCTTATTGATACAAATATATGCAAGAAAATAGCTAGTGTAAGTGGAATTGATAAAAACACAGTTGTTTTTGAAATTGGTCCAGGAATAGGAGCAATGACTGAAATTCTTTCTGAAATAGCTCATAAGGTAATTTGTTTTGAAATAGATAGCGATATGGTTACAATATTAGAAAATGAACTTTCTAAAGATAATATTGAAATAATTAATATAGATTTTTTAAAAGTAGAATTAGAAAAGTATATTAATGAATACTTTAAAAACTATAAAATTGTAGTTGTAAGTAATCTTCCGTATTATATTACTACACCAATTATATTTAAACTACTTGATTATGCTAACTATTTTGAAAAGTTAGTCTTTATGGTACAAAAAGAAGTTGGTGAAAGGTTATCGGCTAAACCCCATACTAAGGATTATGGTAGTTTAAGTGTTATCATAAATTTAAAGGGGAGTACAAAAAAAGAATTTGATGTAAGCCGAAATTGCTTTTATCCCATTCCAAATGTTGATAGTCAAATAGTATCAATTGAAACAAAGAAAAACGATTGTAGCGAAAAATACGGGCCTAAATTTGAAGAATTTATTCAAAATATATTTGCAATGAAAAGAAAGACTTTATGTAATAATATTTTAAATAAATATGATATAAACAAAGAAGAACTTATAAAAGTATTAAACGAGTTAAGGCTAAGTGAGACGGTACGTGCAGAAAATTTAACTTTAGAAGAAATAAAAAAATTATATCAAAATCTTAAATTATAACTAACAAATATAAAAAGCTTTCATATAATATTAATGGTGATATTGTGCAAGTAAATGACTTTGTAATTATAAAGAATGAAGATGCAAGGTGCATCTATAAAATAATCAAAATTACTAAAGATGATAATGAAGAAATGTGTTTTCTTCATGGCGTATATTATCGTATTGCAAGATGCGAAAAAAGTGATAATTTGATTGTTGTTTCTGAGGAGAATATGAAAAAAGCTGAAATAAGAGAAAAAGATTATTTGCACAATATTGTAAAACAAAGTGAAAGAACAAAACAAAAGTATATCTTAGGAAAGATACTTCATTTAGATGGAGATATAGATTATCTAAATAAATGTTTAGAACTATATAAAGAATTAGGAATTTATGCATATGGCAAATGTATTGATGAGGATAAAATGCCTAGTGAGATAGAAAGGTTAGTATATGAAGTTGAACCAGATGTTATCGTCGTAACAGGACATGATATTTATAATAATAAAGGGGTAAAGGATTTATCTAATTATGCTAATACGATAAATTTTATGAAAACTATAAAGAAAATTAGAAAAATAAAGCAAAAATCATGCGTTGTGATTGCAGGAGCATGTCAATCGAACTTTGAAGCTTTGATTGCTTCTGGGGCTGACTTTGCATCATCTCCAAGAAGGATTAATGTGCATACATACGATCCTGCAATTATTGCTGTGAAGGCTTCCACAACTTCGTTTACTAAGTTAATTAATGGGGATGAATTATTCAAATATATAGAAAATGGAAAGGATGCATTTAGTGGCTTGCAAACCTTTGGCAAGATGAGATTAATGTTTTAAAGATGAAAATAAAAAGTAATGCAAAAATAAATTTATACTTAAATGTCTATGAAAAAGTTGATGGCTTACATTTAATCGAATCTCTTATGGTGCCTATATCGCTATATGATGAGATTGAAATTACTGAAAATGATTATGATGTTATAGAAGGAATGAATATTGATCTTAAAAGCAATATAATGTATAAAGCATTATGTTTATTTAGAGAAAAGTATAATACTCATAAAAAGTATAAAATTAAAATTAATAAAAATATACCAATTGGAGCAGGTCTTGGTGGTGGAAGCGGAAATGCTGCCGAAGTATTAAAGTTTTTAGCTAAAGAAAATAATGTAAACAAAAATGAAATTCCTAAACTTAGTAAAGAAGTTGGTTCTGATGTTTCTTTTTTCATAGAAAATAAAGTAGCTATCGTGAGTGGAACAGGAGATAAAATTTGTTTGAGCACAGTTAACAAGTTGTATGGAGTTTTAGTATTTGATGATGATTATGTGAACACGAAGGAATCATATATGAGGCTTGATGAAATTGAAAGGGAATATAAAGAGAGTCCACTCGATATGACAATGTACTCTAATGATTTAGAACTAGCTTTAAGAGATAAAACAAAAAATAAAATTGAAAGTATAAAGGAAATTTTGCTTAAACAAGGGGCGTATTTTAGTTTGATGAGTGGAAGTGGAGGAAGCGTCTTTGGGTTATTTAAAACTGAAGCTGAAGCTTTAAAATGTAAGGAAAATATTATAAACAAGTATAAAAATGTGTTTGTTTTTCATACGTTATAAAAATCATAAAAATATAATAAATCAAGTAGTATAAAGCGTTTACTACTTTTTTTCTTTGCTTTTAAAGTGATTATAAGCTATAATATAAGTGGTTATTCAGGAGGAACAATAAAATGGCCAACGTTCACGGTAAGAAAATTAAAATTTTTACACTTAATTCAAACCCAGAATTAGCAAAAGAAATTGCTGACTACATTAACATTGATTTATCAGAATGTAACTTAGGAAGATTTTCAGATGGAGAAGTAAATATCAATATCCCTGAAACTGTAAGAGGACACGAAGTATTTGTTGTACAATCTACTTCAGCCCCAGTTAATGAAAATTATATGGAGCTTTTAATTATGATTGATGCTTTAAAGAGAGCATCTGCCAAAACAATCAATGTCATTATGCCTTATTATGGTTATTCAAGACAAGATCGCAAGGCGTTATCTAGACAACCTATTTCAGCAAAATTAATAGCTGATTTATTGACTGCTGCAGGAGCATCGCGTGTTATTGCAATGGATTTACATGCGGCTCAAATTCAAGGGTTCTATAATATACCTATTGATAACTTTGAAGCTTCCACTGTTTTAGTTAATTATTTTAAAGAAAAGAATTTGAAAGATATAGTGGTTGTTTCGCCAGATCATGGTGGAACTACAAGAGCAAGAAAATTTGCTTTAAACTTCGAAGCTCCAATCGCTATTATTGATAAGAGAAGACCAAGACCTAATGTTGCTGAAGTAATGAATATAATTGGCGATGTAAAGGATAAAGATGCAATTGTTGTTGATGATATGGTAGATACTGCAGGAACAATTATTGCAGCGGCAAAAGCTTTGAAGGAAAGAGGAGCAAGAAACGTGTTTGTTGCTTGTACTCATGGGGTTCTTTCAGGAGATGCATGTGATAGGATTGAAAAATCTGACATTACTGAATTCATAATGACAAATTCGATTAAACTTCCAGAAAGTAAGAAACGTCCAAAGATTAAGCAATTAAGCATTGCGCCAATACTAGGCCAAGGAGTTATTAATATAATTGATGACACATCAATAAGTTCTTTGTTTACATATAAACCATCTAAAGATGAATAATATTATCGAGATAAATAAACTGCATAGGAATAAAAATAATTATTTCTATGCTTTTATTTTGCTTATTATTTACAAATATGCATAAAAACATATATAAAACATATAATAAAATGATAAAAAATAAAAAAGTTCTTGCATTTTGAAATAAATAGTAGTATAATAATTGAGTAATTGTCAATCAATCATATATTTATTTTTATTT
>CAYMGD010000002.1:82359-149206 GCA_964389905.1 uncultured Coprobacillus sp. | reverse complement strand
AAATGGTGGAATTATTACTTATATATACAATGACCAAAACATGATAATAAGAAAATTAGTACAAAATGCAAATGGTTCAATTTTAGAAAATTATACTTACACATATGATGTATTTAACAGACTAACAAGTGAAATGCGTCAAACAACAACATTTGATTATAAATATATTTACACATATGATTCAAATGGAAACATTCAAACAAAACAAAGTGTAACAAGTTCAGGTGAAGAAATATATAAAGATATATATAAATATGATGTTTCAACAGCAGATAAGTTAAAAGAAATAAAAAGAGAAATAAATGAAGAAGAAAGTGAAATCTTTTCATTTAGTTATTCAAACATAAATTCTAGTATATATCCAAGATCATATACCAAAGGTAATGAAACTAAAGTATTAACATTTAAAGGAAAAGAATTAGTCAAAATAGGAGCAAATACAATTAGTTATAATGCTAAAGGCCAAAGGATAAGTTATTTAGATGATGATGGATATGGTTATAAATACTATTACGAAGGAAGTAATTTAAAAGTAGTAGAACATATAACTGATACTAAAAGCACATTAATTAGTTATCATTACAATGAAAATGGAGAAGTAATAGGTTTTAACTATAAAGGTAGTGAATATATCTTTGAGAAAGATATAACAAGAAATATCAATAGCATACTAGACATAACAGGTAAAGAGATAGTAGAATATACATATACAGCGTATGGAGAAGTAACAAAAGCTAAAGCAAATGGCTTAACTACAGGTGAAGAAGAATTAGCAAGTGAACTAATGGAAGAAAATATAATTCTCTATAAAGGATATGTATATGATAATGATATAGAGTTTTACTGGTTATCCTCAAGGTATTACATTCCAGAGCTTGGAAGGTTTATGACTCCAGATTCAATTGAGTATTTAGATCCTGAAAGTATTAATGGATTAAATTTATACTGCTACTGTTATAATAATCCTGTGAATTACAAACAAAGACCCGTTTCTTCCACTTGTTCAATTACTGATCCATCGTTATCTGGGACATTAAGCGGAGGGTTTGTTCCTATTGTAAGTGTAACAGGTAGCAGTTCTAGAATATTTAACCAAACATTAAAAGGTTCATTTAAAAATGGATTACTGTTTGGTAGTGGGAGTGTCACTAGCCTTTACGCTGATTGGAATGCAAGAGCTCAAATTAGTTTAAAAAAAGGCACTATTAAGGTCGGTATCGCGGGAAAGTTTTCTGTTTTAAATGCAAGTGGTCAAATTGGATTTGGAAGTGATGATTTAAATATATCTTTAAAGGCTGTCGGAGATGCATTAACTGTATCAGGCATGGTGGGAATATTTATTGATCCTAAAAAAAACATCTACTTTATGGGTGCGGAGGCAAAAGCTACAGCATTGAGCGGAAGAGTTGGTGGACAATTTGATATATTTGGTCTTCAAATAGAAACTGGATTATCTGGAGAACTTGGTTCTATTGGTGGAAGAGTAGGTATTGGTTTGAGGCCTACCAATGATGGAAAAATGGAATTTTATTTTGGCTCTGGATTTGCTTTAGGTGTCGGATGGGATTTCTATATTAGAATCCGATTTGATGGATTATTTTAATAGGGAGGATTGAGTTATGAATAAATATTGGTACAATTATGGTAACACCTTTAAAGTTAAGTTTAGAGAACATTTTTGTTATAAATGTGGCGAAAAATTAATGATTGTTAAACATCGAAAAGTTGTAGATCAAAAATCAGAAGAAGCAAAATATTATGACTTTGATGCTGGTGGAGATGGAGCGATAATGATTGGATCATGCGAATTTATTCATAAAGTATTTTTCTGCCCTAAGTGTTCTCAAAATATTGAGTTCATAACTCAAATTAATCAAGAAGATATTGAGATAATCATTAAAAAAGTTATAAGTTATTTTAAAAAAAGAAATAGAGAAATATTTATATCAAAGAGTTATGAAACAAAACTAGGCAGATTTATAGAGAACAATTTTAATTTTAATGATGTTATTATTCTATGTTTACATATATCTGAAAAAAACAAAGAGTCTAAAATATATAAAATTCCAATACTAAGAAGAAAGTTTTGGGAACGTCCATATTATTTTGATATATCAAAAAAGAAATTAATTAATTTTATTGAAAAAGTAGAGCATAGTGAGGAATGCTAGAAATAGATTATTTCCCAAAGAGCATCTACATAATACAAACATAATTATGTTATTAATAAAGGTTTAATTGATGATGTAGATTATTTAGATTATGAAAGTATAAGTGGGCTAAATTTATATTGTTATTGTATGAATGATCATGTCAATTATTCTGGCAGATCCGGACACAGTCCAGATTCAATTTGAGAAACATTGCTAGGTGTTGCTGTAGGAGTTGAATTGGCTGTTGTTGCTTCTGGAGGAACTTTACTTGTCCCTGTATTAGTTGGGGCAATTCCTGATTTCGTTTTAGGTATGAAATATTTTGCCACTAATGGAATGCATAGTAAATTTGCATATGCAACAAACACAAGATATATGCACCCAATTATGGGCGGAACTTGGCGTTGGTTTGGTAAATCAAGTTCAAGTTTTGGAACAATAGCTCAATGGACATTTAAGCAAATATTAACTGGCGATGCTAGAGCCGGATTTGGTGTAATTGCTAGATCAGTCAGCAGTACTATTGGCTTAAATGCATTGGTAAATTTTGGATTCAATTTTTATGAAAATAATTGGCAAATTGATTCATCAATGTTAGTGGATACAGCTATTGATACGGCTATTGGTGTAAGCTCATATTATCTAGCTGCAGGAACTATGTCGCTTGCTACGGCAGGATTACTAGCTGCTGGTGTTGCCTTACCAGGTATTGTTGTAGTTGGTGGTGTTGTAATTTTAAGTATTGGTTTTGAACATGTGATTCGAGCAATTTCTGGTTATTGGGATTAAAATATGAAAGGATAATCTATCAATATGAAAAGAAAAATTGAAAATTATTTAAATTCTAAAGATAAGAATGAATATAGTAATTTAGATAAAATCTTTGAATTATATTTGAGTGGAGACATTAAAAAGTTATTATCTAAATATGTGGGAGTAGGAATCTATCCTACTATCAATAAATTAGGTAAAACAATTCAATTGAATTATAATTATCATAACATTTATGTCATTATAGATTTTTTTGAAGATAAATATAATGTTGTAGTCTATCATGCTGGAATAAATGCAGAGGATTTAGAAAAACTTTTTATTGACTATGAATATCCAAATGATTTTAACTTAGAAAAATTAATTAAAGAAATTGATGAAAAAATCAGAAATCATCCAAAACTAAAGGATACAACTTTAATAGAAAAAAAGAAAAAAATCTATACTTTAATTTCGTGGATAAATTGGTGTTTTCCTATTCTTGTTTGTGGAGGTATCGCCATATATGGATTTACCAATGATAAAAAAATAAAGTTGATCCAATATGGGCAATTCTATTTATAGCTTTGCTATTAATAATTGAATTATTTATATGGTAATTCTAAAAGTGTTTACTTTATCAACAAATTGTTGAACATCTAATGTTTTTAAATCAACTATTATGGAATCATAATTATTGTTTAAATCTTTAATACTTTCACTATCTGAAATTAAAGCAACTGTCTTTTCAATAGATAGTGTAGATATACTTACTTTATCATTAATTGCTTTAAATCTAAAGAATTCTACAACATCAGCATGTATATATGGAGCGACCATCATAACTCTATAATCAATGCCATGAGTTGTTTTTTCGTTTTTCAAATGTCTAACAATATTGGTAGTTTCATTATTTAATTGTTGGTTTCGACTTCTTTGCATTGTAGGTTCTAATATATAAGATCCATCTGTGTGATGATAAATTATATCGCATTTACTTGATGGCGCACAATGTAAAGGTAATCCATCTTCATTATATATTATATTTGAAATAAGACCTTGCAAACCGCCCATTGCCGAACGGCACGATGTGGTGGTGTGAGAGGTCGGGAATAAATATTTATTCCCTCCTACTCGATTGTGCTGAAATTATACATTTTTAAAAAAATGGGGGAACTTAAAAATAAAAAATACTTGAGTAAATATTACATCTATGCTATAATTAATTATAATCATTTTAAAATAAGTAATATATGGAGGAATTTAAAATGGCTAAAAAAGTTTTTCAATCTATGGATGGAAATCAAGCAGCTGCATGGGGTGCTTATGCATTTACTGAAGTAGCTGGTATTTACCCAATTACTCCTTCTTCACCTATGGCAGAATACGTAGATGAGTGGGCAGCAAAAGGACAAAAGAATTTATTTGGTGTACCTGTAAAAGTTGTAGAAATGCAATCTGAAGCTGGTGCAGCAGGTACAGTACATGGATCTTTACAAGCTGGTGCTTTAACAACAACATTTACAGCATCACAAGGTTTATTATTAAAAGTTCCAAATATGTACAAAATAGCAGGTGAGTTATTACCTGGTGTTATTCATGTTTCTGCTCGTAGCTTAGCAGCTCAAGCATTATCAATCTTTGGCGATCATCAAGATGTTATGGCGTGCCGTCAAACTGGTTTTGCAATGTTATGCTCATCAAGTGTTCAAGGTGTTATGGATTTAGCTGGTGTTGCTCATTTAAGTGCAATTAAATCAAGCGTTCCATTTATGCATTATTTCGATGGATTTAGAACTTCTCATGAAATTCAAAAAGTTGAAGTTATGCCTTATGAAGTATTTGACAGATTGCTTGATCGTGAAGCTGTTAAGAAATTTAGAGATAGAGCACTAAGTCCTAACAAACCAGTGACTAGAGGTTCAGCACAAAACGATGATGTTTACTTCCAAACTCGTGAAGTTCAAAATAAATATTATGATGCAGTTCCAGATATCGTTAACGCATATATGGAAGAAATTTCAAAAGAAACTGGTCGTCAATATGCACCATTTGTATATTATGGCGATAAAGATGCTACAGATGTTATCGTTGCTATGGGTAGCGTTTGTGAAACAACAAAAGAAGTTGTTGATTATTTAACAAAAGAAGGACGTAAAGTTGGTTTATTAGAAGTTCATTTATACAGACCATTTAGTCCAAAATATATGTTAAAGGTTTTACCAAAATCAGTTAAGAGAATTGCTGTTCTTGATCGTACAAAAGAACCTGGTTCAATTGGCGAACCATTATACCTAGATGTTAGATCAGTATTCTATGGTATGGAAAATGCTCCATTAATCATTGGTGGACGTTATGGTTTATCAAGTAAAGATACTACTCCTGGTCAAATCCTAGCTGTTTATGACAATTTAGCAGGCGAACAAAAAGATCATTTCACAGTAGGTATCAATGATGATGTAACTTATTTATCTCTTCCTGTAACAAAAGAAATTCATACATCTGCTGATGGAACAAGTGAATTAATATTCTTCGGATTAGGTAGTGATGGTACAGTTGGTGCTAACAAGAGTACTATTAAACTAATTGGTGATAATACTGATTATTACGCACAAGCATATTTTGCATATGATTCTAAGAAATCTGGTGGTGTTACAAGAAGCCATTTAAGATTTGGTAAATCTCCTATTAGATCACCATACTTAGTTCAAGCAGCTGGATTTATTTCTTGCTCACTTGATACATATTGTGAGAAATATGATATGCTTTCTTCATTAAAAGATGGTGGAACATTCTTACTTAACACAGTTAAGAAAGGTGAAGAATTAATTAGTTTCTTACCAAATTCATTCAAGAAAGCTTTAGCTGAAAAACATGCTAAATTCTATATTATTGACGCTGTTGACTTAGCAAGAGAAATCGGTTTAGGAAATCGTACTAATACAATTATGCAATCTGCATTCTTCAAATTAAATGAACAAATTATGCCTTATGAAGAAGCAAAAGATTTAATGAAGAAGTATGCATATAAAGCATATATCAAGAAAGGTCAAAATATTGTTGACTTAAACTACAATGCAATCGATAAAGGTGCTGAAGGATTAGTTGAAGTTGCAGTTGATCCTGCATGGGCTAATTTAGTACCTGAAGAAAAAGTTGTTAGAGAAGATTTACCAGAATTCGTTAAGAAGATTGCTGAACCTGTAAATGCTATTAAAGGTTATGACTTACCAGTTTCAACATTCTTAGGATTTGAAGATGGTACAATGACTAATGGATCTGCAGCTTATGAAAAACGTTATATTGCTCAATTTGTACCTGTATGGAACAAAGAAAACTGTATTCAATGTAATCAATGTTCATTTGCTTGTCCTCATGCTGTAATTCGTCCATTCTTAGTTACTGCTGAAGAAGAAGCTAATGCTCCAAAAGGTGCTGAATATTTAGCTCCAATCGGAAAAGGTTTAGAAGGATTAAAATACACAATGCAAATTTCTGCTGCTGACTGTACAGGATGTGAAGTTTGCGTAAATGCTTGTCCTGGTAAGAAAGGTAATAAAGCCTTAACAATGGTACCAATTGATGAAGCATTAAAAGCAAATGAAGACAAAGTTGCTGAATACTTCTTTGATCATGTATCATATAAGACTGATTTAGTAGATATCACAGCAAATGCTAAAAACTCTCAATTCGCTCAACCATTGTTTGAGTTCAGTGGTGCTTGTGGTGGATGTGGAGAAACTCCATATGTTAAATTAATAACTCAATTATTTGGAGATAGAATGATTGTTGCTAATGCAACAGGATGTTCATCAATCTATGGTGGATCATTCCCTGCTACTCCATATACAACAAACAAAGAAGGTCATGGACCTGCATGGGCTAACTCATTATTCGAAGACAATGCTGAATTCGGATATGGTATGAGAATGGCTTGCGAAACAATCAGAAATAGATTGGGCGTATTAATGGAAGAATATATCGCTAAAGAAAATGCTAACGAAGAATTAAAAGGCTTATTCAATGAATGGCTTGAAAATCGTAAGAGTGGTGATATAACAAAAGCATTAGCTAAGAAGATTATTCCACTTCTTGAAGGTGCTGAAGATGAAACATTAAAACAAATCGATGAAATCAAAGATTATATTGTTAAGAGAAGTCAATGGATCTTTGGTGGAGACGGATGGGCATATGATATTGGATATGGTGGCTTAGATCATGTTATCGCTAACCAAGAAGATGTAAACATTCTAGTTGTTGATACAGAAGTATATTCTAATACAGGTGGTCAATCATCTAAATCATCTCCAACTGCTTCAATTGCTAAGTTCACAGCAAGTGGTAAACTTGGTAAGAAGAAAGACTTAGCTGCAATAGCAATGAGCTATGGACATGTATACGTAGCAACAATTGCTCATGGTGCTTCACAAGCTCAAATGCTTAAAGCTATTAAAGAAGCAGAAAGCTATGATGGACCATCAATCATCATCGCATACGCTCCATGTATTAACCACGGCTTAAAATCAGGTATGGGTAAAGCTCAAGAACAAGCTAAACTTGCTGTTGAATGTGGATATTGGGTAACTTTTAGATACGATCCAAGACTTGCTGAAGAAGGCAAGAATCCATTCCAAATTGATTCAAAAGCTCCAAACTGGGATAAATATGAAGAACATCTATTAACAGAAAATAGATATGCTCAATTAAGAAGAATTAATCCTGAAAAAGCAGACGAACTTCTAGTTCTTAACAAGAAAGAAGCTCAAAGAAGATATGCAATGTATCAAAGATATGTAGCAATGGATTATTCTGACAAATAATTAAAATTTAAGGCGTTTATTTCATAATATGAAATGCGCCTTTTTTTCATAAATGAAAGGAAGTGAAAACAATGAATTAACAATAATAGGATATAATGATAAAAAAATCAAAGAAATAATAATTCCTGAAAAATACAAAGGGTTGCCAGTAACCAAAATAGAATCATCAGTTTTCTCAGGACTAATTTCCTTAAAAAGCATTATCATAACTCAAAATATTACTAGAATAGGACAATTTGTTTTTTTAGGATGTAAATCATTAACTGAAATTATAGTAAATAATAAAAAAAATATGATTCAAGAGAAAATTGTAATGAAATAATAGAAAAAAAATAAATAAACTATTAATTGGGTGCTCAAATACAACTATTCCTTTAAACATAGAAGAGATTGGGGGAGACGCTTTTAATAGTTGTATTAATTTAAAAGAAATAATAATTCCTTCAGGAATAAAGAAAATAGAAGAAAAAAACATTTAATGGATGCTCATCTTTAGAAAAAGTACAAATACCCGAAAGTGTTAACGTAATAGAAGAAAATGCTTTTGCAAATTGTAATAATTTGAAAGAAATAAAATTACTTAATAAAAAATTAGAAATAGGTAAAAATATTTTACATAATGCAAATTTTAATATTTATGAAAATAATTTGAGTAAATGAAACAAGTTCTTTTTATTATATTCTGGTTTATGTAATATATTTGTATGCTTTTTAAAAACATTTATTTATTTTTATTAGTAGCTATTGAAAGTATTTTTTAAAAACTCTCAAAAATTTTAATCCATTCTTGACAAAAGAGGGGGGGGGTATAAAATTATACTATTGAAGGATACGATTCAATAAAAATATTTAATAATGAGGTAAATTAACATGGGAAAGTATGTTGAAAATCAAATTGGAAAAAATGAAACAATTGTAAAAAAAGCCGATTTAAATGGATTATTCCTTTTAGGAGCGTGGATAAAGGGAATATTATTATGTTGGTTATTTCTTATTCCAACAATTAAAGCAATAATTGCAACAATAAAATTTAATCATATTGAATTAGCTGTAACAAATAAACGCATAATTGGAAAAATAGGTGTAGCAAATACTGATTCAATGGATAGTCCACTAAATAAAATACAAAACGTATCATTAAGTCAACCATTTTTTGGAAAAATCTTTAATTACTCAACAGTATCAGTAGTTACTGCTGCTGGTGCATATAAATTTGAAGCAATCAAGAATGGCCAAGGCTTTAAAAATATTGTAATGGCACAAATTGAACAATACGAAGAAGATCGCGTAAAACAACAAGCAGCCGAAATGGCAAAAAGTATGGCGTCAGTTTTAAATAATAAATAAAGATGGAAAATAAAGAAATCTTATGCTTTCAAATGGAAAAGATGAAGACGTTGTAAAAAAAAGTGAATCTTCAAAAAAGGCACTTATAGTAACGTGGTCTTCAATACTTGTTTTCTTTCTTATTTCAATTTTCCCAAACATCCCTTCGCTTTTTAAAAATTTACACTACACAGGACTACTAAAAAAATTCTAAACATTTTGCCTTTGTTTTTAAAAATAATGTTTATTATTTTAATTATAATGTGTATTATGGCATGGCTAATTTTATGTTTGGTATTAACTAAAAGGCATTTAAAATATAAACTAGTAATAACAAACTAGGGAGTAATCGGGATGGTTGATGAAGAAGAATTAAATGAAATATTTGAAAACATAAGTAACGTTTTTATTGAACGATCAATATGGGGAAAAAATATTAGGATATGGCCCTATAACAGTACAAACAAAAAACCACTTTCTTTTTATAATATATCTAATCCCCACGAACTATATAAAATAATAATGAAATATGCCGAAAAAAATTATATTTATTAAGCATTTCAATATGTTTAAGAAATTATACGTATCTGTAATTTTTGACAAATTATTAATATAGTTATAATGTAATGATGAAGAGCATTTTATTATATATAATTGTTTATAAAAATTGATAAGGACTATAAAATTAATTGTTTTATAGTCTCTTTTAATTAATGTTTTAAATTAACAATTGTTTTTAGAAATAACTACCAATTATAGCAATTTTCAGTCCTTGACAAAAGTATTTAAAACATGATATAATATTCACATAGTATATGTTTTTAATATTCACTATGAAGTAAAACAAGGTAAAGGAGAAATAAAAACGATGAATACAAAAAACAAACAAAAAGGATTTACATTAGTAGAATTAGTAATAGTAATAGCAGTAATAGCAATTTTAGCAGGAGTATTAATCCCAACATTTAGTGGCGTTGTAGAAAATGCTAATAAAGCAGCTGCAAAAGAAGATGTTGCAAACGCATATAGAGCTTATTTAACACAAGATGCTGAAAAATATGACGAAAAACAAAAAGGGAAGATATATGTAATCGTTAAAGATAAATACTGTGTTCATATTGAAGATGGTGTTGTTAAAGATGCTGTAAAAAAAGATAGTCAAAGTGTAGAAGGATATACACAAATGAAAATAGAAAACGGCGTATTAGTTAAAAACAACTAATCTTTAATCTCTATACTCATGCAAGAGTATGGAGTTTTTTTATATTTTTTTCCAAAATTAATATAATATTGTAAAAATGTAAAAAAATTGGTATAATTAAACAAAATCAATAATATGGAGATAAAACAATGAAAATAATAAGTAAAGGTAAAAGAAAGTACGTGTATTTCGGTTTATATCCTCAAACCATCAAAAAAAGTCTTGTAAAGATAGAGACTGATGAACCAAATGATAAGGGATACTATTTGGGAAACGACGGAGAACTTTATGAAAAAGTTAAAGCAGATCCTTTTAGAGAGGATAATGTATTTTCTCAAAATGAGATAATAGAAAATGGTTCATACTACTATTTTAAAGTTGAACCAATAAAATGGCGTATTATAAAAGAAACTGAAAATGAATTAATGATTATGTGTGATAATCTAATTGATACACATATATATGATGAAATATCAAATAAATATGAAACATCAAGTATTAGAAAATGGCTAAACAAAGATTTTTTGGATAAAGCTTTTTCAAAAGGTGAAAAGAAAATTATTCTAGATACAGTTATAGACAACTCTGAAGAATCAACAGGATTAAAAAATAATAACAATATTTCTAGTAATACAATTGACAAAGCATTTTTACTAAGTTATAAAGAAATAACAAGTAAAGAATACGGCTTCAACAAAACTCCAGGAGAATTAACATCTAGAGTAATAAAAGGAACAGATTATTCTGCAGCAAAATATTTATATCAATATGAACGTGAAGGATGGTACTTTTTAAGATCACCAAACAATTGCGATAGTATGACTCAAAGATATGTATATTTTGATGGATTAATAGGTATAATTAACATTACATATAGAGATGGTGGAGTAGCACCAGTAATGAGAATTAAATACATAAGGGAGGAAGAATAATGCAAATTAGTAGTAAATTTGTTTATTTTGGGAAGTATCCTCAAAATATTTGTTTAGAAAATAATACTAGTAAACAAACCATAATAGAAGAAGGACAAATGTATTTTGTGGAAGATATTAAATGGCGTGTTCTAACAAAGTGCAAAGATAAAGCATTACTTTTTTCTGAATATATTTTAGATACAAAAATCTTTAATGCCGATACTAATGAATATGAAAATTCATATATACGCAAGTGGCTTAATAATGAATTTTATAATAAAGCCTTTACTCAAATAGAACAAGAAACAATTCTTACAACACAAATAGAGAACAAAGAAATGACAAACAATCCTTTGTTTTCAAATGACAACGATTTAAACCGCAATCCCACAAACGATAAAATATTTTTATTAAGCATAAATGACATAACAAATGAAGACTACGGTTTTCCTGAACATCAAGGCGAGACTGCCGCACGCATAAAAAAAGCAACTGCTTACGCTAAAGCATTAGGTTTCGAAGGATGGTATTATCTTCGCACACCAAGTAGTATATATCCTTATAGTGTTTCAGTAATCAGTGAAGAAGGTGACATATATTGGGATGATGTTTCACATAAAGGCTGTGGAATAGCTATGGCAATGTGGATTAAATTATAAAAACAAAAGATATTTATACAAATATGTTAAATACGTATAAATATCTTTTTATAAAATCAATGTAATAAAGAAAAAAATTATTTAACTTGATAGAGATATTTTCTATTTTCTTTACCAATAAATTCTACGATATCAAGTTTTTTTAGAACTTGCAAAGCGTTACTTGCTTTTCGACCTTTAAGTTTTAGTAAATGATTAAAATCATTAGCAGTAAAGCTTTGGTTATCTAATAATTCCTTTGGCAAAATATTTCTTAAAGAGTTAGAAGAAGTAATGTCAATAATATCAATAATATCTAAAGGATACTTATCAATAGGTGTCCTTTTTTCACGTTTATATTTATCAATTCTTGTTGTTTGAGTTTCCTCAATTTCCATAATAATAATTTTGATAGTAAAATTAGGGTTTTCCAAAAATTCATATAAGGCATATAACTCAGGTAGTAAATCTATAGGACATCCTTTTTTAGGGGATTTCCGTACGCTAACAACTTCACCATTTTCATCAATATACTTAACAAGTTTACTATTATAAACAGGAAATACAACTGTAACTTTATATTCTTTCAAATATAAAGAAAGTTTATCTTTTAACTTATACAATGATCGAGTTTGTATTTCATATATATGATTGTTAATTACACAATCAGCAACCCTATTGCCAATTACTATTTCATGTTTAGACGAATCCTCACAAATGAAATATTTAAGAAATTGATGCATAAACTTTTCTTTTTTTGTACCAATACTTTGTCTTTTATTTACGTCATCAAAAGTCAATTTAAGTGTTTTTGATATATCCATAAAATCACCTTCATGAATAATTATACATTGAAATTAAAAAAAATTAAAGATGTAAAAAACAAGGAAAAGAAAAAGATTAAAATATGCATTGGTAAACAATTTATAAAAAAAATTTTAAGAACTTAAAAACTATAAAAAAGCCTTAAAAAATTCTTCATAAAGAGTTGAGAGTAAAAAAATTAAATGATATTATAGATGTAGGAGGAGTGAAAAGTGAAAAGTATCAAAGGGTTCACGTTAATAGAACTTGTAACATCGTTAGCACTTTGTTCAGTGCTAATAGCTCTCATCGCGAGTATTTCAAATAATATGAGTAATATATATCTTAAAATAAAAGATGATGAAATAATCAAAGAAGAGATTGATACATTAAAACAAACTTTTGATGAATTTATTTTAGATGCAAGGCTTCAAAACAAAAAAATACTGAAAGGTGAAACTTCGGAAGACTACCGCCAAATAACAGAACTATACATTGGCAAAACAATTTACATGACGATTACAGAAGAAGAAAACATAACAATAGTACGTGATAATATTAAACTTGTTTTTCAAAAACTAAAGTCATTAGCAATTGATAAAACGTCAGAAAGAATAGTTCTGACCTTCGAAGATGTGCATCAAAAAAAATACTCAAAAGTTTACTACTTTTATGTGGAATAATGAAAAAAGTTGTTTGTATTATTAGTGAAAGAAATAACAAATACATATTTGATATGTATTTAGTTAGAAATGAAAAAACAGTAGAGTATGTTGATAAATTGCCTTTTTCAGTTAGCAAAAATAGTTTAACTCAAAAAGAAATAAGTGACTATCGTAAAATAATTTATAGTTTTATTGCCAGTGCAAAATTTACAAATGTTCATTTGATTATTGGAATTGATATTAAAAACTTAATAAGAGATGAACTTGTTTTGCCTGAAATAAGTTCTAAGGAATTCAAAAAAGCTATAGAAATGGAAATATCTAAAAGATATAATGGTGAATATATAAAATATATTTGCAAAAGTAAAAAAGAAGAATATTACAATGTTAAAGTTATTTTATTAAACAAAAAGCTAAAGGATTTTATCGACAAAGTATATCTACCATTGCCATTTAATATTAAAGGATTAACATTTCTAGGTGAAGCCATTAAAGAATATACACATGAACAAATAAAACAAATATATAATAAATCAACTTATATATTTGTTTACTGTACACAAGAAAAATATATAGTAAATGTTGTCGTAAAAGATGTTTTAAAATATTCAGCAACTCAAGAAATGGATGAAACTATAATTACAAGGATAGTTTCCTTGTATGGCTATTATCAATCATCAGAAAATCTTACAAAAGATATAATCGTTTATTCTGAGGTAAATAATAACAAGATAAAGGAAATCGAAAATCATGGTTTGCGGCTTTGCTTAAACATGATATCAGAAAAACTTGGTATTATGAGTTTAATAAATAGAAAGAATTATCACTATGAAAAAATACAATAAAGGTAATACATTATTAGAAGCGGTTATAACAATAACTTTTGTTGGAATGATTATTGTATCTTTTATATCTTTATTGTTTAACGTAAATAAAGACATATTTAAAGCAGAAAAGGAATATCAAATTACTACTACTTTACAAACAGTATATTTTGATATTGTTCAAAACAAAACAAATTATGAAGATGGTACATTAGTTTATCTTGATGAAAGGGGAAATAAACAAGAAATAGAATCAAATAATTACTTCAAAATACGAAAAGAAAGTAAAAATGACTTTGAATTTATTTACATAAGTTTATACCTTGATAATAAGTTATATCCACTCCTCCAAAATAAAGAAGAAATATGTGTGAAGTTATATGAATAAATTAAATAACAAAGGATCAATAACGATAATAGGTGTTTTTGTTTTTCTGATATGTGGAATGATGATGACAAGTGTTATAACTATATATAATAAGCGAGTAAAACAAACCAGAAAAGAATTAAATATGTTGTATGAAGAAATGGATATAGATATGTTTGTTCATAACTATTTTTACTATATAGATCAGTTTGATGCTGATTTGGGGAATGATTTAGTTCTTGTGAATGGTACTCCTGCATATTACAAGACCTATTATGATATTTATGAGAAAAATAATTTGCGATATGTAGTAAGTACCGAAAAGGGGCAGTACACTGATTACACAACAATGATAATTCAAGGAACATATTATGAGGCAACATATAAATTTAGGTACAAATTAGGAGAGTTTGTAATATCATATAAAGTATTTGAAGAAAAAAGAGGATAATAATGAAGAAATATACATATAAGGCTAAAGATTTTAAAAATAGTATTTACAAAGGAATAATAACTAGCAAAGATGAAAATGAGTTAAGAGAAATCTTAAGTAAAAAGGATTTATACTTAGTATCATATAAAGAATGCAAAGAAAAGAGGTTAATACATGATAGATTAAAAATAGAAGACCTTGCTTTTTTCAGTAATCAAATGGCAGTAATGCTTAAATCAAAAGCAACAATGGTGCAAAGTTTAAAAATAATAGTAAAAACGTGCGAAAATAAAAGACTCGTAGAAATTATAACGGAAGGAATTAGTGGTCTTGACGAAGGAATATCTTTTTCAAGCACCTTAGAAAAATATAAAGATATTCCTGCCTTTTTCTTAAATGTAATAAGAATAGGAGAATCATCAGGTAATTTAGAAAAATCATTTGCTGATTTGTCAAATTATTATGAAAAGTCAAAAGAAAACAAAAGGAAATTGTCAGGAGCGATAGCATATCCATTACTGCTTTTAGTTATGGGTATAGCCGTTCTGGTTTTGCTAATGACAAAAATAGTTCCCATTTTCACGGGTATATTTGCTGATGCAAAATCTGATTTACCATTAATTACTGAAATAATGATAAAGATATCAAATCACTTAACAAAAAATATTTGGGTATATTTTTATATTATATTAGTAATACTTGTTGCTTTCGCAATCATAATTAAAATTCCATGGGGAAAAGACTTATGGCATCATGTGAGAATTAAAATACCATTATTATCAAAACCATTAAAAATGTTTTATTCTCAAAATTTATGCAATGGTTTGCTTATGTTTTTAGAAAGTGGTAGTAATGTCGCAACAAGTATAGAAACGTTAGGCAAGTTAACAGGGAACATATACCTTAAAAGAAAACTAATTGCTGCTTCAAAAGAAGTTAAAGAAGGAATAAGTGTAATTGCTGCCATAAAAAAAATCAATTATTACCCTCAAGAATTAATTGAAATGTTTTCTATTGGAGCATCTTGTGGGAGATTAGAAGATATACTTGAAAATTTAAATAAGTATTTTTCGAATGAATATGAATATGCAATAAAAAGAATAATAGGTAAAATAGAACCGTTGATGATTATAGGTATTGGTGGATTATTATTACTAGTTGTTCTTTCAATATTCATTCCAATGTTTTCAATAATGAATATTATAGGAAGTACTATCTAATGAATTTAAAAGAAAATATTAACATCGATACCATAAATTACGAAAAAGAAATTGTAAAGAAAGTTACAAGTGACTTTATAAGAATATATAAGATTATTCCTCTTCAAAAGAATAATAATGGATACTTATGTGCCATAAGTGATAAAAATGATGTAAATGCCATTGACAAAATAAGTGCTTTGTTAGATGATGAAATAATAATATTTGAAGCGCCAAATGAGAAAATACAAAAAATAAATAGCATTGTTAATAGTAAAATAGAAGATATTGATTTTAAGAAAGATATAAAAGAAACATTCCCTAATGTTTATACTAATATAGATTTTAATAATGCACCTGTAGTAAAAATGTTTGAAAGCATTTTGACAGAAGGAACATCAAGGAATGCTAGTGACATTCATATTGAATCATTAGAAAATGAAATAAGAATAAGATTTCGTGTTGATGGCGTTTTAATTAATTTTATGAAAATTGATAAAGAAATAAAAGAAGCATTGAGTGCGAGAATTAAGGTATTATGTAATCTTAACGTAACCGAAAACAGATTACCTCAAGATGGCAGAATGAAGAGAATAATTAATGATATTGAATATGATTTTAGAGTATCAATCCTTCCAAGTGTTTATGGAGAAAAGATAGTAATAAGAATTCTTGACAGTAAATCTTTTACTTTTTCAATTGACAAAATAGGTCTAGACAAAGAAAGACAAACAAAGCTGATTGAATTATTAAAAAAAGAGTCTGGAATAATTTTAGTGACAGGTCCTACTGGTTGTGGGAAAAGCACAACACTATACTCATTTTTAGAAGAACTAAACAACGAAGAAGTAAATGTGATGACTGTAGAAGACCCTGTTGAGTATTCTCTCTATGGAATAACTCAAATACAAGTAAATGAAAAAATAGGATTCACCTTTTCTTCTATTTTAAGAAGTATCTTAAGACAAGATCCTAATGTAATAATGATAGGAGAAATACGTGATGAAATTACAGCAAGTATTGCAATGCGGCTTGCAATAACAGGTCATTTGGTATTATCGACTTTACATACCAATGATTCTATAGGAGCAATTACAAGACTAACTAATCTTGGCGTTGAGCCCTTTTTAATCGCTAATAGCTTAAGAGCAGTTATATCGCAAAGACTAGTTCGAAAACTTTGTGATAAATGCAAAGAAGAGCACCTAACAAGTACTAAAGAAATGCAGCTTTTAGATTTATCGGAGAAAAAAATAATTTATCAAAAAAAAGGTTGTCCTATTTGTCATAATACAGGATATTTAGGAAGAGTAGGCATATATGAAATATTAATAATAAACGAAGAAATTAAGAATCTTTTATATAAAGATTCAGATTACACTAAGATAAAAGCAAAAGCAACAAAAACTATCGAAGGAAATTTAATGACCGATGCAAGAGAAAAAGTTTTAAATGGGATAACTAGTATAGATGAGTACTTTAAGATATGCTCAAAAGAATATAATTAAATTTATATAAATCGAAGATTTTATATAAACTATATGATAATATCATAATATATAAACAGATTGTCACAAAAAATTTGACTTTTATCATACTTTGTAATATAATAAACATATATAAATGCAATGAAGAGGACAGTAGTCTATTTGAAAGGTTAAAGCGAGTAAGGAATGGTGTGAGCCTTATACTGATTAAAGTACCAACGAATATCACCTCGGAGCAGCGTGTGGAAGTAATAGTATACATAGCCGGAATCTTACCGTTATCAAAAGAAATATATTATTTAGTATATTAAATAGGTGGTTAGCGAAATCATCGTCGAATTTCTCGTCGAAAATACTCGTCCTTTTAATTAGGACGGGTTTTATTTATATTAATGTACTTATGCAAGGAGGAAAATATGTACAATAAAGTGCCAACTGATTTAAAATTTATCGAAAGAGAAAAAAAGGTGGAAAAGTTTTGGAAAGATAATGAAATCTTTCAAAAAAGTATTGATATTCACAAATCAGATAAAACGTATACTTTCTTTGATGGACCCCCAACAGCAAATGGGAAACCTCATATAGGACATGTGCTCACTCGTGTAATTAAGGATATGATTCCTCGTTACCAAGCAATGAAAGGTCATAAAATACTAAGAAAGGCTGGATGGGATACACATGGACTTCCTGTAGAGTTAGAAGTTGAGAAATTATTAGGTTTAGATGGAAAAGAACAAATAGAAAAATATGGATTAGAACCATTTATTAAGAAGTGTAAAGAAAGTGTTTGGAAGTACAAAGGTATGTGGGAAGATTTCTCTAGTACTGTTGGCTTTTGGGCTGATATGGATGATCCATATATTACATATGATAATAATTATATAGAATCTGTTTGGTGGTCACTTAAGAAAGTATGGGAACGAGGATTATTATATAAAGGATTTAAAGTAGTTCCTTATTGTCCACGCTGTGGAACACCTTTGTCAAGTCATGAAGTTGCTCAAGGCTATAAAGATGTTAAAGATAAAACAGCTATTGCTAAATTCAAATGTAAAGATGAAGAAAATACTTACTATTTAGCTTGGACAACAACACCATGGACACTCCCATCAAATTTAGCATTATGTGTTAATGCTGATGAAACTTATGTTAAAATTAAAACAATAAATGAAAAAACGGAACAAGAAGAACATTATATTCTTGCAAAAGCATTATTAAGTGTTATTCCAACTGAATATGAAATCGAAAAAGAATATTTAGGAAAAGAATTAGAATATCGTGAATATGAACCACTATTTGAATTTAAGAAGCTTGATAAGAAGCATTACTATGTAGTATGTGATTCATATGTTACATTAACTGATGGTACAGGTGTTGTACACATTGCACCAGCTTTTGGTGAAGATGATGCTCGTGTTGGTCGAAAGTATGATTTACCATTCTTACAACTTGTAAATAGCAAAGGTGAAATGACTGAAGAAACACCATGGGCAGGAATGTTCTGCAAGAAAGCTGATAAAGAAGTTTTAATAGCTTTAGAGAAAGAAAACAAACTATTCAAAGTTGCAACACACGAACACTCATATCCACATTGCTGGCGTTGTGATACACCATTAATCTATTATGCTAGAGAATCATGGTTTATCAAAATGACAGAAGTTAGAGATAATTTAGTTCGTAATAATAATACTATAAATTGGATCCCTGAATCAATTGGCAAAGGACGTTTTGGCGACTGGATTTCTAACGTTCAAGACTGGGGAATAAGCCGTGATAGATATTGGGGAACACCTCTTCCTGTATGGGAATGTGAATGTGGTCATCGTCATGCCATTGGATCAATTGCTGAACTAAAAGAAATGAGCGATGATTGCCCAGAAAATATCGAATTACATCGTCCATACATTGATGCTGTAACTATTAAATGTCCTAAATGTGGAAAGAAGATGCATCGTGTAAAAGAAGTAATTGACTGCTGGTATGATTCTGGTTCAATGCCTTTTGCTCAATGGCATTACCCATTTGAAAATCAAGAAATATTTAATGATAACTTCCCTGCTGATTTTATTAGTGAGGCAGTAGACCAAACAAGAGGCTGGTTCTATTCTTTACTAGCTATCTCTACACTAATATTCAATAAAGCACCATTTAAGAATGTTATTGTTTTAGGCCACGTCCAAGATGAAAATGGCCAGAAAATGAGTAAATCAAAGGGAAATGCGGTAGATCCATTTGATGCTTTAGCAGAATATGGTGCTGATGCAATTAGATGGTATTTCTACTCTAATAGTGCTCCATGGCTTCCAAATCGTTTCCACAGTAAAGCAGTTGTTGAAGGACAAAGAAAAGTAATGGGAACATTATGGAATACATATGCTTTCTACGTGTTATACGCTAATATTGATGAATTTGACCCTACAAAATACACATTAGATTATAATAAATTAAGTGTAATGGATAAATGGGTTATTTCTAAACTAAATACTTTAGTAAAAGATGTTGATACTTGTTTAGCATCATATAAGATATTTGAATGTACAAAAACTATTGAAACATTTATTGATGATTTAAGCAATTGGTACGTTCGTCGCAGCCGTGAAAGATTCTGGGCTAAAGGAATGGAACAAGATAAAATTAATGCCTATATGACACTTTATACTTCATTAGTGACACTATGCAAAGCAATATGTCCAATGCTTCCATTCATAACAGAAGAAATATATCAAAACCTAGTTCGAAGCGTTGCCCAAGATGCACCTGAATCAATCCATTTATGCACATATCCTACTATTCAAGAAGAATATATCGACAAAGACTTAGAAAAGAAAATGGATGAAGTTTTAGATATAGTAGTTTTAGGAAGAAATGCTCGAAATAGTAGTAATATTAAAAACCGTCAACCAATTAGTAAAATGTATGTTTTAGGTGAAAAACTTGATGATTTGTATTTGGATATTATTAAAGATGAATTAAATGTCAAAGAGGTAGAATTTGTAAGTAGTGTAGATATGTACACAACATATAAATTCAAACCAAACTTTAATACATTAAGAGCAAAATATGGAAAACTATTAGGATTCATTTCTAAAGCTTTAGCTAGTATTGATGGCAATAAAGCAATGAAAGAACTTAATGAAAAAGATTTATTAGTGCTTGATATAAATGGTGAACAAGTCGAACTAACAAAAGAAGACTTGTTAATCGAAACATTTAAAACTGAAGGTTATGCAGTAGCCTTTGATAAAGGATTATATGTTGTTTTAGATACTAAATTAACACCAGAGCTTATTGAAGAAGGAAACGTTAGAGAAATTGTATCTAAAGTTCAAACAATGAGAAAAGATGCTGGATTTGAAGTAGTAGATCATATTAATTTCTATGTATTCGGAAACGAAAAAGTTCAAGAAATTATTGAAAAGAACAAAGATAGTATTATGAAAGATTTACTAGCTGAAAAAATCATTTATGATAAACCAAATGAAGAAGCTTTCACTAAAGAGTGGAATATCAATGGTGAAGATGTTTCATTTGCAGTTGAAAAAATAAAATAAAAATAATTTATTATTATAAATAATTAATTATTTTTGAGAAAGGAATATAAATGAGTTTAACAAAGTTTTTAAGTGAACGAAAAGAGATCTGTAAAAGACTAATTGCCAAACTTGATGAGAAGTACCAATATGCTTCAATTTTAGGTGTCGATAATCAAGGAATAAATATTAGAACTGATAAATATAATACATCTATTCTTGATTCATCAGAGTGTGAAAGAGGATTTGTTGTGAAAGTTTATGATGGCAAAGGATATTTAGAATATAGTTTTAATGATCTTAACTCTGAAAGCATTGATGAAATTGCTTCAAAAATCTGTAATTTTGAAATCAAAGAAGACAAAAGAGTTGAAGCTAAAATGCTTGAAGACAATCCAATGGTTAAAGAGTTTTCTCGTAATGATGAAAAATCTATGACAATCGAAGATATTCTTTCTAAACTTTCACAGGCTAAAGAAGAATGCCTTACAAAAGATGAACATATCATTAATGCTGTGGCAATGTATGATGGTTTTACTGTTACTAAAATGTTTATTACTAAAAATAGAGATTTAGAACAACAATACCATTGGTGTAACTCATATTTAGTTGTTGCTTCACGAAAAGATAATAATATTAAATCAGCTCGTAGTGTGGCAGGTAATGTTAATACAAAAGATGCTATTGATGAAATACTTACTAAGGTTGATGAAACATGTGATTTATCAATTGCCTTACTTGATGCTTTACCAATTGTTCCAGGTGAGTATGATGTGATAACAGATCCTTCTATTACAGGTTTAATTGCTCACGAAGCATTTGGGCATGGCGTTGAAATGGATATGATAGTAAAAAACAGAGCCAAATCTAAAGATTATATGAATGAATATGTTGCATCATCTATTGTTAGTATGCATGATGGAGCAGCTGCAGGATTATCGGTTGCATCATATTTCTTTGATGATGATGGTATACTTGCTCACGACACTGAAATAATACGAGATGGAGTATTAATCACAGGTATGTCTGATGCATTAAGTGCTATGCAGTTAGGTACTATCCCAACTGGGAATGGCCGTAGAGAAAACTTTACGCACAAAGCATATACAAGGATGACCAATACTTTCTTTGTCCCTGGCACAGATAAATTAGAAGATATGATTGCTTCAATTGATTATGGCTTCTACTTATGTGAAACAAGTAATGGTATGGAAGATCCTAAGAACTGGCAAATCCAATGTGTTTGCGAATATGCCAAAGAAATCAAAAACGGTAAGTTCACAGGTAGAATCTTTTCACCAGTAATTTTAAGTGGTTATGTTTTAGATTTACTAAAATCAATTACAATGGTTTCGGATGCTTTTAAGCTTGAAGGATCAGGATTCTGTGGAAAAGGATATAAAGAGTGGGTAAGAGTCAGTGATGGTGGTCCACATTTGAAAGCGAGAGTGAAGTTAGGATGACAAATACTCAAAGAATAGAAAATATTATAAAACAAAACGAAGGCGTTACTGCTTTTGATATCCATTCAACAATTAAAACTTCTTGTGAATTATATTATATACTAGACAAACTAGAAACCGCTAGAGAAGTAGATATTGATGAAGCAAAGGTAACCATTTATAAAGATATTGATGGTCTAAGAACATCTTCATCATTTAATGCTAGTAGTTCTTTAACTGATGAAGAAATCAAAGAAAAAACTGAAAAAGCTCTCCAAAGATGTAAGTATTCTAAAAGTAAACATTTTGAACTTCCTAAAAATGATAATATTGATATCAAAGAATATAAAACTAATATTCAAAAGGATGAACTAAAAAAGCAAGCTTTAAAAGTTTCAGAAGCAGTTTTTAAAGCAAATGTGTACAAAGAAGGATGGATTAATAGTACTGAAATATTCTTGTCAGTTACTGAACATGAATTTGTCAATTCTCAGAATGTTAGAGTTACATATCCGACATATAATTTGTTTATTGAAGTAATACCCACTTGGAAAGGCATTAACGAAGAAGTTGAACTATATTTATCACTTTCCTCAAGTTATATCGATTATGATAAAATCACTGTCGAAGTAAACAATAAACTATTAGATGCTAAAAAAAGAGGAAAAGCTCAAAATAACTTAAATTTAAACAAAGCAAATGTTATTTTAGGTACATTTGAAACAGCAGCAATTTGTAAACTTTTTGCTTCAAACTTCGAATATGGAAAGGTTTATCGAAACATGAACCGTTACAAAACTGGTGAAGAAATTCAACAAGGAACAAAATGTGATAAATTAAATATAACAGGTGTTCCATATCTTGAAAGGTCAAGTTTATCTGCACCAATTGATGAGTACGGAACAAGACTAAAAGAAACAAAAATAATTAAAGATGGAAAGGGAATAAACCTTTGGGGAAATGTTAAAGATGCAAGCTATTTAGATATTGAAAAGCCTACAGGATATTTTAGAAATATTAAAGTTGAAACAGGAAGCATAGGTAAGAAAGAAATGTTTGAAAAACCATATTTATTAATCACAAACTTTTCTTCTTTTCAGCTTGATATCTTCAGTGGTTTCTTTGGTGGTGAAGTGCGCTTAGGAGTATATTTTGATGGCGAAAAAGAAGTTCCTGTAACTGGGTTTAGTGTTGCAGGTAATATCTATGAGGCAATTAGTCAAATGCATTTTTCAGTTGAAAAAGATTCATTAGATGGATATTTTGGTCCTAAATATAGTATAGTAGAGATGAACATTAATAAATAAAACTATGAAAATACTAACATTAATTGATTCATTCAAAGGAACATTAACATCTAAAGAGCTTGGTAATCTTTGCAAAGAAGAATTGGGCAGCTGTGTAACATCTTATGCTATTGCTGATGGGGGAGATGGATTCTTAGATTCTATATCAGAAAATATAGCTTTAAAGAAAAAACATATAAAAGTATTGGATCCTTTATTTCGTCCTATTGATAGTTACTATCTTCTAAAAAATGATGAAAAAACTGCTTATATAGAACTTGCCAAAGCATCAGGAATAAGTTTATTAAAAGATGCAGAACTTAACCCTTTAATAACAAGTACCTATGGTTTTGGAGAGATGATATTAGACGCACTCAACCAAAACGTAGAAAGAATTATTATCGGCATAGGCGGAAGTGCTACTAACGATGGTGGCACAGGAATGCTCGAGGCTTTAGGTGCATCTTTTAATAATGGCGCACTAACACACCTACAAAACTGCAAACTTGGTGAAATAGAAAGTATTGATACAAACCATTTACAAGAAAGATTAAAGAATATCGAAATAATTGTTTTAAGCGATGTTACAAATCCTCTACTTGGGAAAAATGGCGCAACATATGTTTTTAGTAAACAAAAAGGTGCTAACACTAATATGCTTGCAGTCTTAGAAAACAATATGGAAAAATACTCTTCATTAAATCCAGAGTATATAAATAGTCCAGGAAGTGGAGCAGCTGGAGGCGTAGGATACGCACTAAAAACATTCTTGAATGCCAAAATTGTATCAGGAATAGATTATCTTTTAGATGTAATTTGCTTTGATAGCATATGTAAAGAATATGATTTAATAATCACTGGTGAAGGCAAAATAGATTCACAAAGTATGCAAGGGAAAGCAATATCTAGTATAATCAAAAGAAGCCAAGGAAAAGAAGTAATTTTGGTTTGTGCGATAAATGAATTAGAGGAAGAAAACCAAAAGATATATTCAATCGTTGGCAAAAGTAATGATTTTTGCTTAGGTATAACTAAAGAAGAATCAATGAATAATCCTGAATATTATTTTAGAAAACTAATAAAACATATAAAAAATACCTTAAATATATAAGACATAAAGAGTCCTAATATTTAAGGTTTTTCTAATATTTAGTATTTATAGTTTTATTGTAGTTTCATCAATAACTTTGATATTACGATCATAAAGGGTAATAGTTATTCTTTCCTCATTAACTTTTACAATAATGATTCCAATAGTTTGATTTCCTTCAGAAAACCTCTTAGCAATTATATTTTGATTATAGGCTAGTTCTTCACAAACTTGTCCTCGTTCATTATCTGCAGAAGGGCTTTGAATATATACGGTACCACTAGCCTTAATTTCATCTTGATATAAAGGATAAGTTCTAATATAAATATGATTATTGTTAGCCATAGCTAAAGTTACATGATATTTATCGAAAAGTTCTTTGTATCTTAAGTATCCAAATTTACGGCTAGCACCTGTTACACCTTGAAACCAATCATAATGCTGACAGATAATTGCTTTTTTATCTTTGTTGTTTTCTAAAATTGTTTCTATCCAATTTAGACAAGTTTGAACTTCATCGCTATCAAGCACAAAACCCATTGCTTCAGAATTTAAAATAATAAATATAATATTGCCATAGTAAAAATAATAAGATGATCCTATTTCGCCATCATAACCATTGTGAGGAAAATAATTAGTTGATTTAAAGTAGTCACTTGTATTCTTATGATTAGCTCTACTCATAAAATCATGATTTCCTAAAACATTAACCCACATATAATTTTTTACTAAATCTTTTTCATACATATCTTTCCAAAAGGAATAACTACCTCCCCATGCAATAGCATCACCACCACAAAAAATAAAATCAACGTTCTTTTCGTGTTCAATTACTTTTTCGGTAGTATCAAAAGCTGATTTTAAACGATTAGGAAGTGGTAAATAGGCATGGAAATCAGAAACCCAAGCAAAAGAAAACTCAGTATTACCAGTCTTAAAATAATGCACATCACTAAACTCATTTTCTCCCACCTTATACATATATTTAGTATTTGGCATTAAGTTTTTTAAGCAAACGTGATAATGCAAGAAAATAGCCCTTTCATAGATATCTTTGCGGTCTTTTGTAATAGAATAGTTACCATCAAATACATCATTTAGATAATATATTCCTTTAATAGTAATAGCTTTTTCCCATTTTAAATCATCATAAACAGTATAAATTAGTTTGCTATTAAGGTTTGAAATATCTGTATGCCAACTTATGTTTATTTCAGTATTGGCATTCTCTCCAGGATTTGCAATTATTGTGTAGCATTCCATAAAAATCACCAAAACGATTATAACATAATGGAAATTTAATTGCAATGAAATAATAAAAATCGATGAATAACATATAAGAAAACTTTTATATGGAAGAAGTAATTAAAGGAAACAAATACGCTAGATAATTTGAAATGTAAATTTCAATATGTTTGCATAATAAAGTTATTGCAAAAAATAAATTTATTAACAAAAAATTAAAGAAGAATGTTTTTATTATTGCAAAAGATTCAACAATATGCTATAATTACTATGCTAATAAATGATAATCACTGGAGGTATAATCGTGAATTATAAAGATGCAGCAAAGAATTTTATTGAAAACGAAAAACAATTTCACTTGGGCGTAATCCCAACAGAACAATCAAATCCACTTACAAAAAACTTAAGTGCAACAATTGCTAAGGACACAGCTGCTGGTGTAGCAATGATATTATCTGCAGATGTTAATATTCCTAAGGTTGCCGCAAAAACATTTAAAACAAAAGTATTTAAGAGATTAGTTGATGACATCAAGAGAGTAATTGATGAAGATAAAAGAGTTGTTATCTCATCTGTTGGTGCTTCAGGACGTATGGCTATCCAATTAGATGCCGCATGGAGATATTTTTGGACTAATTTAGCAAACAAATTACCAGAAAAAGCAGAACAATTCTTATACAATGCAAATCGTGTAGTAAGTTTTACAACTGGTGGAGATAGAGCATTAGTTCAATCTGTGGAAAACTATGAAGACTATATGACATTCGGTGCTCAACAAGTGCGTGACGCAAATATGGGTGTTGGAGATGTATTATTAGGTCTATCTGAATGTGGTCTTTCAGCAAGTATCAACGGATCAGTTGTTGAAGCAGATTCAATTGGATGCACAACATATTATTTATACTGTAATCCAAAAGAGATTTTATATGAAACATTAGAAAGATGTCGTAAAGTATTCGATCGTAAGACAGTTATTCAAATGCCTTTATTCGTTGGAAATATGGCTGTTTCAGGATCAACTCGTATGCAAGTAACAACAATTGAATTATTAGTTGCTGGTGCTGCATTAGAACTTGCTGCCCAAAAATGGTGCGAAGAAAACTTATCTGAAAAAGAATTAGAAGTAGCTGGTATTGTTGCTTTAGATCCACAAGACTATGTAAAAGAATTCAATAAGATGCATAAGCAATTAACAACTGGAAAAGGTTTAGCTGGCTTAGCACAAGTTGTTGAACTTGAAAAATCTATTTATGAAAATAAAGGATTAGTAACATATGCAACACATGATTATCTTTTAGATATTCTAACAGATACAACAGAAAGACAACCAACGTTTACTCTTCCTCCATTCCGTCGTTTCAATGACACAACTTCAGAATTAAGTTGGGCATTCATTAAAGACCCACTATATCCAACAGAAGTTGCATGGCATCATGTATTCCGTAGACCAATTACTGGTTTAGACTGGACAAAAGAAGATTACGAACGTATGGGTGCAGCTCAATCAATTATTGACAATCCACCACTAGTTGGAAGCGAACAAGTATTTATGTACTATATTGGTAACGAAGATGATCCATCAAGATACTCTCGTAAACCTAATTGCTTAGTATGTTTAGATATAAACGGAAGCGCAACTCCTGAAGTTATGAAATGGTTTAAAGAAAATGTTACTAAATTTGAAAAAGGTGTTGTAGTTCGTATGGGTGCAATTCCAAAAGGAAAATTATATGAAAACGAAATTCATATTCCTTGCAAGTTCACTAGAACTTCAAATGAACTTTTAACACACTTAATGGTTAAACTAGCATTTAATGTAATCAGTACAGCAACAATGGCTAAGATGGGCCGTGTATGGTCTAACTGGATGATTCAAGTTCTTCCAACAAACAAGAAATTAATTGACAGAAGCACTAGAATCATAGCTAATATAGCTAATATTCCATATGAACAAGCTTGCGAAGAATTCTTCAAATCTTATTTAGGAAGAGATCCAAAAGAAGAATATCGTGAAAGTTATGTTGTTGAAACATTAAAGAGATTAGGATTTAATCCAAACGATGAAATAAAATAAATTAATAAAGAGGCTGTTAAACCTATTTAGGTTAAGCCTTTTTTTTCTCATAAAAAGCACCAAAGGAATCCAACCTCGGGTGCTTTTATGGTAAAACTACTCTGTCAGGAGGTTTCACCATATTTATTATATCATAAATAGATTTTTTTGTACTAAATTTTTATGAAAATATTCAAAACTAAAAACATAAACTAAAATTATTTATCAAAATCATTTTTAAAAAGTGCAAAAAATGATACAATACGCTTAATAGTAAAGGGTGGCACTTATGCAAAATCTTAAAGAATTAAGGAAATCTAAATCACTAACGCAAGAACAAGCAAGTAGTATTCTTGGCATTTCATTACAATGAAAATGGAGAAGTAATAGGCTTTAACTATAAAGATAGTGAATACATCTTTGAAAGAGATATAACAAGAAATATCAATAGTATACTAGACATAACAGGTAAAGAGATGGTAAAATATACGTATACAGCGTATGGAGAAGTAACCAAAGCTAAAGCAAGCGGCTTAACTACAGATGAAGAAGAATTAGCAAGTGAGTTAATGGAAGAAAATATAATTCTCTATAAAGGATATGTATATGATAATGTATCTCATCTATTCTATTGCAACTCTAGATATTATTCACCTGAATTATGTAGATGGATTAGTCCAGATAGTATAGATTATTTAGAGCCTGGTAGTATTAATGGACTTAACTTATATTGTTATTGTTATAATAATCCTATTATGAATATTGATCCTAGTGGACATATTGCAATTTCATTAACTATGATAGGTCCTATTGTAGGAGCAGGTGTAGGGGCATTAGTTAGTAAGGCAACTGGAATATTAGGTTTATCTATTGTGAAAGGAAATGTTTTTGTTGTCACAAAAACAATGGTTTTAGGTCATTGTGGTTATGCTGCTTTAGGAACATCTCTTGGATACGGTTTTTACGAAATTTCTGATGATTTATATTATAGCATGACAAATGCACAAAGATGGCCATGAATTCTCAATTTTTAAATGATTGTTATAGATTAGGAGCAAACTTTATTGTTGAACCAACAAGAACAATTTCACCAACATATAATGGAAATGTATCATGGTTATATTATGAAATTCAATACTTAATTGACAAAGGATATCAATGGCTTGAAGATTTATCGGCTTTAGTTATGGGTTAAATAATATGTACAAAAAAATTATTCATTTCAAGGACAAAAAACATTTTGGTAGTCAAATTGTGATATATAAGAGTGAAATTAATTATTTAATTATAATGAAGGATAGAGATGCACAATCTTATTATTTTTTAGATAATAAATTAGAATTATTTTATCCAATGAATACTTTTATGGAAAAAATTAATTTTAATTTTGATTTTGAAAATATTAAAGAAGAGATAAATCAAAGTTTTGAATTAGACTTATCACAATATGGATATTCAGTTTGTCCTGAGTTTATTAAAAATTTAATTAAATAAACAAACAAACATCACTTTTAACATTAAGGGTGGAGTTGATTAATATCAGTTTCATCCTTTCTTACTGTAATAAAGAAGTGAACCTTGGATATCTCATTTGACGCAATAGTAGAAGGCATAACTTATTGCTTTTTCCTTATCTCACTATAAAGTAAGCAAATTTGCAACACGTTTAAATTACAATAGGTGAATGTAATAATATCTTGAATTCGTTTTAAAAAATTGCTATTATACTATTTACATTATAAATTTGTAGTGAAACTATGAATATATAAAAACATAGGAAAACACCTACAATTAATGAATATAATTTATAAGTGCAATTGTATGAATTTTCTTTATTAGATTTTGAAAATAGGCTTGTTCATTGTAATTGAAATATTTAATTAAATTTTTTACATTAAAAACAATAAACATCCCTTTTTTTGTATAGACAAAAAAGTAGTGATTTGTTATAATTATACAAACAAAACTTTTGAGGTGATAAAATGAAAAAGATACTTGTTATTGGTTTATCTGGTGAATCAGTTTTTCTAGAAGTAGAACATTTTAATAGCAAAGGGGAAACTATTGAAGCGTTAAAGAAAACAACAGAACCAGGAGGAAAAGGTTACAATCAAGCTCTTGCTTTAGGAAAATTAGGAGCAAACGTTTCATTTATCACTGTCTTAGGAAATGACCAATATAATAACGAGTGCATAAAGGTTTTAAAGCAAGAAGGTGTTAAACCTTATATAATACATAAAGAAATTCCTAGTTCATATGCGGTTATTACAGTTGATAAAAAAGGCGAAAACAATGTTATTGTTTATAAAGGTGCAAGTGATTTGGTAAGCTATGAAGATATAATGTTATATAAAGATATAATAGATGAAGCAGATATTCTATTATTACAACTCGAGTATCCTCAAGAAGTCATAAAGAAAATAATATCATATGCTTATGAATTAAATAAAACAATAATACTTAATCCTGCTCCTCAAAATTATTTAGATAATGAAACATTAAAAAAAGTAAATATCATTACCCCAAATGAATTTGAACTTTCATTAATTGATATAAATAAAATTCCTGAAACAGAAATCATTTGTACAATTGGGGAAAAAGGAGTAAAGAATATTACTGAAAAGGGGGAAATTCTTTATCCTGCTTACAAAGTAAAAGCTATTGATACAACAGGTGCAGGAGATACATTTAATGCAGGATTTGCATATATGTTAGCTAAAGATGAGGATATATCTAAATGCATAATGTTTGCTAATGCTTGTAGTGCTTTAGAAGTAACAAGAAAAGGTGTAATTAATGCTATACCTAATTATGATGAAGTAATAAACTTTATGAAAGGATATAATAAATGAAAGCTATATTAGTTGGAGTTAAATTAGACGAAACGATACAAGAAGATTTTGATGAAGAGATGCAAGAACTTGCGGCTTTGGCAAAAGCATGTGATATAGAGACAGCATCTATTCTAAAACAAAACTTACCGTCTTTTAATCCTTTGACATATGTTGGAAGTGGAAAAATAGAAGAACTAAAAATGTATATCGATGCTGAAGAAGCTGATGTTGTAATTTGCAATGACGAACTAACACCACTACAAATTTCAACAGTTTCAGACAGATTAGATATTTCTGTTTTTGATAGAACTTATCTAATTTTAGAAATATTCAAAAGAAGAGCAAAAACTAAAGAAGCAATAATTCAGGTTGAAATAGCATCTTTATCCTATTTATTACCAAGATTACAAGGTATGAGAAAAGGTCTTTCAAGGCAGCGAGGAGCAGGTGGAGGATTTGCTCATGGTCGTGGTGCGGGAGAAACCAAATTAGAGCTTGATAGACGTATTAACAATGATAAAATCGCTGCTTTAAGAAAAGAATTGAAAGAACTAGAAAAAGTGAGAAGAGTTCAAAGAAAACAAAGAAACAAAAATGATGTTTCATCGGTTTGTTTAGTTGGATATACCAACTCTGGAAAATCAACTTTAATGAATAAAATACTAGAAATGACTTGTTCTAAAGAAGAAAAAATGGTTTTTCAAAAAGATATGTTATTTGCAACATTAGAAACATCTTCTAGAAAAATAAATTACAAGGAAGGAAATTTTGTCCTAACAGATACAGTAGGATTTATCGAAAAACTTCCTCACAACCTTGTAGAGGCATTTAAATCTACACTAGAAGAAATAAAGGAATGTGATTTAATAGTTCATGTTGTTGATATTTCTAATCCAAAATATCTAAAGCAAATCGAAGCAACTGAAAAAGTATTACAAGAACTAGATGTAAAAGATATACCTATTATTTATGCTTTTAATAAAATTGATAAAATAGATAATTATATATATATTCCTAAAGATTATACAGAAGTAGTTAGGATAAGTGCATTACAAGGAAAAAATGTTGATGAACTCCTTAAAAACATATTTAAGAGAATATATAGTGAATATCAAGAAGTATCATTTGCTATACCATATGGTAAAGAAAATATCTATTACAAAATTAAAGATAAGTGTTTAATCGATAAAACTGACTATACAGATGCAGAAATTATTGTTTCCTGCAAAGCAAATAAAGAGATACAAAACAAATATAATGAATATATCATTCGTAAATAAAAAGGGCTGTTTGGCCCTTAAATTATTAAATTCTTAGTTTTATATAAAGTTAATGCTTTATTAAATACATCCTTTGTATTATCATGAGTAATTGTTTGATTAATTTTATCAATATCTATCCATATGCCTTTTATAAAAATAGATTCAAGATTAAATTTTTGAAAGTCATCAATTTCAAAAACATGAACATAGATATTTTTAGTAATACTATTTACCCCAAATGTTTTGAAGTAATCATCATTAGTTATTTTAAGGTGACCTGCGGAAAAGGTATAAGAGTATTCTCCACATTTTCCGAAGTACTTGCCATCGATAATAGATATTCCACTTTCCTCGAAACACTCTCTTATGGAAGCGTCTTTAGAGTTTTCGCCACTCTCAATGTGTCCTTTAGGAAAGACATATTCATTGTGTTTTGTTTCAAGAACAAGTACTTTTCCTTTGCAGAAAACAATTGCCATACCACTAAACTCAGTTCGATGAGTTTGTAAATAATTACGGTCTTTGCATAAATCGTGAAGACTTTTTTTGTGGTCAAAAACATCTTGAGGTGTGTCATATCTATTCATGTAAAACTTTGTTTTGTTGATGTTAGGATGTTCACTTTCAACGTAATTTTGAAACCATTCGTAAATTGATTTAATGAGAAGGTCTTTATCCCGGAATCCTTTAGGATGAATATCATTTACCCAAGAGTTATCTATGCATTCATACCATAAATTATTTGCCCTTTTTTCGATTATGAAAGCATGTGTTTCAAGAATATCTTTGTCTTCATATTCAAGATAATATGATTCAAAATAAATATTGTGTTTTGTAAGATAACTACGATATAGTTCAATAATATCAAATGATAATCCCATATTATTTTCAATTAACTCTTCAGGTTTTTGAAGGCAATAATCATTAATTGGATTTGTAAATATGTCATAGTGCTTATTATTATTTAAATCAACATAGCCATATTTAATTGTTTTTACATATTCAGTAAACTCCTTAAAACTTAAATCGTATACATTCATTTTTTATTCCTCTTATAAAAATTTTATCAAAAAATTTGTATTTAGTCAATATTATAATGAAATATATAACTTCTTTTTTCTTTTTGTTTCTTCTTAACTTAAAAATAGAGGTAAAACTTATTTTCTTCTTTCATATATTTATTAGTGAGGAAAGTTGAGGAAAACTATGGAATATATAATTGAAAAACAGTTGCAAGAAGAGATAAAAAGATACGAAAAAGAAGAAAAAATAGTCTTTGGTAAAGGTGGTACAGAACAACTTTTATTATTGCTATTAAGAAAAGAAGATTCATTGCTTAATTGTTTGTGTAAACTTAAGTTTCAAGAAGTAAAAAAATATATTTCTCAAAATGAAATAACAGCAGATGAGAAGTTTAACTTAATTCTAGAAGAAGCTATGGAAATTGCTAATAAAGATAATGAAGAAGCAATAACAGATGAACATATTTTATATGCTTTACTAAAAGATGGAGATAACAATGCAATAGACATATTAGAATCATTTAGCATTAATACAAGTTTAATGTTAATAACTGTTGATGAATATTTAGAGTTTACTGAAAATAATTATTTGATTAATTTAACGCAAGAAGTGAAGAACAAAAAAGTTAATCCTTTTATTGGAAGAACAGAATATATTGATAAAGTTGTTAGGATATTAAGTAAAAAACAAAAGAACAATTGTATGTTAATCGGTAGTGCTGGTGTCGGCAAAAGTGCCTTAGTTGAAGGGGTTGCGGAAAAGTTCATAAAAGAGGGAAGAGATGAAACCATATACCGTCTAGAAATTGGTTCGCTAATAGCAGGAACAAGATATCGCGGCGATTTAGAGGAAAGAGTTAATGAAGTTATCGATGAAATAAAAGAAAAAAAAGCAATTCTTTTTATCGATGAAATTCATATGGTTACTAGTTCTTCTAGAAGTGAAGATACTTTAAGCATTGGGAATATGCTTAAACCAATTCTTTCAAGAAGTGGAATAAAATGTATCGGTGCAACCACAACAGAAGAGTACTACGAATACATCGAAAGGGATAAAGCATTTGCTAGAAGGTTTCAAACAATTTTCATTCCTGAACCAAACACCGAAGAAACCAAAATCATTTTACAAGGTATTAAAGAAGGGTATGAAAAATACTATAATATAAAATATACAGAAGAGATAATAGATAAAATAATTTCTTATGCAAGATTTTTTCCTAATCGAAAGTTTCCTGATAAGGCAATAGATATTTTAGATGAAGTAGGCGCCTTAATAAAAAGTAATCATAAAGAAAATATTAAAGAAGAAGATATAAAAAGAATAGTTTTAGAAAATATAGGTATCAAAAGGAAAAGTAGTTATAAAACAAATAATAAAATAACTTGTGATGTAAATAATATTTATAAAGATTTTATTAACATAAGTAAAGAGAAAAAAATAATAGCTTTATTTAAAGTAAACGAAGAAAAAGAAGAAATTATAAAAGAGATATATCAAAGATTTGGACTAAACGAGGAAAGTTTAATCAATATCGATTTAGAATTTTTAGATGATTATTCATATAATTTTTTGTTAAGTGAAGTATTAAAAAATCCAATTAGTATAATTGTGATAGAAAATTATGATAATGCTCAATTTATAAACCAAAGGAAAATACAAAATATTATAACTAGTGGAATAGCTTATGATAGTAAGGGAAGAAAGATATCTTTTCGAAATGCTATATTTATTCTTGGTAAGAATAATGATAAAAAAATAGGATATTAAGAAAAATAATAATAACTAATTTTTAAAATGTGTTAAGAAGGTTAAAAACTATAAAAAAATAAATCAAAGATTATTAACAAAAAACTATAAATATGTTATAATTAGAATAATAGGATTATTCCCTTTAGAAGACATAGAACAAAACAGAGGTCAAAATGAACAAAAATAATAAAACAAAATATAAAGTTATTAATTCTGCTCATCTAAATAATATATTTGAAAAAGATTATTACCTAGAACTAGGAATAATTGATATCGATATTATTCGTAAACTTCTTAATGGTGAAGTTGTTGAGATGAATCAAGTATCATATCTTCCAATTCAAAATAAAGGTTTGGGACATGGTCATAGTGATGATGAAGTAATTAAAGAAAACTTACCATACTATTTCTTTAGAAAATATTCGGAAGGTAATACATTAATGCAACTAGTCATCACATATGGTTTATGCTACTATCGTGATTATGAAAAGAAAGATAAATTTGTTCCTATTATTTTAATACCTATTACTATGTTCTATGAAAATAATAAAACATATGTTCGAATGATTTCGCGACCATTTGAAAATCCTGCTTTAGCTAATATTTTTGAAAGCAACGAGAAAATTCGTAATAAATTGCAAATAACTCAAACTGAACCATTAATTGATATATATGCTTTAGATAGAATTACACATATGTTTGAAAAGGCTGAAGAAGGCATATTAAGGCTTGATAGTTATTTGACTTTCGTTGAGAAAAAAAGAGAAGAAATAATTTTCTATAACAAAAAGAGATTCGACGAAGATAATCGTGAAAACATAAATGTAAAACCACGAAACATCTTTTACTCACGCATTTTAACTCGTGAACAAAAAGATATTGTTTTACGTGCATATAATGGAGCTAATATTACTTTTACAGGATTTAATGGTACTGGTAAAACAACAGTTTTAGAAAATATATTAGTTAACGCTCTAAGCAAAAAACAAAAGGTTTTATATCTAACAAATTCTTTAGAAACAATCAAAGATGTAAAAGACTTTTTATGTAATGTTGGCTTAAGTAATTATTATTATGATTTACATTCACTTTATGAAAGCATAAAGCCTATTAAAGAAATAGGTATATCACGTGAAGAAGATATCAAAAACTTAACACAAAAACTTAATGATAATTATTCTTATCTGTATGCTTATGAAAAAGAAATGAGTAAAATGGTTTATGACTTTAAACTTGTTGAAGCAATTGAAAAATTATTTCTTATCAAAAAATATGATAAAGTTGAAAAAATAGATTATTCAGATTTTGATAATTTAGATTTCTTATACAAGAATGAATATTTAAAAATATGTGAAGCACTACACCAAATCGAAGAAAATAGTCAAAACATTGAGAGTTTTAAGGATAGTGTGTGGAATGAAATTCCTTATATAAATAATATCAAACAAGCCTCAGAAGTATTAAGCATTGTTTTACAATTAAATGATGGCTTAAAGAAACTAAAAGAAAAAGTATATTTACTAGAACAATTTGGTGTGAAGAAAATAACAAGCTTTTCAGGAGTAAAAAGAGTTCTAGAACCAATAGAAGAGTTAGAATTAAACAATATTCCTCTTAAGTGGTTAAGTGATTATTCGGTTTTTGTTGAGGCAAAAGAAATGCAAGCAACACTTCAAAAACGCATTGAAGATTATCAAAACTTAGAATACGATTTGAGCACAAAATATCTAAATTTAAATCTTCTAGATTTCAATCAAGAAATGTTTGCTCTTTATAATGATTTCTTTGCAGCTGATGATGGAGAAACAATTGATAATATTATAAGAAACTTACCTGCTTTAGTTGATGAAGCAAACAAAACTGAAGCTTTTCTTGCCATATTTAAAGAAAATATTGAAGAAATATCAAAAATAATGGATTGGAATTTCTTTGAAAAAGATATATCTATCAATGATATTAATAGTTTGACTGATTTATATTTAAAGCATAATATATCAGGTAAATTATTAGCAATGATAATGAATAACAAAGATGGACAAACTCTTTCTAAACTTGAGGAAATTCATGCATCAATTGCTTCACTTAAAACTGAAATTGCTAATGCTTTTATAAGTTTTCCCAAGCTTCGTAAATGGTTAAAGAACAATACTAATAACCAAACTGTTGCTAATTATAAGCAATTAGAAAAGAAAGTAGGTAAACTTGAAAAAGATTACGTGGAAATGGGAGATAGTTCTTCTGACAATCATAAAGAAGTTATTGAAACAATAAGAGATTTGAAAAAGTATTATTCTAATATTATGAACCATGGTAATAGAAAGAAAATAATTGATTTTATTTTATCTATTAACAAAAACAATCGTAAACCAATTGATAATGCTTTCTTAAAATATGTTGATTTATACCAAAAACTAAAAGAAGAAGTAAATAAATATCAAGCATTTGGTTTTAAATTTGATGATAAAATTTCTTCAAAGGTTGATGAATTAGAAAAATATATTAAGTATATAAGAGATCTTAATGAGTCACAAAAGAGATTATTAGCTTCAAAAGTTAATAATAAAGAAGAATATATCTTAGTTTCTGAATACTATAATATCAAGAATATTCAGAATGATTTTGATAATGTAGTTAATGACCTTCGAACTAACGAAGAATTTATGCGTTTGTACGAGTTCTTGTACGAAGGTGAAACAACAGATTATAAGAATATCATTAAAATAATTAAAGAATATGAATCATTTATGGTAATATTTGTTTCTCCAAAAGAAGGAATAAATGCTTTAAATGATTACGTAAAGATAAAAATATTAGCCGATAGTATGAGTTCTTTAGTGAGTGTTATAGGCGGTCATTTACATTCATATAGTTTAAAATTCAAAGATAGTGTCAGTCGTTACTATTTTAGTAATATTGAACAAAATATTGAATATTTAAATAGTTTAATTGAAAGTAAAGAAGAACTTACGGATTACCTTAAGATAACTAAAGGATTAAAAGTGTTATACGAATATAATTTGCATAAACTAATTGAGTATATTGTGACCAAAGATAAGGTGTATAATCTTGTTGATATGTTTTCATATATGTATTTTAAAAAAGTCATTAAACAAGATATAAAACAAAATGAGATATTACAAGATACAAATAAATATATTGAGGTTATGAAAGAAACAATTGAAATAGAAAATAAGTTATGTAAATTATATGGAAATAATATTATTCAGAAAATACGTCAAAACTATCCAAATCAAATTAAAAGTGGAAGGATGACAATTAATAAAGCTAAGGTAGTTATCTCACCAATTAATCTTGCTGAAGAAGAGCTTAAAGGAAAGAATTTTGATTTATTAGTCATCGATGATGCTCATTTAATAACTGATGGAAAACTTGAAAACGTATTTCGTGGCAATCAAGTTATTGTTTGCGGGGATTATCAGACAAATAAAGTGGTTAATCAAAACCTTATCTCAATTGTAACGAATAAGAATACAGATATGTTCCGCAGTCGCCTTGTTTTAGGTCCAAGAAAGCTTACCTATAATATGGTACACACTAAATCACCATATTTAAATGATTATAATGCTAATAAAGGAATCATAGTAGTTAACGAGAATATTGAAGAAACTATATATAAGCTATATCTTGATAATAAAGACGTAAAAATTAATTATTATGTTAAATATCCTGATATGCAATATGATGCGTACGAAAAGATTGCAAAATATTTTTATCACAAAAAAGTTGATCGTGATGAGATAATAAGATTCTTAAATGAAGGTTTAAATATTATCGAATTAGAAAAGAGCAATTATATTCATAGTGATTATGATATAATTAGATTTGAAGATTATTATAAAGAAAATTCACCGATAATAACTAACAATTACTTAGAAAGAGTAATTACTTCGAAAAAAGGATTGATTGTATTTGATGAACATGACTTATTATCCGAAGAAATGAGTTTTTCTTTCTTTGATAAAATTAAAGAAATGTTAGAAAATGAAGTAGTATTCTTAAAAGACACAAGCGATAATATTTCAACACTAATTTCTGAAATGTTAAAGAAAAAAGGTTATGAGGTATATTTTCCTTCGAATGGTATTAACCTAACTATTAAGAAGAAAGATAGTGATGAAATAGTATCTGTTATTATCCTTTATAGTAATGGCTTTGTTTCAGGTGTTCTCAATAATTATCGTTTCTTAAAAGAAATATATTCAGAAAAAGGACATAAACTTATTATTAAAACGATGATTGATTTAATTCAAGGTCCATATAAATTTGTAAAAGATTTGTGTGAGGAAATAGATGGCTAAAGGTAATCGTAAACTAATAAATGAGTATATGGGCTTAGTCAAAGCAAATACTAAAAAATATGCTTTGCTGCAGCAAAGGATTAATAAATTAATTAGTGAAGGAGTAGATGTAAGCACTCAGGGAAATGGGGGAAATACACTTTTACATTTAGCTGTAAGTTTGGAAAGTGAAAAACTATTATCTTTCTTTTTAAAACTTGGTGTAAAAGTGAATTTAGCTAATGATAACTGGGATGCTCCTCTACACAAAGCGGTGAGTAAGGGGAACGTAAAACTAGTGAAGTTGCTTCTTGACTACGGAGCTGACATCAATTGCCCTAGGGAGCTCGAACAAACACCTTTACACTTAGCTGTTATCTGTGGAAATCTAAAAATGGTAAAATATCTTGTGGAAGAAGGTGCAGATCTAAACCTTTTAGATGAAATAGATAATCTTCCTATTGATTATGCTATTGACGAACAAGATGAAGAAGTGATTAGATACTTTTTGTCTAAACAAAAGGTTGACGAAAAGAGATTAGAAAAAATTTCAACAATTATGGATTGTGAGGAATACAAATGGACGTTATAAAACAATTTTTTGAAAACAATTATCTAGGTGAAAATGGTGCTGGAGTAGTAGTGCTTATTATTGATATTGTTATTGTTTTGTTCTTAATTGGTTTAATGACTTTTGAGTTGAGACAAAAAATTAAAATATCAAGATTAATAGTTGTTGCGCTAGCATTAATAGTACTATATTTCGTTTCATTAATATTTGAAATGAAAATATTAGAAGGATTTATTAAATATATTGCTAATTGGGCAATTGGTTTATATATAATCATCTACTCAAGTGAAATTAAAACTTTCTTTGAAGGCAAAAAGAACAAAGGAATTGGTGATACTATTTACAAGTCAAAAAGAGAAAAAGAAGTTACCATTTCCACAATTTGCTCAACAATTGAATACTTATCAAAAAGAAAAATTGGAGCTTTGATAACTTTTGAAAGAAAAGACAGTTTAGAAGCAATCATTAATAATGCTATTATAATAAATGCGGACATTACTCAAGAAATACTAACAACAATCTTTACTCCTGGCACAGCTTGCCATGATGGAGGAGTAATTATTCGTAATAATAAAATAGTTTGTGCTGGTGCATATTACACTCTAAGCGACAATTATGAAGTTCCTAAAAATTTAGGTACAAGACATCGTGCCGCTCTAGGAGTGAGTGAAAGATTTGATGCAATAACAATTATCGTTTCGGAGGAAACAGGAAACATTTCAATTGCTGTCGGAGGTAAAATCGATTTAGAGTTAACAATTGGAAGAGTTGCTAATATCCTAAGTGATAACCTCGGAACAGAATAGGAGGATATATGTTTTTACAATTTGCAAATATTTATGCTTATATGTTTGGAGCTCTCTTTGTAGCTGTTGATATTATTCTAATTACTATTTATATCTTTGAAATAATATCATATTTAAAGATATATAAAAACATATCTAGAAGTTTAGGAAGTACGCTATATGGAAGTTTAGACAAAAAAGGCAATTTAATTGGCTTAAATGATGACTTTTTTGAAGCAATCAATGCTTTAAATAAGAAAAGCAAATGGACAAAATGTTTAAAAAATATTATTTTTGAAAACGAATGTATTTCTTATAAAGCATTCTTAGAAGTTTTAAAAACAAAAGAAGGAAGTTTAAACTTCATCTTTGAGTTCGAAGATGAATCTTTTGAACTCACGTTCCGAAAAATCCCTGTTCTAAACGAAGGAGAAATAATCGGATATGGTTTAGCAGGTTTAGATAAAACATCAAGCGAACAAACAACTATATTTAAAGTAATGAATGAATTAGATTCACCATGTGCCTTTTATCAAGGCTTAAGTAAAGAAACTAATTTTAATCTAAATCGAAAAATGCAAACTGTTCTTTCCTCAAAAGAAAAGAGAATGACATATTCTAGTTTAAAAAAATATGTTTATGAAGAAGATATTGATAATTTTAATAAAATAGCTAATGAGCTAACTAATGATATGAGTGTGCAATATCGTTTAGTAACAAGTCAAGGGCTAATGATGTTTGAAGAAGTAAAACATTTTGAAAATGATAAAGTTACTTCTATGCTTACTAATATTGAAATGATAGAAGAAGATGTTTATCTTGAATATAATGAACTAAATGGTGTTATAAGTGATTTAATTGCTAAAGAAATACCATTTGGAGGTGTATTAGTATCTTTAAAATCTCTTTTAGATGAAGAAGTTTATTCTAAAAATATTTTAAAAGATATAATAAAACAATACTTTAAGAATATTAGAAAAGAACTATTAAATGGTGATGATGTTATCATCAAACTAAATGAATTTGAATATGTTGTTATCATAAAGGATACTAAACGAATGGATTCAATCGTTAATGATATTTTTGCTGATAAATCAATTCTTCATAAGTATGAATTATCATTTGGCGATAATCTTATTGCTATATCTAATCGTTTAGCAGTAGCATATTACGACAACCAAATGAAAACGAAGAAGGATTATATGAAAGCATTATTCAGAGCTTCAGCTTTAGTAAATAATGATGAATATGGAAAAGATTATAGTATATATTCTGTTCCTAAAGATGAACTTCCTGATGATGAAGAATATTCATTTGAAAAATATAAGATTGATTTAGATAATAGTTTCTTACATGAAGATGAATAATATGAAATATGATGCAATTATACTTCTAGCTGGCAAAGGCGAAAGATTTGCTTCAGAAATAAATAAGGTTTATTATAGAATATATAATAAACCTGTCTTTAAATATTCATTAGAAGTATTTTTAAATGATGATGATTGTAAGAAAGTTATATTAGTATACAATAAAGATGATAAAGAATTTCTTGAAAGCTATTTGACAGAATCTAATGTTAAGATTATATTGTGTCAAGGGGGAAATGAAAGATACCTAAGTGTTAAAGAAGGATTAAAGTATGTAACAGAAGAAAATGTATTAGTTCATGATGGTGCAAGACCTGTTATTGACATTAATCTAATACAAAGTATCAAGAATGAACTAGCCTTTTCTAAAGCAGTAGCCCCTGGTTTACCTATTACTGATACAGTTAAAAACTATATGGAAGGCGAAAAGGTAGAGACAATTGATAGAAGTCATTTATATTGTATGCAAACGCCACAAGGAGCGAAAACACAAGTTTTAAAGAATGCTTTAACTAAAATAAAAAAAGATGATAATATTACTGATGATTTAATGGCTATTGAAAAATATGAAAGAATATTACCAAAAATTATCAAAGGAGATAAAAAAAATATCAAACTAACAACTTTAGAAGATGTTTCATTGATACAATTATATCTTAAAGAAAGGACAAAAGAGATGCTTCGAATAGGAGAGTCACGTGATATTCATAAATTAATACCAGGACGAAAACTAATCATTGGGACTATAGAAATACCTCATGACAAAGGATTTGAAGCCCATTCTGATGGAGATATACTATTACATGCGATAACAGAAGCAATTATCGGTGCATTAGGTTTAGGCGATTTAGGGACTCATTTTCCTGATAATGATATGAAATACAAAAACATATCCTCAAGCTTTTTCCTTCAAAAAGCAAAAGAAATGATGGATAAAGAAGGGTATGAAGTAGAAAATATTGATTCAACAGTAATAATTGAGAGACCACATCTTTTGAAATATATTCCTCAAATGCGTAAAAACATAGCAAGCATTCTAAACATAATAGAACAAAAAGTTAATATAAAAGCTACAAGGGGAGAAACTTTAGGATATATCGGCAAAGAAGAAGGAGCCGAAGCAATGGCTATAGTTTTACTCAAAAAAATAGGCTATTAAATAATCTATATTTAGGTTATATAGTAGTCTATTTCTTTTTAATAAATTTTATTGTTTGATAAAAATCACAGTATCTTTATTCGATATCTTTTAGGTTTTTATTCTTTTGAATAGTGATATAATGTTTTAAACAATTTACTTTAGATTATTCGGCAATATCTATAATAAAATTATATAGTTTGAATTAAATAATTTGGTATTTCTCCTCGTATAATAGCAAATTAGTGCAAATTTTTAGTAATTTCTATAAAAAAATCTTTGCCCCACAAATCTAGTTTAGATTTATCCTTAACAAAAGGAAGTACATCTTCCCGCGCTTGTTGAAAGTTGACATTAGAAAATCGTTCATTCAATAATATTTTCAAATTGTCAGTTGTAAGATCATAATTTTCTGTAATATATTTAGATTGAACAAGCCTAGCTTTTAAATTTAAAAGATTTACCTTAGCACCCATTGATAAGAAAAATACATAATCATAGAAATCTCTACCTTTTACTCTTGTTTTCCAATTTCTGCATAAGCATGCATGAATTTTACCAGCAAAAAGTGATGACACATCATAAAGCCTTACTTGATATGGTGAAGGTAGTAAGTTAAATTTAGTTTCATATGTTGCACCACTAGGGGGATTAACATCAATTTCAAATTTAATTTTAATAATTTCATCTTTGTTTATAAAATTCAAGTCATTTGCATCTTCATAAAATGTTAAAATGTGTTCTTTGGTATTTCCTTTCAAAAATGCTGATTTAATGTTAGAATCAATTGCTTTTTCTTTTTCAGTTACCTTAAAATTCAACCCTAACGATTTAGTTTCATTTTCAATATAAGAAAAATATTTAGTTAAATCAAAATCAGGATTTTGTGAAATAAGTGAAAAATCTAAATCTTCGCTAAATCTATCAAGTCCATAAAAAATCCTAAGCGCTGTTCCTCCATAAAAAGCAGCTTCTTTAAAAAAACCTCCACGTGAAAGACCGCACAAAACTATTTCTTGAACAATTTCCTTTATAGCATTTTTCTTATCTTCGATATTCTTAATTTGATATTTCGACAACATTTGAATTAAAACTTTTTGCATATTATTTCTCTCCACATATAAATTTTACTAATAAATTTAGATTTTTCGAATGGTATAATGGGGCAATTTTTAATATATCTTCCTTATTTAAACTATAAAATGCATCTTCGTCAATTCTTAAATCTTCAAATAAGAGTTTAATAAGTTCATTAGTATTTTTAACTGGTGATAAAGTATAAAGTTTATCACAAAGTGCCTTTTCCGTAGTTGCTACTTGATATGAATATTGTCCATCTATAAAAACTTGTACACCAAAATTAAAAACTTCCTTAGGAACATCTCTATAGATAAAAGTACCAAAATAATTCGTATAGGATTTAATCTTTCTCTTATTAAACGTGGCACATGTAAAAGTATTAAAAATAGTTTCAGGTATTAAACCATATGTGCATAACACATATTCAAAAGATAAATACGAAGGTCCATAAATAAATTGGGCAATCCTCGAACCATTCACATTTGCATCAGTTTCATAAACACCTTTAACCAAAGGAAATATTTTCTTACTTTTTATGTCACGTGAAATTTTACCAATTGGATCGGATAGATGAGCATATTTCTCTTTTAGCTGCTGAGTTGTAATTATCACGTTTTATCACCTTTAATAAGATTATAGCACTTTGTTTAAGCAAATAAAAGTATTTTTTAAATTTGCTCCAGAAAATGTTATTATTTACAATTATTTGGAGCAAATTTTACAAAATTATTTGCCTAATAAATTGCTTTTAAATTAAGTTGTGGGATATTTTTTAAAAAGTAAAAAACAAATATAATTATTTATATTATTTTTAAAAATGTATATATATTTTCTTTTCGCAAAAGGCTCTAGTAAGGTATATTAATTTATGAAAACGTTTGACAAGGATATATATATAATGTATAATAATTAAAAAGGAGTGTAAATATGGGATACTGGAATTCAGGATTATATGGAAATGACACAACATGTGATGTAAGAAATAGTTATGAAGATGTACTATATTCAAAGGTAGAAGAAGAAAACGTGTACGAAGAGTTTATGAAAGTTAACAAAGAATATATAGGAAGCGATGAAGAACCATTGATGTGGTATGCATTAGCAGATACAATGAGGAAATATGGAAGACTAACAGAAGAAGTAAAAGCTAAGGCATTATATTGGATAGAAAAGAAAGGGGGAATAGATGTTTTTGAAGAAGATGGAGTAGGATACAAATGGGAAAAGACACTAGCAAGGCTAAAAGAAAAACTAGAATTGCCATTGCGTAAGCCAAAGAAAATACCAAGAGAAGATTTTGTACCTAATCCAGGTAATGTGGGAGATTATTATGCATATAGGTTTCATTCAAAAAAAGCAAAAGAGCAAGGTATATATGGTAAGTATATAGTATTTCAAAAGATTGGAAATATTAGCAAAAGAGGAATTTATTTAACACAATATGAAGGCTATAATAAGCTATTTGACTATGTGCCTACGATAGAAGAAGTTAAAGATGTTGAACTATTAGTATTTACTGATGATGGTGATTACCCTAAAAAATTAGAAAAAGGATTCACATCTTTTGATGAACAATACTATTATCCTTTATCAGACGCATTCTCAATAGAAAATGTTAAAGAATACGAAGAATTTTTAAGATTAAAGAAAAATTTAACCTATATGGGAAATGGACCAGTAAGACCAAATAGAAAAGTTTTATATTCAAATTATTGCATTAATTGTTTGTTATACGAAAGTCTTTATATTGAATTTGTTTTTATAGAGCAAAACCAAAATAGAGATCCTAAAATAAAATTATGGTAAAAATATTAACTAAATAACATAAAAATGTTATGTCAATGTTGAGAATGTCTAGTTATAGATATTCTAAATATTTGCTATGCGAAAGCCTTCATTTTATAATGTATTTATAAAAATCATTAATAAGAAACAGGATGATTTATGATTGTAATGAGCAAATAGACAACTTTAAAAATCTTACAAAAGCCCTTGATAATAAATAATTGCTTTTTTATAGCAATTAAATCAATACAAACGGAATATTTAAAAGAAAGGAAATAATAACGTGAAAAAAATAAAGAATAAAATTAGGAGAATAGAAAAAAATGCTGGAAAGTATATAGATGAAGTGGTAAAAAAATATAAAAAAATAATATCTTTAATTTTAGTAATTGCCACAATTTTTTCATGTATTAACTTTTCATTTATAGTAAGTGCCGAAAACATTGAAATAAATAATGTAGAAATAAATGATGAAAGTACTTTGGACAATATTGGTTTGTTGGATGAAATTAAGGATAGAAGAACGAAAAATAGTAAAACATTTTTACGTAACGATGGCATAGAAGAAGTGTTTTTTTATGGTAATAACATTCATTACTTAAAAAATGGGATATTAGAAGAAATTAATAACTGGATAATAGACGGTAATATTAGAGAAAATATATTCAATATTGATTTTCCAAATATTCTAACAAATGATTCTTCTATTTTATTAAGTCATAATGCCATTGAAAAGTTCCCTATAAAAATAAGTTATGAAAATGGCGAAACATCCGTGAGAAATGTAACAAATTATAGTAAAATTTCATCTAAATGTGTTTATTCAAACATTTATGATGGTATTGATGTCAGTTACGAGATGACAGGTGACATTATAAAAGAAAATATTATTCTCAAGGAATATGATGATAGATATAAAGATAAATTTAGTATATCAATGATTATTGAAACAGAATTAGAAATTTCAGAAAAAAATGGAAAATTATATTTTTATGAAATAGATTCTAAAAATGGAAAGTACGAGGTATTATATGTTTTTAACGAATATGTAATGATAGATAGTTTAGGAGTTTCATCAAGCGATATTGAATTAGATATATGTCGAAATGAAAACGAATATAAAATAAAAATAACTCCTAATGCTGAATATTTACAAAATGCAACTTATCCTGTTACTATTGATCCAGAAATTAATTTAAGTAATACAATTGTAATGGATTCAATGTTTACTATGTCGTTAGTAGATAATACAACTAATACAGTTAATCAAACATCAAGTGGTATTGTAACAATTGGATATCTAAATAATGCAAGCACATCAATAGATGGATATTTAAAACTATCATTAGATAGTATATATGCACAATATATAAGAAATAATGTTTTGGAATACGCTTATTTATCACTACCATATACATTTGCTGCAACAACTGGTAAAAGTAAATTAGAAGATGTTGTATATGCTTCAAGTGAATTTCCATATAGTTGTGATACTGTTTTTATTCTTAAAAATGCGAGAGTTCAAGACTTTACAAGTGAAAATTCCATTCAAATATTTGACATTTTAGATTCATTTAATAGAGCTAAATATGATGATTATAATAATGATAGTTTGGAACTTATATTTAAAATAAGTTCATATTATACTGGTGAAGTGATTAGGTATTCATTAGGGGATGGAGGAATGGAATTACCTGAACCACTTTTAAAATTTGGATATTTTGTTTCAAATGGTATATCAGAAAATTATACATATGAAAAAATAGATATTAATGATAAATTAAAATTAAATGTTGAACATTTTAGTGGTAATTTAGTTGTAAAATATAATGATTTTAAAAATGGAAAAATAGATATAAGCCATTATTATAATTCTAATAAAAGAGATATTGATAGTGTATATGGAAAAGGTTTTTCTCTTTGTTATGATGAATCGATATCGCAAATTAATACAAGTACTTATAAATATACTAAGGCAAGTGGAGAAGAAGTAATATATATAAAGCGCAATAATAAGTTTGTATCACTAAATGGTGATTCTTCAACATTTGAAATTCTTGATAACGGATATGCTATATGTACGGAGGTATATAAATTCTTTGACTTACAAGGGAAGTTATGCAAGATATATGATTATAGAGAGGATTATGAAGAAAATAAAACTCCCATAATAACGATAACGTTTAATGACAATAGAATAAGTAATATTACAGATGACATAGGAAATCAAGTTGTCTATTCATATTCTGACGGCAAGTTGGTTTTATTACATTGCCGAAAAAGAACGGATGAAAATATTAATAATTGTTTTGTTGATAACATAAATTACTATTACAATAACAATAAATTAATTAAAATAGAAAAGGAAGAAGAGCTAAACATTAGTACAAATACGTTAACAAATTATTGTGTTAATTTTTCTTATGCTGATAATAATCTAGAAAGCGTTAATACAGGCGATGCTTTCTATAAAAGCATTGAGTATTATTCGAATGGAAGAGTAAAAAAAATAACAAACTGTAGCAATAAGTACACTAATGGCAATTATTTGGAATTTACATATGATGAAAATTAATATACAAAAGTTAATGACGGGACATACAATGTTAATGAATACTGGTTTGACAACTATCATCATACAGTAAAAACAAAAGATTATAATGGAAAAATATTAATTTATAAATACATTAATATTTTTAAAGATAATCAAAATAATGTAATAGATAATCCAAATTATGAATTAATTCATAAAATTGTATATTCTAGTAGTGACATTAAAGTTTTTAGTAATCCTTTGAAAAATTCTTCGTTTGAATATGGGTATTACGATGAAAATATGATGGCATGGTCATATGGAGAATATACTAGAGCTTATCAGTTAACAAGAGAAACAAAAGCAAATTCTCAATGTGTAGGCATTTATAGTACTAATTATAACGAACCTTATGCAACGTTATATCAAGACATAAATGTTGAAAAGGGTAAAACTTATAATATATGTGGATATATAAAAAATAACAATTCAAATGATGCATATATTGATGTTTTTTCTGTTGGAGCAAATGTAATTGCAAATAAAACATTAGGAACAAAAGTAAAGAATAGTAGTAACTTTGAATATTATAAAATGTCTTTTATTGCATCACAAAGTGGAACAGTTCGCATAACACTTGTAAACAAAAACATAGCTTATGCTTATTTTGATAGAATTAATGTATTTTTATCAAACGAAGAGTATCAATATAATTTGTTAGAAAATTCTGATTTTAAAAATAGTTTATATGGATGGAATAGCACAACAAGTTATAATATAATAACTAATGGTATCAAATTATCAAAAGGCTCTATAACAGAAAAAATAGATATATCAGGAACAAACGGAACAAAATTTATTTTTGGTGCATTCTTAAAAAGTACATTGATAAAATCTAATTCATATATAAAATTATCATTTCATAATGAAACGGAAATAAGTCAATTTACATATTATTTAGATTCGCTGCAAAGAAATGGTGAATATATAATAAATGAAGTTTCTAGTGATATAGATTTCGACTATATTACCTATGAAATATGTAATGTATCATCTAGTAATTATCTTACAATTAGTGATTTGATTTTATACTATGGTGGAACAAGTTATAGTGTGACATATAATACATCTGGAGATGTTGTGTGTGAAAACTATGGATATGAGACTTATAATTATACGTATGATGATCTAAATAGAGTGATTCTTAAAGAAGATCTGGATTATAAATGGGAATACTTTTATAATTCTTGTGTAGATGAAAATTTAGTTTCATCAATAATTACTAGAAACAAATCAGATTTATCTATATATTCACAAGAAACATATACATATAATAATGACAAAAGTGTCAATACATACAACTATAGTGATGATGAAAAATCAGAAATAGTATCTTATGTATATGAAAAAAACAACACAAGTTCTGTAACAAAAACAGTAAATGATAATAGTTCTACAACAATAGAAAAAATATTTTATACTTATGATTCTTCGAATAAAAAAACTAAGGAAGAAAAAGAAATAAAGATAAATGGAATTATATCGGAAAAAATAACAGTTGACTATATATATCAAAATGATGATTTATTATATTTACTAGAAGAAACGATCAAAGGAGCTACAGTCACAAGAACCTTGACAAACTACTCAATAGAGACATATTCAGCTGATGAATTATATATTCTAACAAGTGAGTATAAAGGAATTAAAGATATATATGATTATGACTACTTAACAGGTTTAGTGAGAAGCATACAAAAAATTGATACGAATAACGCTAGTGAAGTAGTCAATTCAGTAACATATACTTATGATGGATATGGGAATGTAATAAAAAAGGTAACTAATGGTGTTGTTGTAAATTATTTATATAATAGTAAAAATCAAATATCGAGTATAACAACAAGTGGTTTAACTTATAATTTTTCCTATAATGATTATGGCGATATTGATTCGATATCAGTGAATGAAAGTGAAATAGTTAATTATGAATATTCTAATGAAACTGAAAATGATACGAAGTATAATAGCGAAGTATCACAAATTAATTATTATTATGGAACAGTTTCATTTGAATATGATAAAGATTTAGTTACAAAAATATATCATACAGCATTAAATACAAATGAAAAGATTCTAGTATTAGAAAATATTTATGATAGTAATGGCAATATTAGTACTATTATTGATTACAAAGAAGATATAAACAATCCTATATATTATTATTATCGATATGAAGATGATAATATAAAGGAAGTAATATGTTCGAATGGAAACAATATTTCGTATGAATATGATGAAGGTAACATAATTAGTAAAACTGATATAAATGGTACTACAATTTATGAATATCTTGAAGGAGAATTAAAAGGTTTAACAATTTATAACAAATTAAATGTTTCGTATGAACATAGTGTAGCAGGCTTAATGAAAGTTGCATCAAATTACAATAGTACCACTTCTATCATTCAAGAATATATATACGAAACAGAAGATTTGAACTACAATAATAAAACATATTTTTCATACACTGGAAGAATATCAGAAGTAGAAATTAAGAAAGAAATTAGTGATGTTGAGGTTGATATTTGCAAATACACATATGAATATGATGTTAATGGGAATATTACAAAATATCGTAAGTATGTTAATAATGTTTTAAAGTACGAAGAAATTAACTCTTATAATATTCATAAATATTTAGTCTCACAAGATATATATATTCAAGATAAGCATTACAATTATAAATATGAATATAATTATGATTCAAGAGGAAATATTACAAATTATAAGATATATAACAAAGATGATGATAATATGCTATATTATGAATATACATATCATTATGAAACATCAACTGATGGTGATGCTAATAACAACGTCGATGCTTTAGACTATGTTGTTAAAGAAGATTATGCCAAGGGAAGTAACTCAACAATATACTATAATTATAATAATGTTGGTCAGGCAACAAAAAAAGGAAATTATAATATAACATATTATATGGATCAAATTTCAAACATATCATATGAAAATACTTCAATAAATTATAGTTATAATGCAGACGGTATAAGAACAAGAAAAAATATAACAACGAATGGGTTAACAAAAAACATATTGTATATCTTAAATGATAATAAAATTTTAAAAGAGATTGCATCTGGAAGTGAAAGTTATACAACAAGTTATATGTATGATGAAAATGATAATGTTATTGGGTTTGAATATACAAAAGATAGTGAATCTTTAAAATACTATTATGTAAAAAATATTCAAAATGATATAACTCAAATACTAGATGAGAATGGTAATTGCGTTGTTGAATATTTTTATAATGGCTACGGTTGTTTAATTGCAATGATAGATAATAGCACTAACGCAATTGGAACAAAAAATCCATTTAGATATAAATCATATTATTTCGATAATGAAACACAATTATACTATTTAAATAGTAGATATTATGATGCATTAATTGGGAGATTTCTAACAATGGATGAAATCTCATATCTTGGTTTAACTGAAACGCCAATAAGTTATAATTTATTCAATTATTGTGAGAATAATCCAATAAATAATGAAGATTCAAATGGCAATTACGCTTTAACATTAGGTACAGCAGGAATAACAGCTTTGGGAACAGAATTGGCTGGAATTATTGCGTCACTTAAAGGATTAATAGCAATAATTAAAAGTGCCTTGAGAACTTTGTTTAATTTTATTCTTTCAGCAATCAAAATAACAGCTGTAATAGTTGGCGTAATGTATGTAGTAAAGAGATTATATGATATAGAAGGAGATTTAACAGGAATTAAAGAACTTGTAGAGGAAAATATCAAAACAAGAAAATATGAAGACAAGAAAGATAAGAACAGTAATAATGATCCAACCATTTATAATGTATATGTTTTTTACGATGGGAAAGATGTTTATTATGTGGGAATTACTAATAATCCGTTTCGAAGGATGAATGAACATAAAGCAACAAAAAAATTAAAAGATTTGCAGCATTTTATTGTTGTATTAACTGGACTAGTTAAGAATACTGCACGTGTTTATGAACAATGTTTGATAACAATTTTTTCATTTGCTAACATCATTAATATTAATAATTCGATTGCCAAAAAAAATTGGAATAAAGCTTTAAAAAAGGCTAAAGTATTATCATCATTATTGTCTTCATTAGCAGATTCAGAGTAAAGGAGTGTAAATATGGGATACTGGAATTCAGGATTATATGGAAATGACACAACATGTGATGTAAGAAATAGTTATGAAGATGTACTATATTCAAAGGTAGAAGAAGAAAACGTGTACGAAGAGTTTATGAAAGTTAACAAAGAATATATAGGAAGCGATGAAGAACCATTGATGTGGTATGCATTAGCAGATACAATGAGGAAATATGGAAGACTAACAGAAGAAGTAAAAGCTAAGGCATTATATTGGATAGAAAAGAAAGGGGGAATAGATGTTTTTGAAGAAGATGGAGTAGGATACAAATGGGAAAAGACACTAGCAAGGCTAAAAGAAAAACTAGAATTGCCATTGCGTAAGCCAAAGAAAATACCAAGAGAAGATTTTGTACCTAATCCAGGTAATGTGGGAGATTATTATGCATATAGGTTTCATTCAAAAAAAGCAAAAGAGAAAGGTATATATGGTAAGTATATAGTACTTCAAAAGATTGGAAATATTAATGAATGGGGATTTTGCTTAACACAATTTGAAGGCTATAATAAGCTATTTGACTATGTGCCTACGATAGAAGAAGTAAAAGATGTTGAACTATTAGTATTTAATGATTATGATGTTTACCCTAAAAAATTAGAAAAAGGATTTACAGCTCTTGATGAACAATACTATTATCCTTTATCAAATGTATTTACAATAGAAAATGCAAAAGATTACGAAGAATTTTTAAGATTAAAGAAAAATTTAACCTATATGGGAAATGGACCAATAAGACCAAATAGAAAAGTTTTATATTTGAGCTGGTGTAGTGTGTATTTATTTGGTGAAGGTATTTACATTGATTATTTGTTATCAGCTAAAAACCAAAATAGAGATCCTAAAATAAAATTATGGTAAAAATATTAACTAAATAACATAAAAGCTATTATATCTTCCATATGAGATTATGGTAGGAATAATAGCTTTTACTATATATTAAAGATATTCTTATAGAGGAAAATCTTCACAACGGAGAAATTCTTGGGGTTTGTGTACTTGAGGATTAGGAATACAAATTTCACTTAATAAATCATTTAAAAATACATTTGTGGCTTTATTTAAAGCTATATCTTTAAGACTTATAATTCCTGTTATTTGTTTATGTTTATTTGTTACAATTATTCTCTTAATTTGATAATCTGCCATTTTAGTAATAGCAATTGATATATCATCATCTTCTAAGGCATAAATATAATCAACAGTCATAAAACTTGAAACTTTTTCTTCTATATCTTTTCCTAAAGCTATAACTCTAGTAATTATATCTCTATCGGTAATTAATCCAGCAACAAAATCAGTATCTTCGTATACAACGGGAACAAAACCAATGCTATTATTTTTCATTATTTCTGAGACTTCTTTAATTGTAGTATCTCTATGACACGTTATTAGTTTTTTCGTCATTACATCTTTACATTTCATTTTTTCACCTCAAATATATTCTTTTAAAAATAATATTTTATATACATATTTTAAAGTAAAATATTTATATAATTTAATATGAAGAAAAAAAGAATTAAATTAAAAATAAGAATAATACTATTATTAGTAATATTGATATTATTAGTATCTTTTATTTCAGGATATTTTAGTGAAAGAGTAAAAGTTTATGTTAGGCAAATGGCAATAACAAGTGCAAGCCAGACAATAACTAATGCAATTAATGATAATGTTTTAAATCTTATGACTTTGGATAATATATTTAAGAATAAAGAAGGATATTTAGATACGAAAGAAATAAATAAGATTTTAAAAGAAGTAAATGAAGAGTTATCAACAAATATTAATAATTACAAATATAATGAAATTAGTATACCATTAGGTATAATCTTTAGTGAAGTTTTATTTGGTGATTCTCAAATAGGACTAAATATAAAGATTAGACCTATAAGCTCTTATGTAACTGATATCGAATCAAAAGTGGAGGAATATGGCATTAATAATAGTCTTATTCAAGTAAATATTGTTGCAAAAGTAAACATTGAAGCTTTAATACCTTTAAATAATCAAGTTTATGAAGTTGTAACGCATATTCCTGTAGCAATGATTATCCTTGAAGGAGAAGTTCCTAATGGAATAATATATACAAATTGAGAAACAAGTTTATACGTTTTCATTATTTTTTTTCTTGAATACGTAAATTATTAATGATATAATTTCAGTAACAAAAAAAGAATAGAGGTAGCGATGCAGATTAGTACTATGTTGAGGAGGCATCCTGTGAAGCATAGGAAAGGTAACCATCGCCGAACGATAGATAAAGGCATTTATCTATTGTGGGGTTATGAACTAATAGTCATAACACTCCTACAATTTTATTGTAGAGGCGCTAATAATTAATTGTATGTTTTTGATTATTTTTGAGCGCTAAATGGCGCTTTTTTTGTTAGAATATTTTATAAAGGAGACTATATATGAAAAAATTTTTATCAATGCTTGTAGCAATACTAGCTTTAGTTTTATTGATTGGTTGTGATGAAGGAGAAACTGAGGAAACATTTATTGTTGGGATGGAATGTGGATATGCTCCATTCAACTGGACAGAAAGCGTAAAAACAGATACAAATTATCCTATATATAATAGTAATTTATATGCTGAAGGATATGATGTACAAATTGCTAAGATAATTTCTGAAAAGCTCAATCGAAAACTTGTTATAAAAGCTATTGATTTTGGAGGATTAACTTCAGCTTTAGAATCAGGGCAAATTGATGCGATTATTGCTGGTATGAGTGATACAGAAGAAAGAAGAGCTAATGTTGATTTTACATCATCATATTATCGTTCAACACATGTTTTAGTTATGGCTAGTGATTCAGAGTACGTAAATGGAAAAACATTAAATGATTTTGCTGGAGCAAATGTAATTGGTCAAAAAGAAACTCTTTATGATGATTTAATTGAACAATTAGTTAATGTTAATCATTTAACACCACTTGGCGATGTTCCAACAATTATTACAAGTATTACTTCAAAAAGAGCGGATATAACAATTTTAGAAGAACCAGTTGCTAAGGGAGTAATTCAAACAAATCCTCACTTAACTTATATAAAATTAGAAGAAGGTTTTAACGTTTCAGATGAAGATGTATGCGTGGCTATTGCTATTAGAAAAAATGAAAATACACTTCAAGAACAAATCAATAGTATCTTAAATGACATAACAGAAACTGAAAGAAATACTTTAATGGAAGAAGCTATTGCGAGGAATTCTAACTAATGAAAAAAATCTTAAGTAAAAAAATAAGATATGAAAATTGTATATATCTTTTACTTTCCTGTATAATATTCATTTATGGCTTGGTGATATATAATAAATCGTTATCAGGAATTAGAATCTTTTCCTCAAATATTTCAGGAATAATTTTAATGGCTATATCTAGTTTATTAATAATTTTAGAAATTATATTTCTTATTACAAAAAAATACAAAGATATCAAAAGAATACTATATATATTGGTATTAGGAATAAGTATAGTAATAGCATTTGATGCAATTATTTTAGAAATAGTACGTAGTTTTGTTACTGTTACACAAATGGAAAATAGACCAACATCTTTAGATCCTTTAAACTTACGTTTAGCTTATATTTGCCTCAAAAACTATAAATCAATACTAAATGGTATATTTACAACATTATGGTTAAGTTTAGCAGGTACAGTAGTTGGTCTAGTAATTGCCTTATTATTTATATCTTTAAGAACTCTTGAGATAAATCCTCAAGATAATGAATTAGTATCTTTCCTCAAAAAAATTGGTCAAAGTTTTGTGAAGATATATGTTACGGTATTTAGAGGAACACCAATGATGGTGCAAGCTATTATCATTTATTATTTCCTTCCAGGACTTCTTGCTAGTTTATTTAGTGTTAGTCAACAGACAATAAATAATATTTTATCTGTAGAAATTGCTGGTTTTATCACAGTAACTTTAAATACAACAGCTTACCTAACTGAAGTTCTTCGGGGAGGTATTGAATCTTTAAACAAAGGACAAATGGAAGCGGCTCGAAGCTTAGGTATGTCAAGAGGAAAAGCTATGCGATATGTTATTTTACCTCAAGGGGTAAAAAACTCATTACCATCAATTTGTAATGAATTTATTATAAATATAAAAGATACTTCGGTTTTAAGTGTTATATCGGTAATGGACTTATTCTTTGTAATAGATGCTATAAACAAAAAAAGTGCTAGTCAAGATGGAATATTTATTTCCGCAGTTATCTATTTAGCATTAACATATGGTATATCAAAATTATTACAAAAGATAGAAAAGAAAATGAATTTGGTTACTAAACCATTGCCAAGTTGTAACTAGGAGATAAATATGAATGAACAAAGAATAATTGAAGTACAAAATCTAAAAAAAACATTTGACCAAATGGAAGTTCTAAAAGGAATAGATTTAAGTGTATATTTAGGAGATGTTATAGCTATTATTGGACCATCAGGCTCAGGTAAATCAACTTTCTTAAGATGTTTAAATCTTTTAGAACAACCTGATGAAGGAAATATTTTATTTAATGGAAAAGATATAACTGAAATAAATATAAATGATATTAGGAAGGATATTGGTATGGTTTTTCAATCATTTAATTTGTTTGAAAATATGAATGTTTTAAAAAACTGTACTATTTCTCAAACAAAAGTACTAAAGAAAAATCAAAAAGATGCTGAAGAAACAGCTATAAACTATCTATCAAAAGTAGGTATGGCAGACTTTGTATATGCTGATACTAAAAAACTATCTGGTGGACAAAAACAAAGGGTGGCTATCGCCAGAGCTTTGTGTATGAATCCGAAGGTGTTACTATTCGACGAACCAACAAGTGCCTTAGATCCTGAAATGGTAGGTGAAGTGTTAGAAGTTATAAAAATGCTCTCTAAAAGTGGTGTGACAATGTTAGTTGTTACTCATGAAATGGCTTTTGCTAGGGATGTTGCTAGTAAAGTTATCTTTATGAGTGAAGGGAAGATAATCGAAGCAAATACTTCTTATGAGCTTTTTTCAAATCCTCAAGAAGAAAAAACTAAACAATTTCTTAAAAGATATAATAATTTATAAAACCCCTTTAAAAACTCTCTGCGGAGAGTTTTTAATATATCCAAATACTATTAATTATAAATTCTAAAATAATAAGAAATATCGAAAAAAGTCAAAAATAAAAAAAATAATAAACAAATAAGCAAACTATTTCTATTTACTATAAATCCAAAATGTGGTATAATTTATAAGAAGAAATTAGGAGATGTAAAAATGAAACAAAAGAGTGTTGAAATTGAAACAAAGATAAAAAATATATTAAATCGCATTAGACCATACTTACAAGGAGATGGTGGAGATGCTGAATTTGTGAAGTTTGAAGAAGGCATTGTTTACATTCGTATGCTTGGTGCATGTGTTGGCTGTGGAAGCATTGACTCAACAATTAAAGACTGTATCGAATCAATTTTACTTGCTGAAGTGGAAGGTGTTATTGGGGTGGAAAATATTGAATAAAAATGATAATCTTGATAACAATAAAATAAACCAAGAAGAATTTGAAAAAAGACGAATGCTTGGCGAGAAAATATATAAATATTGTCTTATCGGAATTACTTTAATTTGCATCCTTGTTTTAGTATTTTTTAGAGAAGAAAATTTAGAAAAATCAACTTTTTATCGCTATATGATTTTCTTTTATTGTTTTAATGGTATATTATGTTCGGGAACGATAATAAGAGAATATACCTCAGGAAAATATATAAAAGGAAAATTGCTTGCTAAAGTAATAATAAGTGCTATTACGCTTGTATTAGGATCTGTCTTTTTATGGATATTTAGACTTGATACGGTTGGGCTAATAGTATTTCTTGTTGGACTTGGTGTGGCAATTTACGTTTTTTGTCCTACTTTACCAGAAAAAAATAATCAATAACGGAGGCTCTTTATGAAAGAGATTAAATTACAATATGAATCATTAAACAAGGATAGACTTACAAATCTAATTGCTTTAAATGAAGAGAACGTAATCAAAGCTAAAGATAGCCTAATAAACAAAGATGGCCAAGGAAATGATTTTACAGGTTGGGTAGATTACCCTACAAAAATAACGGAATATGATTTAGATGTTATAAATGAAACAGCAGATAAAATGAAAACTTATGGTGATTATTTAGTAGTTATTGGCATAGGTGGATCATATTTGGGCGCTAGAGCTATTATTGATTTATTAGATGGCTATTATCAAAAAAGTAAAATAATATTCTTAGGCAATAACATTTCTTCTGAATATATCGGAGAAACATTGAATTATTTAGAAAGTGTTGATTTCTGTGTAAATGTTGTTTCCAAATCAGGAAAAACATTGGAACCAGCAATTGCTTTTCGTTTAGTAAAAGAATTACTTAAAAGCAAATATGGCGCTAAATACAATGAAAGAATATTTGTAACTACATCTAAAAATGATAGTCTCTTACACGAAGAAGCTCAAGCAAATGGTTATCAAGAATTTTTTATTCCTAGTGATATAGGAGGAAGATATTCAGTATTTACTGCTGTTGGTCTTCTCCCACTAGCTTTTGCAGGATATAACATTTTAGAATTTGTTCATGGCGCTATCAATAGTTATATTGAATGTTCAACATTACCATATTTTGAGAACGATGCTTTAATATATGCTTCATTAAGAAATATACTATATAACGAAAACAAAACAATCGAAGCATTAGTTACTTATGAACCAAAAGCAAAAAACTTTGGAGAATGGTGGAAACAGTTATTTGGGGAAAGTGAAGGTAAAAACCATAAAGGAATATTCCCTGTATCTTTAGTTTATTCAACTGATTTGCATTCATTAGGCCAATATGTGCAAGATGGTATAAGAAACATTTTTGAAACAGTTATTGAAACAACTGAGGTATCTCAAAAGAAAGCTTATTTTGATAAGGATCCAGTTATTAATTATTCATCTCAAAATATTGATGGATTAAACTATCTATCAGATAAGAGAATTTCTTATATAAAGAAACAAACCACAGAAGGTGTAATAAAAGCTCATATTTCTGGAAATGTTCCTAATATCAAATTATCAATTAAAGAGATTAATGAATATTACATAGGATATTTATTATACTTCTTTATGTTCTCTTGTGGAGTTAGTGGATACATATTAGATGTAAATCCTTTTAATCAAGAAGGCGTAGAAGAATATAAGAAAAATATGATGGCATTACTTAGAAAGTAATTTCATAACTGATTAGGTAACCTAATATAATATGTTAGGTGATTATATGATAAAATGGATAGAAATATTTTTAGTTTTCTGTTGTGGGATAACGATTACTAGTTTAGGCAAGGAAAATAGCGAAGATGTAATTTATATTGATCCTGGACACGGCGGGATTGATGGTGGTTGTGAAGCATACGATGGAACAAAAGAAAAAGATATTAATTTGCAGATTTCTCTTGCTCTTCGTGATGAATTAGAAACAATGGGATATGTTGTAAAAGTAACGCGAGCTGGCGATTATGACTTGGCAAATAAATCCTCAACAAATCATAAAAGAGATGATCTGGACAAAAGGTGTGAACTGCTCAACAAATCAAACTTATTTGTTTCTATCCATACTAATGAATACACTGATAGCAACACTAAAGGGGCACAAGTATTCTATTATGGAAGTAAAAATAAACAGCTAGCTGCAAACATCCAAAATGTTCTAAAAGAAATGATCGGAACTAGTAGACAAGAACTAGAAATTAAGGAGAAATATTTGCTTATCAACACAAAGACACAAGGTTGTATTGTTGAGGTAGGATTTCTATCTAATAAAGATGAACTACAATTACTTAAAAATAGTGAATATCAAAGGAAAATAGCTAATGCAATTGCAATAGGAATTGTGAGTTATTTAAACAATTAATATAAGGGCGTAAAGCCCTTTTGTTAATTTATAAAATGAATATAAATTAATCCTTAAAATTAACAAGAAATAATCTATCAATAAATAAAAAATAATCTTTCTTTTCTAATGATATTGTGATATAATTTATAAAAAAGAGGCAAAACAATGAAGAAACAAATAAAAATACTAACTCATGATGATATGGTGGAGTTAGGATATAAAATAGGTCTAAAAGCTTTTCCAAATATGATAATAACTATGGAAGGCGATTTAGGTGCAGGGAAAACAACTATGACTAAAGGCATAGGAAAAGCCCTTGAAATTCCTAGGATAATCAATAGTCCAACTTTTACTATTATGAAAACATACGAAGGCAAACTAGATTTATATCATATGGATGTTTATCGTATCAACAATGAATCTGGTGATGAATATCTTGAAGAGTATTTTGATTTAGGAGGAGTATGTGTTATTGAATGGGCTAATAACATAGATAAACTACTTCCTGAAGAAAGATTAGATATTAATATTGCTATTGAAGTAGATGGTACTAGAGTAGTAAGTCTTGAAAGTGATGCTTCAGAATATATAAAACTAATTGAGAGTTTATAAGGTGAAATAAATGAAAGTATTAATATTAGATACAGCAACTGATTTTTTGTTTGTTAGATTTTATGATGACCAAATGGATAATAAAGTATTTTATGCCAAAGATATGATTAGTCATAACAATCATTCTGAAAATCTTTTGAAAGTAATCGAAGAAGGTTTAAACGAAAACAAAATAGAACTAGCTTCTTTTGACCGCATTGTCATTGGTCAAGGCCCTGGCTCATATACAGGTTTAAGAATTGCCATGGTTGTTGGAAAGATGGCAAGTTATACTTTGGACATTCCACTTTACACTATTAGTAGTTTATCACTACTAGGAAGCGGATATTACAAAGAAGAAGGTAAGTTTGCTGTGATAACAAAAGCTAAAAAAGATTATTCATATATGAAGATTTTTTCGTCAAAGAATAATAATGTTGAAGTTTTAGAAGACGATATGTTTATAGCAAATGTCGAAGCTGAAAAAATGATATTATCATATGAAGCTCAAAAGATCGAAGAATATAAGCTTGATGAAGACGAAATAATTCGTGAAGCAAAACTAGTTGATAATGTTCATGAATTAGTTCCTAATTATTTACGAAAGGCCAATTCATGAAATACGAAATAAGACCTATGACAATAGATGACATTGATGATGTTATCAAGGGTGAAACAAAAATATTTGGAGATTCGCTAGGATCAGATATGCTATATACTGAACTAAAAGCTAATCCATATGCCTTTTATTTTGTTTTAGAAGTCAATAAAAAGTTTGCGGGGTACATAGGAACGTGGATAGAAGAAAGCCATTCGGAGATTATTAATTTCTTTATTCTTGAAGAATATCAAGGGAATGGGTTTGGTAGTATGCTATTAGAGTTTGTTATTGAACTAATTAAAAGCGTGAATGTTCCTAACATCAGTTTAGAAGTTAGAGAACACAATGTTAAAGCAATAAATTTATACGAAAAATATGGTTTTAAGTATTCTCATATGCGTAATAATTATTATCGTGATGGTGAGAATGCTAAAGTATTAATCAAGAACTTAAGCGAGGTGGCAAAATGATTGTGCTAGGCGTTGAAACTAGTTGTGATGAGACTAGTGTTAGTATTGTTAGAGATGGCAAAGAAGTATTATCGAATGTTATATACACTCAAATTGATATACATAAATTATATGGTGGAGTAGTTCCAGAAGTTGCAAGCAGACATCACTTAAAGAAAATAACATATGTTTTTAGTGAAGCTTTAAAAGAAGCAAATGTCGAACCAAAAGATATTGACTTAGTGGCTGTGACATCACATCCAGGATTAATTGGTTCCCTTTTAGTAGGAATCAATGCGGCAAAAACATTTGCTTTAGCTCATCATCTAAAATATGTTGAAGTTGACCATATTGTTGGTCATATATATGCTAATTATATCGAAAATGATTTTAACTTTCCAATGCTTGCATTAGTTGTATCAGGAGGACATACTGAACTTGTTTATATGAAAGAACACTACTCATTTGAAGTTTTAGGTGAAACGTTGGACGATGCAGTGGGCGAGGCGTACGATAAGGTTGGAAGAGTTATGAATTTAGAATATCCAGCAGGAGCAAAAGTTGATAAACTTGCACACGAAGGCGTGCCAACATATCCTCTTCCCCTTGTATACATAGACAAAGATAGTTATAACTTTTCATTATCAGGATTAAAATCGGCAGTTTTAAATCTAGTTAATCAAGCCCATATGAAAGGCGAAACAATTGATGTTCCTAACTTAGCAGCATCTTTTCAAACAAGTGTTGTAAAAGTTTTAACTGATAAAACTATTAAAGCAGCTAAAGAATATAAGGTAAATCAAATTGTTGTAGCAGGTGGCGTTGCCGCAAACAAAGGTTTAAGAGAAAGCTTAGGAGAAGCGTGTGAAAAGGAAAACATTAAGTTAACATTTCCTAAAATGGTTTACTGTACTGATAATGCAGCTATGATTGCTGTAGCGGGATATTTTAAATATCTATGTGAAAACAAATTTAATTGTTGCAATTAATCATATTTTATTGTATAATAATATATAAGATGACAATAAGTTTTTATTGGAGGCATTATGAAAAATAAAAAATTTTATTCTTTTTTGTTAGTTATTTTAGTTGCTATAGCCTTAATAGGCTGTGGGGATGGTAAAATCCAAGGAATATGGGATAAATACGTTGAAGGAGTAAATGGTAAGAACCTAGAAAAAATAGCTGAAACCTTCTATGAAAAGGATTCCAAAGAGTATACCTCATTCATAGCCAAAAACAATGGTGAGCAGGTTGATGATGAACAAGATGATACTGAAAAAAGTGTTAATTATTTTGACAGTATTTATAGTTTAAAAACCGAAAAGTTTACTAAAACAATTGAATGCGACTTTTCTTCAACAAGTGGTAAACAAGTTTACTATAAAGCTGAAGTAGAAGCTATAGTTAATGGCAGTTCTCAAAAAATTGATTTATATATGTATCAAAATGATAAAGGTATTTTCTTCACAAATCCAATTGAATTAACAAATGGACAATTAGGTAACGAACCAAATTCAAATTGGCTTGATACAGTATATTATACAAATGAAGATTACAATTATTCATATAGTGATGAAACTGTTACTATTCTAAGACAAATAAGCAATAAAAAAGATGTTGTAATACCTGAAATGATCGATAATAAAGAAGTAACAACAATAGGTAAATATGCATTTTATCAATATAATAAAATTCTTTGTTTCACAACAAAAACAAGTAAGATGAAGACACTTTCTCTTCCTAAAACTTTAAAAACAATAGGTGAATATGCATTTTTCCAATGTGATGAGTTAGAAGAATTAGTAATACCTCAAACAGTAGATACAGTAAAAGAAATGGCATTTACTGGATGCCGTGGATTAGAAACAGTAAAGATTTTAAGAGAAACTGAAAATGAATTAGATGAAACTGAAAAAGAATCAAAATCAGTTGGTGGCGATGATAAACCACTTGTAATCCAAGGTGCTAGAGATATGTTATTAGGTGAAATAATCACTTTAACAACACTAAAATATCCTGGCGATGAGTCAATAGTTACTTGGTCTTCAGAAAGTTCAAATATAACAGTTAATTCTGATACTGGTGAAATATATGCCCAGGCAACAGGAACTGCTGAAATAAAAGTTAGTTTAAAAGCTAACCCACAAGTATATGCAACTGTAACAATTGAAATTAAAGCTGTTGAATCATATTTGTCAATTAGCGGTGATGCGTTTAATAGATGCACTTCTCTTGAAAATTTATACATTTATGCATATAATCCAAATACAATTAAGATATCTAGTGGAACAAAATTTAACTTTACATCTGATGTAAAAATATATGTTCCAAAAGGTGCTAAATCTATGTATGTTAAATCATCTGTATGGTCTTCATACGCAGATCAAATATATGAAATGGAGTAAAAGTCAAGAGAAATCTTGGCTTTTTATGCTTTTTAAAAGAGTAGAGTAGTATTTTTTCTAAATGTAAACTGCTAAACAAAATTAAAAAGAGTAGTTAAATCAAAAGGAAAAAATATGAAAAATAAAAGTACAGAAAAAATAATATTTTATGAAGATATTTCAAAAAAGCAAATTGACAAAAAACTTCCAATGTTTAATAAAGAAGATTTTGTTCCTGAAACTCAAAAAGACGCAATGAAAAATCCCTTTTTGAACTTTGGGGAGGACGTTCATAATTATAATACAATAGAGGAATTCGGCTTGTGTTACAAGAAAAGAAATATCTATGTTGGAAGTATTATAAGAAACCAAGAATTAAGCAAAAGATTAAAAATAAAAATTCTAAAGAAATATTTAAGAAAACAAAAAAAAGATTACAAAGAACAAATAAAAAATTTAAAATTAAAACACTCTTCAACAAATAATCAAATTAGATTGGTTGAGATAAAAAAAACAAAGTTTAAATATATCTTATTAATGTTTATTTTAATTATATTAAATATGTTATTAGTAACAATATTTACAGGTAAATTTTGGAATTTAGAATTAAATAAATTAATTAGTAATAAATTAATAAACAAAATATCTAACAATTTAAATGAATTATTATCAAATAAGCTTTGGTTACAGATATTGTTGATTTTATCTTTTGCTTCAATAATAATTATACTTGTATATTATATGATTTATAAAATTATTATAAAAAGATATACAAGAAAAAAGAAAAGATATCAAGATGGTTTTGATATAAAGATTAAACAAACAAATAAATGTTTTGTTAGCGAGTATCAGAAAGTAAAAAGATTTTACTTAAAGAGAATAAAAGAAGAAAAAATATATTATGAAGCCTTAGAACTTGTTAGATTATGGAATCTAGATACAAGTTTAAATGACTTCAATGATGAAAAAGAAAGTTTAGAAAAAACAACTAACAAAATTAGCACATATTTAAAAATTGATAAAATAATTAGAATATTGCTAATATTAATTTGCTTAATAACAAATATATTTCTTTTTATAATTGTTATAATAGGTGGTTTTAAAAGTTTATAAATCTTAAAATTAAGGAGGAAAGCTATGGCAAACGGAGCTGTTAACAAAGTTAATTTCGAAGATAAAGAAAGTCTTCAAAAATATATAAAATACATAGAGTCTGAAAAAAAGTCTATTGAAATTGAGAGACAAAAATTAAAAGAAAAAGAAAAAGAAATCGTTCTTATTGAAAGACAAAGAGCTAAAGAAAGACTTGAAAAAGAAATTGAAAAATTTAAAGAACGTGAAAAGATAAATATTGAAAAAGCAGTTGAAAAGGAAAGACAAAGAATCAAAAAAATGATAGAAAAAGGAAAGAATCCTTTCCCTGCTCGAAGAGAACCTAAAAAGGTTGAATTAACAGACGAACAAAAACAAATTATTGAGGAAGAAAAGAAAAAGGCGTTAGAAGCACAACGTATAGCTGCCGAAGAAGAAAAGAGAAAAGCCTTAGAAAAACAAAGACAAGAAGATGAAAGAAAACTTGAAGAAGAAAAGAAAAAGGCGTTAGAAACACAACGTATAGCTGCCGAAGAAGAAAAGAGAAAAGCTTTAGAAAAACAAAAATACGAAAGCAGAAAAGAAAACTATAGGACAGGTAGAAATTCTATTGATAATAGAATAATGAATAATAATAGTTCTCAAAAGAAAAATCTAAGTCCTGAAGAACAAAAACAAGAAAGAGAAAGAATTAGAAAAGCAAATGAAGAAGCTTTAAGAGAATTAGAAAGAAAGAACAATCAAAATAAAGAACAAGCTCGTATAGAAGCCGAAAGAAAAGCAGCAGAAGAGAAAGCCCGAAAAGAAGCCGAAAGAAAGGCAGCAGAAGAGAAAGCCCGTATAGAAGCAGAAAGAAAAGAAGCTGAAGAGAAAGCACGAAAAGAAGCTGAAAGGAGAGCAGCTGAAGAGAAAGCACGAAAAGAAGCTGAAAGAAAAGCAGCAGAAGAGAAAGCAC
>CAYMGD010000002.1:0-82259 GCA_964389905.1 uncultured Coprobacillus sp. | reverse complement strand
AAGCACGTATAGAAGCTGAAAGGAGAGCTGCTGAAGAGAAAGCACGAAAAGAAGCCGAAAGAAAGGCAGCAGAAGAGAAAGCACGTATAGAAGCTGAAAGGAGAGCTGCTGAAGAGAAAGCACGAAAAGAAGCCGAAAGAAAGGCAGCAGAAGAGAAAGCACGTATAGAAGCTGAAAGGAGAGCTGCTGAAGAAAAAGCACGAAAAGAAGCCGAAAGAAAGGCAGCAGAAGAGAAAGCCCGTATAGAAACTGAAAGAAAGGCAGCAGAAGAGAAAGCACGAAAAGAAGCCGAAAGAAAAGCAGCAGAAGAGAGAGCACGTATAGAAGCTGAAAGGAGAGCTGCTGAACAAAGAAAATTGGAAGCTGAAAGAAAAGCTGCTAAAGAACGTGAAGATGAAATCAGATTCTTAGTTGAAGCAAGAAATGAAATTTCTGAAGCAAAAAAACAACTTGAAGCAAAAAGAGAAGAAACTCGTCGTGCAGAAGAACAAAGAAAAATCGAAGAAGCTCAACTTGCATTAGAAAGAAAAGAATTCGAAGAATTAAAGCTAGAGTTTCAAAAGCATAAGACACAAACTGAGCAACGTTTTGCTCAAGAAAGAAGAGAATTAGAAGAAGCACAACGCCTTGAAAAAGAAAGACTTGCTGAAATTAGACGTGAAGAGTTAAGAAAAGCTGCTGAAGCACAACGATTAGAAGAAGAAAAGAAAGCTTTAGAAGCACAACGCTTAGAAAATAATAAAGAAAACGAAGAAGATAATATTGTTTCGTTAGATTCTAGTACATCTTATGATCATGTTGAATTGTTAAGAAAAAAGAGAGAAGCTCAAGAAAAACTTAACAATACAATTCAAAACATAAGTATTGAACATATTGATATCAAAGAAAAATTAGAAAAAATAACAGAAAATGACATTGTTGATGAAGACTTAATATTCTGTTCTGAAATAATTGATAAAATTGATAACATCAACACAAGAAAACGTATTGATTTAATTAGTGAAATAATTGCAAAAGAAGATGTAATACTAGACATAATTACTGATGGAATAGAACAAGAATATTTCCAAGGAGAAATAATAGAGTGCCAACAATACCTTAAAATAATAAATCGTAAACGTCAATTTATTGTTGAAAAAGGGAATGAACAATTACAATATGCTTTATCAAAAGAAGATAATAAATATTTATTAAACAATGTTGTCACTGAACTTGAGAAAAATGCTAGAAGCATGATTAGCACTTGCAATACACTAGTAAAGAGATATGTAAGTGGATTAAAAGAAAAAACAAATTTTCAAAAAAAATGTAATAAAAAAGTAAAATCAACTCATGGCTATATCATAATAGGCTTAGAATTGATTTTGTTCCTTGGAACACTTTTAATAATTTATTTAACAAATAAGTAAAAAGGATGAGGTATACCATGGCTACTTCAAAAAAGACAGAAACAGAAAAAAAGGTAATCGAGAAAAAAACTAAAGCGGTTGCTTCTAAAAAGATTACTTCAAAAGGCACAACAGCTAAAACAAAAACTGCTCCCTCAAAATCAACTGCTTCAAAAACAACACCAAAATCTCTTCCTAAAAAAACAACTCCTTTAGAGACCAAAGAAGAGAAAAAGGAAATTGTATTACCTAAAAAGAACATAGAAAAAAAACCAACAGAAAAAACTGTTCTTCCAAGTGCTGAAGATTTGATTATGAAAGATGAATATAATCATGTAGAAATTTTAAAGAAAAAAATGGAAGCACAAAAAAAATTAATGGAAGAAATTACTCAAAATCCAATAAAAGTTCAAATTGCTGTTGAAAGTGAAAAGAATGCATTGGAGTATGATGAAGAAAAGTATTTTGAATATGATAGCAAAGTTGATGATCAAGAGTTAGAACGCTTAAAACAAGAAAATGAAGAATTAAAGAGAAAACTTGAATATCTTGAAGATGATGTAAATCAAAAAGAAGAAAAAATTAATGACTTAAAAGTACTTGCTTCAGATAAAACAGTAGAAGAAAATCTAACAAAAGAGTTAGAAAGCCTAAAGAAGCAAAACGAAGAACTAAATACAAAAGTAAAAAGTCAAGAAAATACAATCGAAAATATTACATCAGAAAACAAGCAAATAGCTAACCTAAAAGAAGAGAACGAAGGACTAAAACAAAAACTAGTAGTTCTTGAAGACGATGTAAATCAAAAAGAAGAAAAGATTAATGACTTAAAAGCACTTGCTTCAGATAAAACAGTAGAAGAAAATCTAACAAAAGAATTAGAAAACCTAAAGAAGCAAAACGAAGAACTAAATACAAAAGTAAAAAGTCAAGAAAATACAATCGAAAATATTACATCAGAAAACAAGCAAATAGCTAACCTAAAAGAAGAGAACGAAGGACTAAAACAAAAACTAGTAGTTCTTGAAGACGATGTAAATCAAAAAGAAGAAAAGATTAATGACTTAAAAGCACTTGCTTCAGATAAAACAGTAGAAGAAAATCTAACAAAAGAATTAGAAAACCTAAAGAAGCAAAACGAAGAACTAAATACAAAAGTAAAAAGTCAAGAAAATACAATCGAAAATATTACATCAGAAAACAAGCAAATAGCTAACCTAAAAGAAGAGAACGAAGGACTAAAACAAAAACTAGTAGTTCTTGAAGACGATGTAAATCAAAAAGAAGAAAAGATAATAGTTCTAACTAATTCGATGGTTGGAAAAACAACAGAAGAAGAATTAGCTAAAGAAATAGAACTTCTAAAGAAGCAAAATGAAGAATTAATACAAGAGTTAAAAGAAAAGGAAACTCAAGTAATAGTTCAAAATATCGTTGAGAAAGAAACATCTAATGAAGTTGAATTAGAAGAAAAAGAATCAACTGAGGAGTCTCAACCATCTGAAACTGAACATATAACTTATGAAACGAATTCTAATGGAGAAGTTGTTCTAAAAATTAGACTTATCAATGATAGAATTGCTGAGAAAGATGATAAAATTAGACTTGTTGAAGAGGAATTAAACAAACTGACTGAAAAGGATATAGTTGAAGAAAGCTTCGTAACAAGAGTAAAAGAAATTCGTAATATAAAGAAAGAAAGTATCAAACAAGCTAATTTTGAACTTGGTAATCTTGCTGAACAAGTAAAAGCAAGCGAAGAAAAACTTCAAAATAAGAAAAATGCATACGAAGCAAAAGCTAAAGAACTTGCTGAGTTAGATAAAAGTGTAGCTGATAAGCCATTAAACTATTCTGATAAAGAAGAAATAGCTAAATCTCGTACAAGACTTACAATCGAAAAAGATTCATTATTTGTTGATATTGAGACAAACGAAGAACATTATAAAAAGCTTTTGTTCCGCTATAGAAATAGGCTTGCTCAAGCAGAAGATAGAGTGAAAGCATTGGAAAAGGCTGAAAATGATTTGATTGAAGCATATTTAAATAAAATCAAAGCAGCAAAAACTGATGATGTTGATTATCAAGTACAAAAGATTGAACGTGAAAACTTACTTGCTGAATTAAATATTCTTAACAAAACAATTGAAGATAAAATTAATCTTCAAGAAATACTTTCTTTAGATTCATACGACATCGAGAAAGTAAGTAAGGATTATGCTAAAATAGTTAATAAGCTTAATCTTATAAACACTAAATATGATGAACGTGCAAAAGTTGAAAGAATTATCTTAAAAAATGAACCAATTGTCAAAGAGTACTATGATGCTTTCAAAGCACGTCAAATAATTCAGTTTAATATAAATGAAAATAATATTAAATTAAATACTTTACAGGAAAAGTTTGCAAGTACTGATGACGAAGTTATAGGAACACAAATCCTAAACAAAATTGATTCACTAAATCTTCTTGTTAATGATGATAAAGGTAAAGTTGATTATTATACAAAGATCATCGATAGTAATCGTAACAATGAAAAGGTAAGTTACTATATTGAATTAATTAACAGTATGGCTGAACTAAAAGAGTACGAAAAAGAATTTAAAATTAAAGCTGAAAAATTATCAGAAAGAATGAAATTACTAGAAAGTGTAGAATAATAATGAAAATAACAATTGATGAAAGTATTTCATCTCAATTGCCTACATTTAATATCATTGCTTTAACAATGGATGTCATTTATAAAGAAAATGATGAAAAAGTTGAAAAACTAATTCAAAAAGTTGAAGATAAAATATACGAGGAATATTCATTAGAAGAAATTCTGAATATTCCTCTTATTAAAGAAGGTAGAGACGGATATAAAAAATTAAAAAAAGATCCTAGTAGATATCGTTTAGCATGCGAATCATTGTTAAGAAGATTAGTTAAAGGGAACAAGTTATATCGTATAAATAATTTAGTTGATGTTGGTAATATTTTATCAATCGAATGTCAACGAAGTGTTGCCGTTTTAGATTTAGAAAAAATACAAGGTGATGTAAAAGTTAGATTAGGAAAAAGTACTGATGTATACGAAGGAATCGGTAGAGGAATAATAAACATTGAGAATATTCCTTTATATGAAGATAATATTGGTCCTTTTGGTTCAACTACTTCTGATACTTTAAGAACATCTATAACTGAAAATACGAAAAAAATATTATTATTTATAGTATGTTTTGGGGAAAGTAAAATCACAGAACAAAAAGACTTAGCAATTGATTTATTTAAAAACTATTGTGGTGCTAGCAATATAACATTAATTAACGTGAAGAAGGAAAGAATATGAACGAAACAAATAATTTTATAAAAGAAAAGATGATGAGTGATTTAAGAGAAGGGAAAGTAAAGGAGATAGTTACAAGATTTCCTCCTGAACCAAATGCTTATTTGCATATAGGACATGCAAGAGCAATAATAACAAATTTTGAGTTAGCCAAACTGTTTGGGGGATACACTAACCTAAGATTTGATGATACGAATCCAGCTAAGGAAGATGCTGAGTTTGTTGAAGGAATCAAATACGATTTAGAATGGTTAGGTTACCATCCTAAAAATGTATATTTTGGAAGTGACTATTTCGAAAGAACATATGAACTTGCTATCAAATTAATCAAAAAAGGTTTAGCATATGTTTGTGATTTAACTCAAGAACAAATGACTGAATATCGTGGAGATTTCAATACTCCTGGAAAAGAATCACCATATCGTAATCGTAGTGTAGAAGAAAACTTAGAACTATTTGAAAATATGCGTAAAGGGATGTATGACGAAGGAGCTAAAGTTTTACGTGCTAAAATTGATATGGCGAGTCCAAACATTAATATGCGTGATCCAGTTTTATATCGTATTTTAAAAATAAAACATCATCGCCAAGGTGATAAATGGTGTATATATCCAATGTATGATTTTGCTCATCCAATTCAAGATTCAATTGAAGGTATTACACATTCACTTTGTAGTTTAGAATATGATAATCATAGACCACTTTATGATTGGGTAATCGAGCAATGTGAGATGGAACACGTATCGCATCAATATGAATTTGGGCGTTTAAATATTACTAATACTATAATGAGTAAAAGATATCTTAAAGCTTTAGTTGACTCTGGAAAAGTAAAAGGCTATGATGATCCTCGTATGCCTACACTTGCTGGTCTTCGCCGCCGTGGATATACTCCAGAAGCAATTAAATCATTTATTATTGATGCGGGATTATCACGTACTAATATAACAATTGAAGGTAGTAAACTTGAATATTATATAAGAGAAGACTTAAAACTTAAAACAAATCGTATTATGGCTGTAAAAAACCCATTAAAAGTAACAATTACTAACTATGAAGAAGGTAAAATTGAATACTTGGATGCTGAAAACAATACTGAAAATGAAGAATTAGGTTCTAGAAAGATTCCTTTTTCTAAACATTTATATATTGAAAAAGATGATTTTGTACTAGAAAAACCTAACAAACATTATAAGAGGTTAGCACTAGGCATTGAAGTTAGATTATATCATGCATACTTTATCAAAGCTAATGATGTTGTCCGTGATGCTTCAGGAAACATTACAGAAGTTCTATGTACATATGATGTCAATACAAAAAGTGGTAGTGGCTTCAACGAACGTAAACCAAATGGTACAATTCAATTTGTTGAAGCAACAACAGCTCGAAAAGCTCAATTTAATATCTTTGAACCATTAATCGTTGATGAAGATAGTTCTAAAGATATTACGGAAAGAGTTAATCCAGATTCATGGCATGTAATGAATGGGTACGTTGAAAACTGTAAAGAACACTTTGAACCTTTAGAAAAATATCAATTCATAAGAGATGGTTATTATGTTGTCGATTATGATTCAAAAGATGATAATTTAGTTTTTAATTGTATTGTGGGATTAAAATCATCTATAAAATAAACAAACGGAGGAGAAAATGGAAGGCTTAAATCATGAACAAATGCAAGCAATAAAAGATGTAAATGGTCCTGTAATAGTTTTTGCAGGGGCTGGTAGTGGTAAAACGCGAACACTAACTTATCGTGTAGCTTATATGATTACTAAGCATAACATTTCTCCTTTTAATATACTTGCAATAACATTTACTAATAAAGCAACTAATGAGATGAAGGAACGTTTGCAAAAGTTTTTGGACATTGACACAAAGCACTTAACAATATGTACATTCCATGCTTTGTGTGCAATGATTCTTCGCCGCGAAATAACGGCTTTAGGATATAAACAAGATTTTTCAATCGTTGATGAAGAGGATCAACTCAAAGTTATTTGTGAAGTTATTAAAGATTTAAAAGTTGATAAAAAGAATGCCAAAAGTTATCAAAAGAAAATCAATTACGATAAATGCTTTATGACTATTCCTGATGATGCAAGTGATCCTAATTTAAAAAAGGTATATTTGGAGTATCAAAAGAGAATGTTTGAACAAAATCTTTTGGACTTTGAAGATTTATTAATTAAAGCATATGAACTTTTTGAAAAAAATCCTGAAATATTATTTAAATACCAACAAAAGTTTAAATATATATTAGTAGATGAATTTCAAGATACGAATGTTATTCAATACAAAATAGTTAAATTATTAGCCTTAGAACATCATAATTTATTTGTTGTAGGCGATGATGACCAAAGTATATATAGTTTTCGTGGTACAAATTACGAAAATATTAATTTATTTAAGGAAGACTTTCCAGAATATCGTTTATATACTTTATGCCATAATTATCGTTCGACTTCACAAATTATTGAGATTGCTAATCGTTTAATTGCTAATAACAAAAATCGTGAACCGAAAGAAATGACTACCGATATAACTGGTGATACAGATGATGTTACAATTTATACAGCTTCTTCGGAAAAAGAAGAAGTTGATTTTGTTATTAATCGTATAAGAGCTTTAAAAAAGTCAAGTGATAGTTATTCTGATTTTGCAGTTCTTTATCGTAGCTCAGTCTTACTTAGAAATGTTGAACTAGGATTTATAAGAAATAATATTCCATACAAAGTGTTTGGAGGAATATCTTATTTAAGACGAAAAGAAATAAAGGATGTTATTGCTTATTTAAAACTAATGTTAAATTATGATGATGTTAATAGCTTTAAAAGAGTGGTTAATGTTCCTAGCCGTGGTATAGGCGATGTTACTGTTGAAACTATTCTTAAAGTGCGTAAAGCAAATAAATGTAATGTTATTGAAGCTATTAAATTATCAGAAAGCATACTTTCACCTAAAAGATATCAAGCTTTAAAAGGATTTTATGATATCATTGTGGGATATGATAAACTAATTGACGAAGATAATTTAGTTAATGTGTTTGAAAAACTTATTTCAGAAATAGCATATGAAGAATATTTAAAAGAAACATATGATGAAAAAGATGCTAATGAAAGAATTGCTAATATAAACGAGTTTAAGAGTATTTTATATACAATTGATTCTTCGGGTTTAGGTTCAAAAAGAAATCTTCTCCTTGAAGCATTTGACGAAGCAATTCTCTCAGATAGCTTTCTCCAAAGCCAAGATGAAAACTGGGGCGGTGTTACCCTCTCAACAATTCATTCGGTAAAAGGATTAGAATTTAAATATGTTTTTATTATCGGAATGGAGAATAATATATTTCCTAATCATAATAGATTACTAGGAAATGAAGAATTAGAAGAAGAACGAAGAATATGTTATGTGGCTATTACTAGAGCTAAAGAAAAAGTCTTTTTGACGCACTGCGAAACAAGACTTTTGTACGGCAGCTTTTTCCATAACAGACCATCTGATTTTATAAATGAAGCTTTTGGTATTGATACTAGAAAAGAAGTTATTAATTCAGATGATATAATAAATGATGCAACACATAAAAATAAAACTAAAATGATACCTTCTGAGTCCAAGATAGTAGCTGTGACAAGTGATACATATAATGTTGGTGATACTATTGTTCATAGTAAGTTTGGCGAAGGTATAATAATAAGTATAAAGAATGATATTGGAAATATCTTCTTTAAAGATGATAAATCATCAAAAAGTATTCTTTTAAATCATCCTTCAATTAGGAAAAAATAAAGGAGAAATTATGAATCCTAAAGAGAGAATTAAAGAGTTAACAAGACAATTAAATCAATATAACGAAGAATATTATATATATAATTCTCCTAGTGTAAGTGATTATGAGTATGATAGCTTAATGCGTGAACTTGAGAACTTAGAAAAAGAGTATCCTGAGTTTGCTTTAAGCGACAGCCCAACTAAAAGAGTTGGTGATGACACTGATGGTTCTTTAGAACAAATTACATATGAAATACCTATGCTTTCTCTCGCAAATGCTTTTTCAAAAGAGGAACTTGAAGATTTTGATAATCGTGTAAAAGGGTATGGAGTAAATCCTACATATATATGCGAATTAAAAATTGATGGTATTTCAAGCAGCAGTCATTTCCAAAAAGGAATGTTTTATCTTGGGGCAACAAGAGGAAACGGAACTGTCGGAGAAAATATAACAGCTAATATGAAAATGGTTCGTACCCTTCCTCATAGACTTAATAAAGATATAGATGTGGAAGTGCGTGGCGAAGTTTACATGAAAAAGAGTGTTTTCGAGAGTTTAAATAAAAAGAAACAAGAAAGTGGCGAAGAACCATTTAAAAACCCTCGTAACGCAGCTGGTGGATCGCTAAAGATGCTTGATAGCAGTATTACTAAAACTCGTAAATTAGATCTATTTGCTTACACTTTGGTAAATGCAGGAAAGTATGGTGTAACTAGTCAAACTGAAGCTTTAAAATATATTGAAAGTTTGGGCTTTGAAGTTAATCCATTATATAAACATTGCCAGAACATTAAAGAAGTAATTGAATATATTGAATATTGGAAAGACCGCCGTAAAGATTTGGATTATGAAACTGATGGGGTGGTAATAAAAGTAAATGAATTTGCTTTTCAAAATATTATCGGAGCAACAAGCAAATCTCCACGTTGGGCTATTGCTTATAAATTTCCAGCTTTAGAAGTTGAAACACAACTTTTAGATATCAAATTTACCGTTGGACGCACTGGCTCTATTACACCTAATGCAGTTTTGAAACCTGTTATGATTGCTGGCTCACTTGTCCAAAGAGCAACTTTAAACAACGAAGATTTTGTTGTTTCCAAAGATATTCGTGTTGGTGACTATGTTTTAGTACGTAAAGCAGGAGAAATAATTCCTGAAGTTGTGCGAGTGGTAATGGAAAAAAGAAGTGAGAATTTGCCAAAGTTTCAAATGATAGATAAATGCCCTATTTGTGGTGAAACTTTAGTTCGTGAAATAGATGAAGCAGGGCATTACTGTTTAAATAAAAATTGCCCTGGAAGAAGAAAAGCAAATATTATTTATTTTGCTTCAAAAGTGGCAATGGATATTGAGACATTAGGAGAAAAAAATGCATCTTTACTATTTGATTTAGGCTATTTAAATAGTATAACTGATATATATAGATTAAAAGACAAAAAAGAAGAGTTAGAACAAATAGAAGGTTTTGGGGAAAAATCAGTTTCTATTCTTCTTGAAAACATTGAGAAGTCAAAACAAAATGAACTTTCTAAAGTTATAACATCTTTAGGTATTAGATTTGTTGGCAGTAAACTTGCCAAAACATTGTGTAAGAAATTTAAATCTTTAAGAGGCTTTTTAAATGCTACTATTGATGATTATATTGGAATGAAAGATATAGGCTTAACAACAGCTCAAAGCCTAGTTATTTTCTTTAATGAAAATAGAAAGTTAATTGAAGAATTAATATCATTAGGAATTAATCCTATACAAGAAGAAACAATTAAAAGCAATATTTTCTCAGGTAAAACATTTGTTTTAACTGGAAAACTAGAGACACTAACTAGAGAAGAAGCAACTAATTTGATTGAGTCTCATGGGGGAAATGTCTCATCAAGTGTTAGCTCGAAAACATCATTTGTCCTTCTTGGTACCGATCCTGGAAGCAAATATGAAAAAGCTAAAAAACTTAATATACCAATTATTACAGAAAACGAATTTATAAAACAAGTTAAGGGATGATAAAATGCAAAAATATATTGATATAAAAGGAGCAAGAGAAAACAATCTTAAAAACATTAATATAAAAATTCCTAAAGACAAATTAATTGTTATGACGGGATTATCGGGTTCAGGAAAAACATCTCTTGCCTTTGACACAATATATGCTGAAGGGCAGAGAAGATACGTTGAGAGCTTATCGACGTATGCTAGAATGTTTTTAGATAGTGCTCATAAACCTGATGTTGACTCAATAGAAGGTTTATCACCAGCCATTTCTATCGACCAAAAAACTACTAACAAAAACCCTCGTTCGACGGTAGGAACGGTAACTGAAATATTTGATTATTTGCGTTTGTTATACGCTCGTATCGGAAGAGCTTATTGTCCTACCCATCATATTGAAATACAAAGTCAAACAATTACTCAAATTGTTGAGAAAATATATGAAAATCCAGTAGAAAGCAAACTTATTATTTATAGTCCGATTGTTTATGCTCAAAAAGGCACCCAAGAAAAGACTTTAGAATTAATAAGAAAAAATGGATTTAGTAAAATACGAGTTGATGGCGAAACAATAGATGTTAGTGATGAAATAAAGTTAGATAAAAATATTAAACATAATATAGATATCATTGTCGATCGTATAAAGGTCAAACCAGAATCAAAGAGCCGTATTTATGCTTCGGTTGAGACAGCTTTGAAATATGGCGATGGAAAAGTTAAAATAAATATCGAAGGAACGGAAGTTATTTATAGTGAACATTTAGCTTGTCCTTATTGTGACTTTTCAATTCCGAAATTAGAACCTCGACTATTTTCATTTAATGCTCCTTTTGGGGCTTGTGATAATTGCAAGGGATTAGGCTTTTTGAAACAAATTGATTACGACCAAATAGTACCAAATGAGGACCTTTCAATTAATGAGGGAGCAATTAGATATTATAAGAATATAATGTATACTGAAAATATTGAATGGCAAACTTTTGATATTTTATTAAATCATTATAATATTAATAGAGACATTCCTTTTAAGGATTTATCAGAAAAAGATAAACATATAATATTTCATGGTTCTTTAGAACCAATTAGTTATACAATTAAAACATCAGGAGATAATACTTATCACAAAACAAAAATTATTGAAGGAATAGCTGATTTAATCCTTCGAAGATATTCTGAAACATCATCATCTTTTCAAAGAGAATATTATAATTCTTATTTAAAAGAAGATGTTTGCCCAGTTTGTCATGGCAAAAGACTTAACGAAATAGCTTTAAGTGTTGTTATTAACAATAAAAATATTTGTGATTTTACAGAGATGACAGTTATTGAAGCTAAAGAGTTTATTGAAAATCTTAGTTTGAGTGAAACGGAAGAAAAAATTGCTAAGCTAATTATCAAAGAAATTAAAGATCGTTTAGAATTTCTAATTAATGTTGGTTTAGAATATTTAACTCTTTCTCGCTCAGCTGGGACTTTGTCAGGTGGAGAGAGTCAAAGGATAAGATTAGCTACCCAAATAGGATCACATCTTACTGGTGTTTTGTACGTTCTTGATGAACCATCAATAGGCCTTCACCAAAGAGATAATGAAAAACTAATAAAAACATTACAAAATATGCGTGATTTAGGAAATACTTTAATAGTTGTAGAGCACGATGATGAGATAATGCGTCAAGCTGACTATTTAGTAGATATTGGTCCTGGAGCAGGAATCAATGGTGGTCATGTGATTGCTGAAGGAACGCCTGAAGAAGTTTCTAGAAACGAGCAAAGCATAACAGGAGCATATTTATCAGGGAGAAAGAAAATAATTGTTCCTGAAAAAAGAAGAGAAGGAACAGGAGAGTACCTTGAAATAATAGGAGCTCAAGAAAACAACTTACAAAACATAAATGTTAAATTTAAAAGAGGTTGTTTAAACGTCGTAACTGGAGTATCAGGAAGTGGCAAGTCAACACTTGTTAATGAAATATTATTAAAATATTTAATGAAGAAAATATATAAGAGCAAAGATAATCCAGGAAAGTTTGAAAAAATAACGGGAGCAGATATCTTTGATAGAGTTATTGATATAAATCAATCACCAATTGGTAGAACTCCTCGAAGCAATCCTGCAACTTATACAAAGGTTTTCGATAACATTAGAGATTTGTATGCGGAAACAGTGGAAGCCAAAATGCGTGGCTACAACAAGGGACGTTTTTCTTTCAATGTTAAAGGTGGAAGATGCGAAAAATGTTGGGGCGATGGAGTAATTCGTATCGAAATGCACTTCTTACCAGATGTGTATGTAGAATGCGAAGAATGCCATGGCACAAGATATAATAGTGAAACATTAGAAGTAAAATACAAAGATAAATCTATAGCTGATGTTCTAGAAATGACAGTTGACGAAGCTTGTGAATTCTTTAAGAATGTACCAACAATTTATCCTAAATTAGAAACACTGCAAAAAGTTGGTTTGGGATATGTGAAATTAGGACAAAGTGCTACCACTTTATCTGGTGGTGAAGCACAAAGAGTAAAACTTGCAAGCGAACTGTACAAAAAAATCAGTCCTAGAACAATATATTTATTAGACGAACCAACAACTGGTTTGCATGCTGATGATGTAAATAGACTTCTTGCTGTTATCAACTATATAGTTGATAATGGAGCAACAGTAGTAATAATTGAGCACAACTTAGATGTTATTAAAAGTGCTGATTACATCATCGACCTTGGCCCAGAAGGGGGAAACAAAGGTGGGACACTTGTAGCATGCGGAACACCAGAAGAAGTTTCTGAAAATCCTAACTCATATACAGGGATGTTCTTAAGAAAGGTTTTGAATTAATGAAAAAAATAACTATAGGCTCAATATTTGCTATCGTTATTGAAGCAGTATGTGCTTATTATATTTATCACTATGATGATATATATAATATTTACAGCATGACACTAATTACGATATCATTATGCTTAATGATACTAGGAATGATAAAATCCAATAAGATACAAATATTAAGCTATAGTCTTGCTTTAATCACATTATTACTAGTTAGAAACAAAACTGATAGTGGTATATCTGATGGCTCATACATAATAGATTGGTTAAGTAAAATATTTACAAGTAAAATAGTATTTATAAATATTATGGGAAATCTTGTTTTATATATGCCTTTATATCTTTTGCTTAATGAAGAAGAAAGAATGAAGAAAATACCAGTGACATGGAATTTATTTCTAATAAAATTATTTCCAATAATTGGACTATTACTTATAATAGTTAGTGCTGAACTTTTACAATACATATTAAAAGTAGGCGTATTTGATATTATTGATATTATTTTAAATATAATAGGAGTATTAATAATATCAGTTTTGAGTGAGGTATTTAGATGGAAAAGAAACCAAAAAAAACAAGAAAAGAAAAAAGACAAGAAGAACAACAAGAATTAGAGAAAAAAATAAAAGAATTATATAAAGGATTAACTGATGCTGTCGGTGATGATAGCATTGATATTGATAGAATAGTTCCCACATCTAAAGATCTTGAAGCAATAAGAATTGTGGAAAAATGGCAAATAGTAATTAATATATTAACAATATTTGCTGTAACGGGATTTCTCAAATGGTTTGAATATAGCAATATATATATGGTCTTTATAATAATGCTCATTATTGCAGTGTTTGATTATATAGTGGGTTTAATTATAAATAGAAACTTATTTAATACATTATTCTATACTTTAGGTCTAATAAAACTTGTGCCAAGCGCCTTAGGCTTTGCGAGTGCTTACTTTTTGCCTGGTATTAAGGTAATCAGTTTTTGGAAATTACTGCTTGCTTTTGTATTATATAATATATTAAGAAAGGTAGTATCATTTGTTTTGAAAAGATTTCTAAAGCAAAGAGGTGAAGAAAAATGATTGATATAGCAATTATTGGGGCTGGTCCAGCTGGCCTTTGCGCAAGCATATACGCTAAAAGATTCAATCGCAACGTAACAATTTTTGAAAATGATTCTCCTGGGGGAGCTATGATTAAAACAGAAATTATAAAAAATTATCCAGGATTTCCTGAAATAACAGGCTATGAACTATCAAAAAATATGTTTGACCAAGTAATGAATCTAGGAGTTGAATATATTCCTGAAAAAGTTATGGGAGTTGAAAAAACAAATCAAGTTTTTACCATAAAAACAAATACAAGCAAGTATTGTGCTAGAAGTATTATTATCGCAACTGGAACTAGCAATAAAACTTTAGGTTTAGAAAACGAAAAGAAGTACTTTTATAAAGGAATCTCATGGTGTGCTATTTGTGATGGCCCGCTATATAAAGACAAAAACGTTGCAGTTGTTGGCGGAGGATTAAGCGCTATATCGTCAGTACTTGTTTTAGCGAAGCAAGCTAAAAAAGTATATCTTATTCATCGCAGAGAAGAATTTCGAGGCGAGAAAAAAGATTATGAAAAACTTAAATCACTAGAAAATGTGATATTTATTACTAATGCTAATATAATAGATTTTATTGGTGAAAAAAAACTTGAGGAAATTAAAGTTTTGAAAAAAAATAGCGATAAAGAAGAAATAATTAGTTTAAATATTGATTGCTTGTTTGAATGCGTTGGGAAAAAGCCAAATTCACTTGAATTTCGCTTTCTAATCAATTTAGATGAAGATAACCACATAATTACTAATAACGAAATGAAAACGAATGTAGAAGGAATTTTTGCTTGTGGAGATGTAATAAGAAAAGAAGTAAGGCAGATTGCTACAGCTATAAACGATGGAGCCATCGCAGCAATCTCAGCTGATAAGTATTTAAGATAATATGTCATTTTCAAGTGATGTTAAAAAAGAACTAGCAAATCTTGAAATATCAAAATGCTGCCAAAAGGCAGAATTATATGGTATATTAAGATATAAAGCTGATTTAGTTATTCTTCGCAATCATTTTGGGGTTCAAATCTCCACAACCTTAAACTTTGTTGCTAGAAGAATAATCTTCTTATTCAAAAAAATATACAACGTAAAAAGTAATATTGAAGCATATCAAAGACAAAATCTTGACTTTAAAATCAAATATGTTCTAACTTTTAATGAAGAAGAACAAGAGTTCTTAAAAGATTTAGGTATCTTAAATGCTGATAATACAATAAATGATGAATTTAATAATAGTATTATTAAATGTGAAAACTGTAAAGGAAGCTTATTAAGAGGACTATTTATATGCCAAGGATCAATAAACGATCCTAAAAGTAGTAATTATCATTTAGAAATAACTGTTGACAAAGAAAATGATATTCCATACCTTTATAAATATCTAAATGAAGTTGGTATAATGCCGAAGACAATAGTTAGAAAAAAAGGATATGTGCTATACTTAAAGAAAGCCGAACAAATAGGAGATTTTCTAAAATTTGTAGGGGCAGTTACCTCATTATTTAAGTTTGAAGATATTCGTATCGAGAAAGATTATACTAACAATTTTAATAGAATAATAAATTGTGACATCCATAACGAGCAAAAAGCATTGGAAAGTGCGATGAGACAAATTGAAGAAATAAAATACATAACTGAAAAAAGAGGTATTGTTGATTTAACTCCCCGACTAGTTGATGCTATTATGCTACGAACAAAATATCCTGAAAGCTCCTTAAGCGAATTAAGTGAAATAGCTCAAGAAGAACTAGGAAAGAGTATAACAAAATCAGGTTTAAGCCATTGTTTTCGTGATATCCACGAAATATATCTTAAACTAAAGGGAGAATAAATATGGGAATAGGTGTAGATATAACAAAAAACGAAAGATTCGAAAAAATTATATTCGATAACCAAGAAAAACGTATTTTGTCGACTGAAGAATTAAAAGTATACGAAAACTTTACTTCGCACAGCCGAAAATTAGAGTATCTTGCTAGTAGGTTTTCCTCAAAAGAAGCTTTATTTAAAGCAACTAATGTAAGATTTGAAATGACTGATGTTTCAATATTAAATGATGAAAGTGGTAAACCTTATATAAAAAGTAGTTTATTTAATAAGATATCAGATACTGAAATATTGATATCTATTTCCCATGAAAAAGAATATACAATAGCTTTTGTCATTGCAAAATAATTAAATAAAATGGATAAACAAAAAAGTTGCTAGGCAACTTTTTTAAGTTAATCATAATTCTGATGTTCTTTATATGTAAATAGAGCAGAAATAGTTATTAATCCAGCTATTCCAACAAGTGAATATATAATTCTTGAAATAACAGTTGATAAGTCATCAAATATAAAGGCAACTAAATTGAAATCAAAGATACCTATCAAAAGCCAATTAACAGCTCCAATAATGACAATAACTAAAGCAATTTTTTGTAAAACGTTCATAAAAAATCCTCCTTTGTATTATTTTTTCCTAAAACAACAAAATTATACTAAAGACATTGCAATAAAAAAAGTAATAAATAATTATAAACTAACATAACATTTAGTAGAGAAATGGAGAAAAGAATATGAAAAAAATACTAATGTTAATGTTAATATTTTCATCTTTCTTACTTATTGGATGTGGTGAGAAAGAAACTGAAAAAGAATTTTTAGAAATCGTTACGGAAACAACATCTTATAAAGCAGAAGGTGTTATGGAAACTTATTACTTGGAAAATACTAAACAAAGCAGTTTTGAGGTTTTATACAAATCACCTGATGAAATAAAAATAACTTTAACCCCAGTTAATGGTAAAGACTCACAGGTAATAATAAAGAATAGTGAAGGAGTTTATGTGTTAGTGCCAGCCATAAATAAAAACTTTAAGATAAAAAGTGATTGGCCAACAAATGGAAGTTATCCTTACCTTTTAAGTTCTTTAACAAAAGATATAGCTAATACTGAAAATCCTATAATAACAGAAGATGATGACACAAAAACAATTGAAACAGATACATTGCTATATAAAGATGCGGTTGCTAACAAACAAAAGATAATTCTTAGTAAGAAAACTAATTTGCCTCAAGAAGTTCAAGTATTTGATAAACAAGGTAATCTTTATATTAAAGTCATTTTTACAAATATTGATTTAGATAAAACAATTGATAGCAAAGAATTTATTGTTAATGATTCAATGACAACAATGCGTAGTCAAATAACTTCTGATGACGTATACGACGAAAGAAAGATCAAATATCCATCATATTGCCCTGAAGGAAGCAAACTATCTAAAGAACATACAGAATCTAGTACTGATGGCAAGAATGTTGTAAGTATAATGACATATACAGGAGATAATGATTTTACTATTGTTCAAGAATACATAAATGATAAAGAAACGATGGCACTTTCATATGAAACAGGATACATTATTCACGTATTAGGTCAACCAACAATTCTAAAAGAAAATGCTATTGTAACATTATACGAAGGAGTAGAATATACTATTGCTTCTAACGAATTATCTTTAGAAGAAATGGTTAAAATCCTATCAAGTTATATGATAAAAAACGACGAAAAATAGAAACACAACAAAAATTTAACAAATGACTTAAAAAGTCTTGATTAAAAAATCATTTTTTGGTATAATACTATTAATGTATTAAATAAAAAAGGTGATTAAAATGAATGATAAATTGAGAAAGAAAAAAAATGTTTCCACGAAAGCAGTTGTATTTTGGACAGCAATGGGAATTTTGTTACTTGTGCTTGTAACATTACTTGTAGTGAGAATTGCACAAACAAGAGAAGTAAGCAGTTATAATAATGTTGAAATGATTTCTGGACAAGAAATGTTTGCCCAAAAAGAAGATACATATTATGTTTTATTCTTTGATTTTGAAGATACAAAAGAAAATGAATCATTTAATAATGGAATGTATAAATATTTAACATATCATAGAGATAACCTTAAAGCAACAAAATTATATGGTATGGACAGCAATGCTACAGAAAATGCTAAGTGTTTTGTAAAAGATACTGAGAAAATTGATGGAGCAAATCAATTCCCTAACTACTTAAATAATGATAGTAGTACAGTTCTAAAAATTAAAGAATCTTCATTACCATTGTTATTGGTTGTGGAAGATGGAGAAGTTTCAGAACACAAATCAGGTGAAAGTGAAATATTATCATATTTGCGTGGAATAATGAATAATAAATAAAAAAACTATAATTAATACTAAAAAAGTCCTTGACAAAAAGTGATTTTTTTAGTATTATATTATGGATATTTGGAGTAGTACTCAAGAGGCTTAAGAGGTGCCCCTGCTAAGGGTATAGACTGGGAAACTGGTGCAAGGGTTCAAATCCCTTCTACTCCGCCATTTGAAAATGACTAGTCTTGATACAATGAATAATTGATGTCAAGATTATTTTTTTATGCTTTTTAGTGTTTTTAAGACTAAATTAGGCATATTTCAAGTGAATTTCCATCAGATTTTATGACCTGGTGGCTTTTTTATTTGTTTTTGTATTAAAATTGTGGCCTTCGTAGTGCTTTTTAGCAGTAAGTGTTAGAACGATTACCCTAGGTAGCAGAACGATTATTAGGTCAAAAACGGTGTTAGAACGATTATTTCAATACCCCTAGAAGAAAAAAATATAGTTAACGTAACAATTGCTGAAATACTTGATTGAGTAATAATAAATGTGAGACTGATAATTATGTTTACGATTCAAGAGGGTGCTATTTATATAAATATTTTCCCCTTATTTCGATAATAATATTAAGGGAAAATAAGTAAAAACTGTTGACTTTCCCCTTAAAAAATGATATAATTAAAGGGCAAATAAGGAGGTAACATATGCGTACTTTTAACTATTCTCAAATAAAAGAGCTCAAATGGGATAGTGATGTTCTTGGATTAATAGCGGCAATATATAAAGAAGCTGGAAAACAGGAATTATACTTAAAACAACGCCCTGAAGAATTGGAAAAGCTTGTAGAGATTGCGAAGATTCAAAGTACAGAGGCATCTAATGCTATTGAGGGAATTGTAACTACAAATACACGTATCAAACAATTAGTTGCAGAAAAGACAACACCTAAAAATAGAGACGAACAAGAGATTGCAGGCTATAGGGATGTTCTTGGAATTATTCATGAAAGTTTTGATGCAATTCCTATTACAACAAACTATATTTTTCAACTTCATAAAATCTTATATAGCCATATGAATAACCCTGTTGCGGGTAGAACCAAAAGTGTTCAAAACTATATTAGTGCAACTTATCCTGATGGAAGAGTGGAAACGTTATTTACTCCGCTTGATCCTTTTGAAACGCCTGTAGCTCTTGAGAACATTTGTAATGAATACAATCGAGTTATAGGAAATTTAGAGGCTGAACCGTTGATTGCTATTCCAATATTCATTCATGACTTTTTGTGTATTCATCCTTTCAATGACGGAAATGGAAGAATGAGCAGATTACTTACTACATTGCTTTTATATCGTAGTGGTTTTTATGTGGGTAAATATATATCGCTAGAGGCAAAAATAGCAAAGAATAAAGATTTGTATTATAATACACTTGCAAAATCTCAAATAGGTTGGCATGAAGAAACAGAAGATGTTGTTCCATTTATCAAATATCTTTTAGGAACTATTTTAGCTGCTTATAAAGATTTTGAAGATCGTTTTGCATTAGTGGAAACAAAACTTTCTGCATTAGAAATTGTAAGACGTGCATCGATGAATAAAATAGGGAGATTTAATAAACAAGATATTCGTGAACAATGTCCTTCGCTTAGCATAAGCAGTATTGAAGGAGCATTAAGAAAACTAATTGAACTTGGCGAATTAAAACGTGAAGGTAGCGGTAAATCTATTTGCTATTATAGATTAAAGTAAAAAAACAATTTTAATTTTCCCTTACAAAGGGAACTAATACCTTAAAACTTAATCAAAAATAAGGTCAAATAATTGTAAGCATCTATCAAAATGGTAGGTGCTTTTCTTATACCCGAAAATTCGATTTCAAAAGTGTAGTGATAATTTCTTATTTGTAGATATCCTGACACCTCTAGAAGATAAATGCTGATATGATTAATGTACTAATAAATATTATTTTATTAAAAAAGTTATCAACTATTAATTGGATATAACATCTTTTTTATGGTAATGTACGTGATAACCCAAGATTAAGAGTTTTTTGGTAAAATTATATAAAAAAAGGATGTTTTACTATGACTATTAAAGAATTATTATTTATGTGGCTTGAAACTTACGAAAAGGATCGAGTAAAACCTCGTACATATAGTAGGTATCAAAGCATTATTGAATTACATTTAATACCCGAACTTGGCGATATAGCTATTGAAGATTTAAAAAGGAAAACGATACAAGAGTTCCTTTCTAAAAAGAAAAAAGATGGCAATTTACGTAGTGGTGATACAATGTCATCTGCAAGTATTAATCTTATGCTTACTGTACTTAGTATGGCATTTGAATATGCAATTGATATGGAATTATGTGAAGATAATCCGTGTTTGAGATTAAAACGAATACCTGATGATTGTAAAAAGATTGAGGCATTTACTCGTGATGAACAAAAGAAAATCGAAACCTATATTCAAGATTCCGATGATAGACGATTATTTGGTATTTTATTAGGTTTTTATTCGGGTATGAGAATTGGTGAGCTAATTGCACTTGAATGGAGTGATGTAGATTTTGATAAAGGCATTATTCACGTCAATAAAACTGCATATCGAGATAAAAGTAAAACGGGCGAATGGGAAGTTTGCATAGATAAGCCAAAAACAAAATCGTCAGAGCGTGTTATACCATTACCTGCTTGTATTATAGGTATGATGAAAGAATACAGCTTAGACTCTAAAAGTGATTATGTAGTAGAAAATAAAAAAGGCGAACGTATGTCTATACGCTCGTACCAATATATCTTTGAAAAATTAACTGAGAAAGTAGGTGTTAGAAAATTAAACTTTCATGCTATCAGGCATTCATTTGCTACACGTGCTATTGAGTGTGGTATGGATATTAAAACATTATCTGAGATTATGGGACATAAAAATGCATCCATTACTCTTAACAGATATGCTCATAGTATGCTTGATACTAAGATTGCGATGATGAATAAACTGCAATTTATTTTTTAGCCAATTACTGCGTTGATTATCACATTCGACGCATAAAAATTATATTTTATAAGGTATTGTAGCATATTTTCTCAAATTTTTCAATAATTCACGCTTTATTTGTAAGTATTCGCAAGAATTTTCTCAAAATATTTTTATGAGCAAAGGCATAGACTCAAGTTTTCTTGGGCTTATGCCTATTATTATTGCTTTTTTACGAGTTTACTGAGTCGAATGTGATATTCGGTGCAGGGAGAAGGTTTATATGGCTAATAAATTAGAACTTACTTGGTACGGAAAAGAAAATCAGGTTAATGTAGAACCTCGTATTCTTATTGAAGATAAAAGCTTAAGTAATGTGGTAAATGGTAATACCGAAAATATGCTTATTCATGGTGATAATCTTCTTGCTCTTAAAGCTCTTGAAAAAGACTATGCAGGTAAAATCAAATGCATCTACATCGATCCACCTTATAATACAGGTTCTGCATTTGAACATTATGACGATAATTTGGAACATTCAATTTGGCTTTCATTAATGAGAGAAAGGTTAATAATATTAAAAAATTTATTATCTGATGATGGCTCTATTTTTATTCAAATTGATTATAACGAACAAGCTTACTTAAAAGTTATTATGGATGAGATATATGGAAGAAATAATTATTTAACTTTGATAACTTGTAAAGTAAAAGCTCCTAGTGGTATTGCATCAGGAGCAAATGCATTTTTTGATTGTAGCGAATATATTCTAGCCTATACGAAAAATAAAAAAATATTTAGTTTTAATCCTACTAAAACAGATACATTTATTATAGGACCATCAGCTCCTACCGTTACTAATGTATACAATCAAGTAATTGAAAAATGGTCAAATGATTTTGAAATTGTATCAAACTTCGAAAATGATGTTGAGATTGCTGAAATAACTGCAGATAAATTTACTGTATCTACTATTAAAAAAGAAAATAGAACAGAGCAAATGTATTATGAAAACTATTCTAAAATATTTAGGATTGCTGCCATAAGTGGTGGAAGAGATAAAAAAATATTGGCTCATGTACAATCTCTTCCCGATTATAGTAAAGATAAAGTATATTCTTACACTTATGTTGCTTCTCAAGGAAAAAACAAGGGAAAGAATATAACTAATTACATATACAAAGGTGGTAATATTTTATTCTTGAAAGATTTTGTACGTATTGATAATGAAAAAAAAGTTGTTTATAAACAAGATATAATAACAAATATTTTTAATAATGATTGGTGGCAAGGTTTAACTGGTGAAGGCGGAGTAACATTTAAAAATGGTCAAAAGCCTGAAAAATTGATAAAAACTTTATTAAATGTTGTAACTAATGAAGGAGATTTGATTTTAGATTCTTTCTTAGGTTCAGGGACTACTGCTGCTGTTGCAAATAAAATGAGTAGACGTTGGATAGGTATCGAAATGGGAGAACATGCTTATACTCATTCTAAAATAAGATTAGATAACGTAATTGAAGGTAAAGATTTGACAGGTATCTCTAGAGAAGTTAATTGGCAAGGTGGCGGTGGTTATCGTTTCTATGAACTTGCACCTACTCTTATCAATGAAGATGCATTCGGACAAAAAGTAATCAGTACGGATTATAATTCGGATATGCTTGCAGCGGCTATAGCCCTACACGAAGGATATAAGTACGAACCTGATAGTTCTTGCTATTGGAAACAATCTCATAGTGAAAATAATTCTTATCTTTTCGTTACTACAAACCATATAAGTAGAGAAATTATTGATAGTATCAAAACAGAACTTAAAGACGATGAGTTCTTGCTTATCTCTTGCAAATCATTTGATTCTAATGCGATATCAGGGATTAAGAATATTTCCATTAAGAAAATACCACAATCATTACTTTCAAATTGTGAATTTGGCGTGGATAATTATAGCCTAAATATTGTAACTCCACCTGTATACGAGGAGGAAGAAGACGATGAGTAATATCAATAAAGTTTTATATCCTGAATACACTGTTGATTCAATAGGCAATATAATGGCTCTTAGAAAGCCACAAAAACGTAGTATCAGAATCCTTGATGATATTCTTGATGAAATAGAATTATCTAAAAGTCTTGATTTAATTGAGGCTACTTCAACTATTCATGATGTCTATCCTATTTTCAAGGATTTTGAACATGATTTTATGTCTCTTACTTTTGCACTTGCAACAGGCGTCGGTAAAACAAAACTTATGGGTGCGTTTATGACATATCTTTATACTAATAAAGGTATCAAGAACTTTTTTGTCGTTGCACCGAATTTAACTATTTATTCAAAACTTAAAAATGATTTAGGCAATCCTTCGCCTGATAACGAAAAATACGTTTTTAGAGGTGTTGGTTGCTTTGCATCTAAACAACCTAATATATGGAAAGACGATGACTATAGAAATCGTCCTGCTCACGCTATCGGTGATAGTGATTCTATCAATATCTATATTTTCAATATTTCCAAGTTTAACTCGGAAGAAAACAAAATGAAATCTATAAACGAATACTTAGGTCAAAGCTTTTTCGAATATTTGAGTAGTCTTGACGATTTAGTATTGATTATGGATGAATCACACCATTATAGAGCAAAATCAAGTGCGTTGGCTATTAATACGCTTAAACCAGTCTTAGGTCTTGAACTTACTGCTACTCCACAAGTGCAAAGTGGTTCTAAAACTGTACTATTCAAGAACGTAGTATATGAATATCCTTTATCTCAAGCAATTAAAGACGGATATACTAGAACTCCTTATGCTCTTACAAGAAAAGATATTAAAGCATATAATCTTACTGAGGACGAGCTAGACAAAACTATGATTAATGATGGTATTCGTCATCACGAAAATATGAAAGTTGAACTTAAGCAATATGCGGTTAATAATAATCAAAAATTAGTAAAGCCGTTTATGCTTATTGTTTGTAAGGATACTAAACACGCAGAAAAAGTACTTGAGTATGTAAAATCTGATGCATTTAGAAATGGCACATACAAAGACAAGGTCATTTTGGTACACTCTAATCAAAGTGGCTCTGAAAAGGAAGAAAATATACAATTATTGCTTGAAGTTGAAAAAGCGGATAATCCTATTGAAATTGTTATTCACGTCAATATCTTAAAAGAAGGTTGGGATGTAAATAACCTTTATACTATTGTTCCTTTAAGAACCGCAACTAGTAAAACCTTACGTGAACAAACAGTAGGGCGTGGACTTAGACTTCCTTTTGGTAAGCGTACAGGCGAAAAAATGATTGATTCCATTACTATTACTGCTCATGATAAATTCGATGAGATTATTGCAGAGGCACAAAAAGGCGATTCTATCTTTAATGCTGAAGGCGTTATTTATGCCGAATATGAAAAATCTAAACAAGTTACTCATGTACAAATGTCTTTTATAAGTGATAATGAAAGAAAAGATGTGATTTTTACTGCAGCAGGACTAGATATTAATAATCAAGAACATATTGATGCCTATAATGCAGTTAATGTAAGTATTATCAATGCGACTAACGACGCTATAAAAAAACAGCCTACAGTAAAAGTTAATGTAGAGCAAGTTAAAGATGCTGTTAAAAAAGATATAGGCGAAAGATACAATGATAATACCGATATTCAACGTATGTTAGAAGTTATGTGGGGAGCTGTTGATAAAGAAATACAAAAAGTCGAAGAAAACACAATGTATATTCCCAAAATCAAAAAAGAAAATTTAGGAGAAGAAAAATACATAATTCAAGACTTTGACCTCGATTTATCATCTATGGTTTATGTTCCAATTGAGAATGATATTTTGATTAGAAATCTTCTTGATTCTAGAGAAAATGTACAAGTAATAAAAGGCAGTGTTATTGATTTTGATACGGTAAAACCTGAAAAACTACTTGTAGACGGTATTCGTGAAGTGAATGAAATTGATTATGAAAAATGCCCTGAACTTATACAAAAAATCGTAATGCAATTTTTAACTCATTACAGAGCAAAATATGAAGAAGATAAAGTTAGAAATATTTGCTTGATGTATAGAAAAGATATAATCAGTAAATTCAAAGAGCAATTATTACAACATCTTGCAGTTTCGTACGAAGGTATAGTTGAAATCGTACAAGGAATTGAAACTGTAATCAATTACTATTTAATTGACATAAGTGAAGGATTAACAAACATCAATGAAGAGCCTAACGATAGAAATATAAAATCTATTGTATATGATGGTGCTCAAAAATCTGTTACTACTCCATATAAATTCGATAGTAATCCTGAACGCTTATTTGCCCTTGCTTGCGATAATTCACCTGAAGTTATACGTTGGTTAAGACCTGCGGCAAATCAGTTTAATATTACATATAATCGAGGACATCGTTATGAACCTGATTTTGTTGTTGAAACTGAAGATATGTACTATTTAGTTGAGGTTAAAGCAAAAAATAAGATGAATGATCCTGAGGTATTAGCTAAAAAGGATAGAGCCATTAAGTATTGTAAAGTGGCATCTGAATACAATTTGGCTAACGGACACAAAGCATTTAAATATTTATTTATACCGCATGACGAAGTATCTGCTGCATCAAGTTTTAACAACTTAAATGCAAGATTTTTAGAAGAATAATTAATAACATTTAAAACTAAAAAAATCAAAATATAAAGAGAAAAATAATTGTGAAAAAGACTTGAAAATATATCTTAAGTCTTCAGCAGCTTGTTTAAAGTATTTCTCTTTGGAGGATAAAAATGAATATTAAAAGAATTTTAAAATGTTTTATAATTACTATTATAATTATAATGCTATCAATTCCAATGATATCTTGTGACACAAAATCTTATGAAGATAAAGTAATAGTAAAAGATATGTTGGGAAATGAAATTGAAGTAGAGAAAAATCCTAAGAAGGTAGCGTGTGTATCTAGAACAACATATGATTTGTTGATAGCTTTTGGTCTTTCGGATTATATTGATGGAGTTTATTCTACATTAATAGAAAATGAATGGGCAGAAGTCTTTGATTCTAAATCTAGTACACGTTATAGTTTAGCATATGAGGAAAGTTATGAAACTTTTATATCAAGAGGAGTAGATTTAGTTTTTGCCCCAGAAGGATATATAGCTGATAATCTAAACGAACATGGAGTAACAGCACTTTGTGTAAGTCTATATGGCAATCCTGACTATAGTAGTTATGTTTATTTCTTTGCTGATTTAATTAAAGAATTATGGAACTATGAAGAAGTTCACCAAAGAGTTGATAAATGGAAAGCTAATTTATCAAATACAATCAATGAAATAGAAAGTAAATTGCAAAGTTACTCTGGAGAAAAAAGAACTATTTATTATGTTCGAGGAGATAAGAATAAAGGTATTGGATATACAGAAACTGTTGGTTCTTTTACTCAATATGCCTATCAAGTTTTAGGCATGATTCCATTACATGATAAGTTCGAAACAAATAAACCTTCTGCAGAAGAAATTTGTTCACTAAATCCAGATGTTTTTGTGATTGGAGGGAAATACCAAAAAACTTTAATTGAGTTACTTCAAGAAGAACCATATTGTAACTTAGATGCTGTAAAGAAAAATCAAATTTATAACATTCCAATTGGACTAACAATGTTTGAACAATTATCAGTTTTTTCATCAGTATTCTTATGTGATCAAGCTAATAAATTATATCCTGATTTATTTGATTATGATGTAAAAACTCAAATACAAGAAATAAGTAAAGAATTCTTTAATATTAATATTACAGATATAGAAGCTAATAATATGTTAAATGGTTTAAGCAGAGAAGGTGGTTCACTTGAATAAACCATCGAAGAAAATTCCTTCTTATGTATATTATATAATAGGAATAACTTCATTTATTTTAGTTTTTATATTAGCATTAATATTAGGAAGATATAAGATTTCTATTTCTATGTTTTTTAAATTATTATTTACAAATGAAGGATATGATATTGAAAGAAGTATTATTATAAATTTAAGAATCCCCAGAACTATTATAACCGCATTAACTGGATTAGCTTTAAGTGTTTCTGGATTATTATATCAAGAGGTATTTCAAAATAAATTAGTTTCACCAGATTTACTTGGCGTATCATCAGGTGCTGGTGTTGGAGCCGCCTTTGCAATATTGATTGGTTTGTCTACAGTTTTTGTAAGTGTATTTGCATTTATAGTCGGAATACTTACTGTATTTTTAACTTTATTTATTGCTAAAATAATGAGAAATAAATCATCTACTATATTAACATTATCTGGAATAATTGTTGGTGGCTTCATGAGCTCTGTACTATCTTTTATAAAATATTTAGCTGATGCAGAAACTACACTTTCAACTATTACATTTTGGTTAATGGGATCATTTGAAAATTCTACAATGAAAGATGTATACGTTTTATTACCTATTGTTGTTGTATGTTCTATTATAATTATTTTAATTAGTTATAGAATAAATGTAGTTGCTTTAGGTAAGGAAGAAGCCCAAACTAAAGGTATAAATTATAGATTCTATAGAATGTTAGTTATTATATTAGCTACGCTTTTAACAGCAAGTTCTGTTGCTATATGTGGAACGATTAGTTGGATTGGACTTGTGGTGCCTCACATTGTTAGGCTAATGGTTGGAAGAAATACTAAAAAGACAATACCACTTTCGATGATTTTTGGTGCTACATTTATGATAATTGTAGATATTATTTCAAGAACATTTACTGCTGCTGAGATTCCTATATCAGCAGTAACTGGATTATTTGGTACAATTATTTTTGTCATATTACTCTTTATAAGGAGGGATACTTTACGTGAGAATGATTGAATTAAATAATTTGAATTTTAGATATAATAAAAACACTAAATTAGTACTAGAAAATCTATCAACGTCATTTGAAGAAGGAACTATTAACGTTTTATTAGGTTTGAATGGCTCTGGAAAAACCACTTTAATAAAAGTCTTAGCTGGACTTTTAGAGAGATATAGTGGGGATATTTATATTAATAATGATAATATAAAAGAATTAACAATCAAAGAACGTTCTAGATTAATATCTTACGTATCACAAAAGAACAATCAAATTGATGATTTTTTAGTAAGGGAATATTTATTATTTGGTAAAATAAATAAAATGAAATTTTATCAATCTCCAACTAAAGAAGATGAAGTGGTGGTTGAAGGTTTTGCAAGAAAACTAGAAATAACTTATTTATTAGATAAGAAAATGTCTGAGATTTCTGGTGGTGAAAGACAAATCGTATCAATTTGTTGTGCATTAATTCAAAATACAAAGATAATTATATTGGATGAACCAACATCAGCTTTAGACATTAAAAATCAGTATAAAGTATTATCGATATTAAAAGAATTAGTTAAGACTGAGAATAAAACTATTATATTATCATCTCATAATCCGAATCATGCATTTTATTTAGATGGTAAAGTTTACTTATTAAAAAATGGAAATATTATAGAAAATGGTAGTGCAAAAGATGATATAAACATTGATAAATTAAAAGCTATTTATGGAGATAATGTAGTATATAGTAAAGATTTACCTTATGATGAAATAAGTTATAAATATTAAAATACAACTGGCGGAAGGAGTAAAATCCAACCGCTATTTTTTATTTAAGGTTATGCCATATGAGGGTATATAGTTTCTTATGTAATAAACAATTCTAAAAACTAAGGAGGACAAAATGCTAGGAATTGAACAATTTAAGAAATTACAAGAACTAAAAGAACTAGGAGTATCAAAACTTAAAGTATCAGAAAAACTAAATCTATCATATAAAACAGTTTGTAATTGGTGGGATAAAGATATAGAATTTTTTGATAAATTTCAAAAAGAACATGAATTTATTTTAGATAATTATAGATAGTATATTATAGAACTTATAAAAATTTGCACACAAATAAATAATACTGTTTTATTTAATAGAATAAAAAAGACTTTCCTGATTTTGAAATACCTACATCAACATTCTTTAGATATGTTAAAATGGTACGAGAACAAACAGGACTTATAAAACTACCAAGAAAATTTACAGAATATCGCAAATGGTATTATTGATTTAAATAATGAAACTATTTCAAATAAAGATTATCTATATAATATTCTTTTAGAAGAAGTTAATATCAGAAGTGATAATAAACTAAAAGATATTAAAAAGATATCAAGATTAAAATAATTAGTATTTGATGAAACAAGAATTACAGATGGACTAAAATGGCAATTATCTAAAATAAAAGAATTTGATTTTTCATCAAATAGACAAAATATCTTTATTGTTGGTTATTGTTCTACTGAAAAAGGAACAAAAGTAATATATGTTACATTAGATGATTTACTACTAGAATCTAAGATAAAGAAGAAATGTTGGAATAATATCTTAAATTCTGATGTGGTAATAATTGATGATGTATTCTATGTAACACCAATATTAGAAGAATTAACGCTCTTTTATAAACTAATAATGTTTTTACAGGAAACTAGAAGTATATTTATTGTAACGAATAGACAGTTATCATCATGGAAGGAAATGAAGGTTGATTCACACTTAATAGAAACACTTCAAAAAAGATTATTACAAGGAGCACAAATAATAACTTTATCATAAGCTGATGGATAATAATTTCATCAGTTGGCTCATCCGTCTTTTGCTATGAACCAAGCGATGAGGCTATTATCCCGATTTGAACTTAAAAATATAGGTATCTAAGCTTTCTCACGAATTACTAATTTTTTAGCAAAAATTGAGAATAATTTAATACTATTTACAAATACTTAGGGGTGTCGCTTTTTTCACGCATTTTTAGGTGTTTTGATGTCAAAATAGGCACATTTCAAGAGAATTTCCCATCAGATTTTATGGTCTAATAGAATAAGTTTATTATATTTTGAAATAATAATTAGGGAACTTTTTAATATTTATTTTTAATAATAATTCCCTATATTTCTTGACAATTGGGGAACATTATGATAAAATGTCTCTATAAAAATTCCCTATAGGAGGTAATAAGATGTCTGAAAAATTTAATGATATACAAGAATTGTTAAGAAAAAAAGCTGATTTGAATGCTAGACTTAGTCTAATGGCTTATGATGGTACACCCGAAGTTAAACAAAAAGGTGATGGAAAATATCTATATATTAGAAAAAGAGTTGCAGGAAGATTAACATCGACCTATGTTGGATTATACACGGATGAACTTTATAATCTTCTTTTAAAAAATGCAAAAGAGGCTCGTGAAATTAGAAAAGGTTTACGTGAAATTGAAAAAAAACTTGCTTCATTGGGATATTCAGAGGATGAACTTTCTGCTGATGTGGTAAATAACATTGCATTTGCTAGAGCCAATATGAAGATGAATATTTATGATCAAGCAGTTTTAGAAGGTGTTGCAACATCTTTTCCTCAAACAGAAGAAATCATAGAAAATGGAAAAGTAAATGGCATGACAGCTACTGATGTTCAAAAAATATTAAACTTAAAACACGCTTGGGAATTCATACTTGATAGAGATGTTATAGCAAGTAAAAGCGGTTATTACATGCTGTGCCATATAGCAAAACTTGTTAATGAAGGCTTCTTTGCTGAGGGTGGTCGTATTCGTGGAGTGCCTGTCACAATTGGTGGTTCTTCATATATTCCTCCACTTCCTAACGAATTTGATGTGAAAGAAAAAATTCAAGAAATAGAACTTAAAGAAAAGGATGCAATTGATATAGCTATTGAGTTATGTCTTTATTGTATGAAGACACAAATATTTCTTGATGGAAACAAGAGGGCATCCGTTATTTTTGCTAATCACTATTTAATAGCTCATGGTGGTGGATTTTTAGTCATTCCAGAAAGAGAAGTTACTGAATTTAAAAAACTGCTTGTGAAATATTATGATGGTGGAGATATATCAATAATTGCAGAATTTATGAAAAAGAATTGTTGGAAGACAATTAATTCATAAATTATTTGATATTGACAAACACTAATTTTATCTAGATCTATGAGAGCATCTATCAAAAATGGTAGGTGCTTTTATTTATGTTTATTATAACAAATGATAACTGATGTTACTAAATCATTATATATTCATATTGTTACTACGGATGATGAGGAAACTAGTTCAATTCTTGCTAGTGTTCATAAACGTTATAATGAGGAATTTTTTGAGGATTATGCGTTAATGATAGTTACATTTGATATATGTACGTCAAAAAAATAATAGGAATTGATGGTATAAAATTTGATGGAAAAAAATTTATTATCATATTTGATGTTAATAAATTTCCTGTAATTGATGATTTTTTTTAATTCGATATTATGTTGTTAAAATAGATAAATCATCATTGGGAAATCTTGATAAACCATCATATCAAGTTGATATAGAAGTAACTAATAAAGGAACTGGTAGTTCTTATGATGATGGATATGTTGAATTTCCTTGTGAAATGCAAATAGAAGAATTAACTAATTTCAAAATGAATTTAAAACATTAGACACTAACAAAATTACCATAAAAGATTTAATAAAAATATTGAATGATATATTAGAAGAATATGATTTAACTGATACACAAACTAAAAGAATTAAAGCATTAATTGCTGTTTTAAAACAAATGGATGAATTTGATGAAATAACTATGGGAGAACTAGAAGAGTTGTAAAAAATTAACAAAATAAGATAATTAACATCGGTAGAAATATCGGTGTTTTTGCTTTTATAATTTGCTTAAAAAACAAATTTATGATACAATTAATTAAAAAAAGCCAATGATAATTACAAAAAATTTTAAAAATGAAAAGAGGACAAATGGATGCGAATCTTTGTTATACATAAAGGTGAAAATTTTGAAGAAGTTGTAAAACTAAGAAAAGAAATAACAAAAAGAATCAATGCTGATATTCTAATATTGGAATCTGATAGTACATTTAGATCTTGGAAAAAAGAAGCAAAATACAAAATTAAAGCTTGTGATTTGGTTTTATATATTTTAGGAGAAAATACGCATAAAAGTAAAAACGTAGACTATGAAATAAATTACGCAATAAAAAAACATAAACAAATATTATTATATGAATTGAATCCAACTGGTAATTATATTATTAACAAAACATTATTTTCTGTAGATTCGTTTACCAGTAATGATAGACCATTATTTAAAAAAATTACTTTGGATAATTTAACTAAAATATTAAAATACGGATATGACTTTGATATTAAAGAGACTTTAGAGGAAGCTATAGCTTTTAAAAAAGACAGTGGCTTAATAGAACAATATAAAGCGTATCTGGAAACTAGTGAAGAGGTATTAAATCGCAGACAAACTGTTTCAAATTTTTATACAACCCTAAATACATCATTATTAACGATTGCTGTGACAAGCACTGGTGTTATATTTGGGATTGATTCAATAAAAAATAATTATTTAGTAGGTTGTGGGATAGCAATAATAATTAGTTTAATTGGAATTCTATTGTGTTTGAATTGGAATAAATTATTAGATTCATATGGCAATTTAAATGGTGCTAAGATTAAAGTTATATCACAAATGGAAAAAAACTTGTATGCAAATATTTATGACACCGAGTGGAAGATAATGAGTGAAAAACTAGGAACAAAAAATTATGTTTCATTCACAAAGATTGAAAAAAGAGTACCCAAAATTTTTATCGGACTATACATCTTTTTAGTTTGTGTTGCTATAGTTTTTGCGATTATTAGTTTAATAAAGTAGAAATAATGTAGATAAACTATTAAAAGAAATATCTGATGTTATAACAGACAAAATAATGATTATTCTAAGCATTTAGGACCTGCAGTTTTTGTTTATAATGACCATATTGAATTTTTTTCATATGGCAATCCTTTGAAAAATCAAACTAAAGAAGATTTTTTAATGGGAATATCAAATCCTGTAAACCCAGAACTGCTAATATATTAATGAAACTAGGAATAATTGAACAAAGTGGTAAAGGAATAAATACTATAGTAAATCATTATGGTGAAGAAGTTTTTAATTTCACAGATAATTATTTACAAGTAAATTTACCATATAATAAAAATGCATTAACTATAAATGAAACTCAAAATAAGAGTGTAAATGAGCCTTTAAAATTATCGAAATCTACATTAAAAGTACTAGAATTGATAAAAGAAAATGCTAATTATACTATTGATGATATGATGTCACAACTTAATTTATCTAGGAAAACTATAAAAAGAGCATTAAAAAATTTAATTGAACAAGATTTAATAATTAGAATCGGCTCTAGAAAAAGTGGGCACTGGGAAATAAAGGAATAAATAATACTTTTGAAAAGTACTTTCCAAGAGTTAGTTTTATAAAATATAGATATTAGAAAATAAACATAAGAATATTAAGTTTGAAGAAGGTGATAAAAGTGAAGACATTTGCATTTATAGATTTGTTTGCTGGAATTGGTGGATTTCATATAGCTATGGATAATCTCGGTGGAAAATGTGTTTTTGCGTCGGAATTGGATTCGGATTGTCGAAAAACTTACAAAACAAATTTTATTAAAATATGTCCTAAAATTTTTGAAAATGATAAGTATTATGTTGGCGATATAACCAAGGTTACTCCAAGTGATATACCAGACCATGATGTATTGTGTGCAGGATTTCCATGTCAACCATTTTCTCAAGCAGGGCAGAAAAAAGGATTTGAAGATACTAGGGGAACTTTGTTTTTTAATGTTGCTAGTATAATGAAGGAAAAAAGCCTAAAGTAGTATTTTTGGAAAATGTGAGAGGACTTTTCACTCATAATGGTGGAAAAACTTTTGAGGTGATTAAAAATACTATTTTGGAACTAGGATATAATTTTCATCATCAAATTGTTAAAGCTTCTGATTTTAATTGTCCTCAAAATAGGCCTAGACTGTATATGGTTTGTTTTAGAAATGATATTGACGATTCGTCTTTTGTTTTTCCAAATCCCATACCTTTGACTAAAAATATGAACTGGGTATTTGATGGTGCGGTTGTTAATAAAGAAATTGGTTTTACATTAAGAGTTGGTGGAAAAAATTCACCAATTAATGATAGGAGAAATTGGGATGGATATATAGTTGATGGAAAAGAAAGACGAATAGGCCCCAAAGAAGGAAAAAGAATGCAAGGATTTCCAGATGATTTTGTATTTCCTGTTTCTAAATCTGCAGCAATGAAACAACTAGGAAATTCAGTTGCTATCCCAGCTGTTCAAGCAGTTGGAGCTGAAATGATAAAAGTGTTACAAGGAGGGAAAATGAATGAGTTTGTTTAATAGAGGCGAGTGGTCAGAAATATATGCAATACTATCAATGCTTTTTTGTCTGAATTATCTATTGGTAACTCTGAATTAGAAGAGATTACACATGAATTATATAAACTTAAAAAGATAAGAGTTTATCCAAATATAGGTATAACTGAATATGAATTAAACGATAATGGTGATGTAGAGGTATATTTAAATAATGATTTTGATAATTTGATTACACAAATAGAATCGATAGAAAGCAAAAATAAGATATATGAAGCAATAAAAAATGCACCTAAAGGTAGTGGATCGTTTGAACTCAGTAATATTAACGACTTACTTATTAAAATGTCAAAGGGTTTCCCAATAAAATCGAAATCTATGAACAAACAAGATATGGAAGCTACTGTTTTAGATGCAAGATTAGGGTCAGAAAAGTACTTAAATATAGCATTAAGTCATCTTTAGGAAGTCCAGCAACTATGCTTAACTCAAGTCAAAACACGAATTTTTTGTATGAAATAATTGGATTGAGTGATGAATGTATTGACGAAATAAATTCAATAAATACACGAACAAAACTTTTAGATAGGTTAGAAGAAATACAAAAAAGAGGAGGAATTATCAGATTCAAAAAAGTTTGTTCTGAGACTTTTGATTATAATTTAAGAATGATTGACTCCAATCTGCCATTATATTTAGGAAATGCACTTTTAGAGTCATATAAAGGGGAAAAGATTTATCAAATTGTTTTATAAAAGGTAACAATTTTTATGATAAGGCACTTGCTTTAAAGAAATTAACAGATTTTATGGAAGGTATAAGCTTTGGATTTGTTCCAGGAACTAAATGGAATGGTTATAATTCTGTAAATGGGGGTCTAGTTATTGTTAAAGACGATGGTACAGTAGTTATACTTGATTTAGTGTATTTCAGAAACGAAGTTTTGAAATATATAGTAAAGGAAACTAAATTTGATTCACCGAGTACTTCAAGATATGGGATGATTAAATTATATAAGACGCCACAGGATAATAAAATATATTTTACATTAAATATACAGTTGAGATATAAAAAATAAAATATATTATAGTAAAGATAAAACATATTTAAAAGTTAATCCTAATATAAACTGTAAATTAAGTTTAAAAGTATTAGGATTTTTTTTGAAGTTCAAAATATTACGTTAAAGAATGTTTGAACTATGTAAAATAAAAAAACACCTTTATATCTAATAGATATAAAAGCGTTTAAATACAAATTTATGGTCTTAAACCTAAACCACCTTCTAATGTGATTGTTTCACCTGTCATATATTTGAAATCAGGTGAAGCTAGTTGAACACAAACTCTTCCAATTTCTGTTTCAGCGTCGCCGATATGACCAATTGGAGGAATGTGAACATTCGCTTTATACGCTTCTGGATAAGCTTCTTTGAATTTTTCTAGTTGACTAGTCCATGCTAAAGGACAAACCACATTTACGTTTACACCATATCTAATCCATTCATTTGCGGCAACTCTACTTAAGCCTCTGATGCCTTCTTTACTAGCTGCATATGATGCTTGACCAAAGTTTCCAAATAAACCAGCACCACTTGCAAAGTTGATTACGCTTCCTTTTGTTTCTTTTAAATAAGGGAAAGCATACTTCATATAATAGAATGTGGCATATAATCCTGAGTACATTGCTAAATTGAATTGGTCTGTTGTATGGTTGGCAAGTTCTACACCACTAGCACTTGCTTGAGCATTATTAATTAAAACATCGATACGATTAAATGTTTTAATAGTTTCATCAATTACATGTTGTACAACTTTCTCATTATCATTGTTTGCACTAACATCAGCTTGAAGAGCAAGAACCTTTATGTTATATTTTTCTTCTAATTCTTTTTTTGCTTCTTCAAGTTTTGTAACATTTCTTCCAGTTATAACAAGGTTTGCTCCTTCTTTAGCAAAGGCAGTTGCAATACCATAACCAATTGATCCACATTTTCCATCGCTTAAAACGCTTCTACCAGCGCCAGTTATAATAATTACTTTATCTTTAAAATTCATATTATCAGTCCTTTCTTTAATTACATTATAGCACTTTAAAATTTATAAGTAAATGCTCTTTTTTAGATAAATCTATACTTTTTTTGAATAATGTTATGCATTTATTTGTTAGAAACTCCATTACTATTTTTTATTATTTCATATTTTAAAATTACTTAAAAATATTCAATTTAAACATTTTAATATCAAAACGTTTACAAAAGTAGTCATCTTTTATTTTTTGTGATATAATTTTTAATAGATAACATCTATAAAAATTATCTAATTTAGTAAATGAGGAGAAAGTAAAAATGAAAAAAAGATTTATCAGCATAATGATATTATTATTATGTCTTTGCTTCATTGGATGTAAAGAAAAACCAATAGAAGAAACAGAAGAAGTAGTTATTCTTTATACAAATGACGTGCATACTTATATTGATGGTGACATTCAATATTCTGATATAGCTTCATTGAAAGCTACATATGAAAATGTTTTATTAGTAGATGCAGGTGATCATATTCAAGGAACTGCATATGGTTCAATGGATAAAGGAGAAAGCATTATAAAATTAATGAATGCTGCAGGATATGATTTAGCAACATTTGGTAATCATGAGTTTGATTATGGTATGGAAGGATGTTTACAAGCAGTTGAATGGGCAAGCTTTCCATATGTTTCATGTAATTTCTATCATGAGGAAAACGGAGTAATCAAAGATACTGTTGTTGATCCTTATAAAGTATTTGAAGTTGGGGATGTAAAAATTGCAATAATAGGTATTACTACTCCTGAAACATTTACTTCATCAACTCCAGCATATTTCCAAGATGAAAATGGAAATTATATTTATGGTATAGCTGGGGGAACTGATGGAAGTGCTTTGTATAATACAGTTCAAAAAACAATCAATTCAGCAACAAAAGAAGCTGATGTTGTTATTGCTTTGGGACATTTAGGTATTGATAAATCTTCAGCACCATGGCGCTCAGAGGATGTTATTCGTAATACAACTGGACTAGATGCTTTTATTGATGGCCATTCTCATTCAACAGTTGAAATGAAAGAAGTAACAGATAAAGCAGGAAACAAAGTAGTTTTAACGCAAACAGGAGAATACTTTGGTGCTATTGGCAAAATGACAATAGCTGATGATACAATCAAAACTGAACTTCTTTCAAAAGAAGATTTATCAGAACAAACACCAAGTGAAAGCGTAAAAACAATTGAGGAAAACTGGATTAATGAAATTGAAGAAAAATTAGGCACAGTAATTGGCTCTGCCAGTGTAACACTTGATAATTATGATTCTGAAGGCAATAGATTAGTACGTAGTCAAGAAACAAACTCAGGCGATTTTGCTGCAGATGCTCTTTATTATCTATTTGATAATATGGGAATGGATGTAGATGTTGCCATAATGAATGGTGGAGGAACTCGTAATAAAGCTATTACTGGAGATGTCACATATCGTACATGCAAAGAAATCCATACCTTTGGAAATGTGGCATGTTTACAACGAGTAACAGGACAACAACTTCTTGATGCATTGGAATGGGGCGCTAAAGATGTTGGTGTAAACGAAAATGGTGGCTTCCTTCAAGTCTCAGGTTTAACATATAAAATAAATCCAGCAATACCAGACACAACACAAAAAGATGAAAAAGGCGTATGGATTGGTGGACCAACAGGAGAATATCGCGTTTGTGATGTGAAAATATATAACAAAGAAACTAACGAATGGAACGACTTAGATGTTAATGCTTATTATAATCTTGCAGGATATAACTACACATTAAGAGATCTTGGTGATGGTTTTGCAATGTTTGATGATGCTGTAAATCTATTAGATTATGTTATGGAAGACTATATGGTATTAGCAAATTATATCAATGGTTTTGAAAACCATATCATAGATGCTTCAAATTCACCACTTGCCAAAAAGTATGCTGGTTTTACAGTTAATTATGGAACAACTGCTGGAAGCGGAAGAATAGATGTTTACATATCTGAAAAGGAAGACTAATGAAAAAAGAAACAATAGACAAAATATTAGAGTTTAGAGATTCAAGGGACTGGAAACAATATCATTCTGGCAAAGACCTAGCAATTTCTATTTCTCTTGAAGCCTCTGAGTTATTAGAAATATATCAGTGGAGCAAAGAAGATGTTGATAGAGTCGACAGAAAAGAACATATGCAAGAAGAACTCGCGGATATATTAATGTATGCAGTAATGTTTGCTGATTATTATGACTTTGATATCGATGAAATCATTGAAAGTAAACTAATAAAGAATTTAAAAAAATATCCTGAAGGAAAGAAAATAAATCTAAAAAACAAATAAATTATGATATAAACCTATCGTTGAAAAATGATAGGTTTTACTTTTACTAAAAAAGTAATTAAAGAAATAAATGAAATTATTTACACTTTTTAAGATTAGTAGAAAAATAAAAAAAATATATTGAAAAAGGTAATTAAAATAATGTATAATTAGATTACAAAATTATCTTGGAATATTAAACTTATAAAAAGGTAAAGGAGAATTGCAATATGAAAAAAATGATGTTTAAAATGTTAGGCTTAGTCCTTGTTGCTGTATGTGCATTATTCTTAGTAGGATGCTCAAGTTACAATACTGTAAAGAAAGCATTTGAAAAAGAAGATTATACTGAAAATAAAGATTTAGATTCAGTTACAAAGAAAATTAAAGAAGAATTAGAGAAAGATGATTTTGCAGTTGAATTACATTTACTTTGCAAAAACGGAGAACTTACTAACAATGCTTTAATAATTGAATTCAAATCAACAGAAAAAATGGTAGAAGCATATGAAAGTAGTGATACAATCAAAGGTATTGTAAGCGATGTAAAAAATAGTGAAGATATCAATGAAGTATACGAAGCCTTAGAAGAAAATGGATATGCAAAAGGAAACTGTTTAATTATTCCATTAACAGTATTACATGCAAGTGAAATCAAAGGAATTGTAAAATCAATTAAATAAAATAAATTATCCAAGATAATTAGAGCCGCTATGGCTCTTTTTTTCATAAATGTATTAGTGAATTTTGTATTTATGTGGAATTGAAGCACAAAAGATTCTGTATTTATGTGGAAACGATGGCGTAAAAATATTGTTTTTTGAAATAAAATATGTTATAATCTAATAAAATATAAATAATCAAAAATAGATGTGGAGGTTATTATGATACTAAAACGTAAGATTTACGAACGTTTATTAGAATGGAAAGAAAATTGGGCAGGCAAAAGGGCATTGCTTATTCAAGGTGCAAGACGAATTGGTAAATCAACGATAGTAGAAGAGTTTGCAAAGAATGAGTATGAATCATACATTCTTATTGATTTTCTAAAAGACCTAAAGAAAGTTGAGTCGCTTTTCCAAAATAATATTTCAGATCTTGATACTTTTTTTAGAAATTTATCATTGTTATATGGGGTAAGATTGATTGAAAGAAAAACATTAATTATTTTTGATGAAGTTCAACTTTTTCCATTTGCTCGTCAGTCCATAAAGCAATTTGTTGCTGATGGAAGATATGATTATATTGAAACAGGTTCTCTTATAACTCTAAAACAAAATGTTGAACAAATTGTGATTCCAAGCGAAGAAAAATCTATTAATATGTATCCATTAGATTTTGAAGAGTTTTTATGGGCAAGAGGGGATACAGTTACAGTGAATATTTTAAAAGACTGCTTTTTGAACTTGAAACCATTAGGTCAAGCTGCACATAGAAAAGTTTTGAATGATTTTATGCTCTATGTTGCTGTTGGAGGTATGCCACAAGCTGTTATAGAACTTATAGAGTCAAATGATTTTTCACGCGTGGATGAAGTGAAGCGTGATATTTTGAAATTATATAGAGATGATTTGAAAAAACTTGATGCAAAGTATCGGTTTTCAACAGCTCTTATTTTAGATTCACTACCATCTGAACTATCTACGCAAAGCAGATTATTTCGTTCAATTGCTTTAGGAAAAAACATTAGAGCATCAAAAACATATAGTTCTTATGAGGCAATTAAAGACTCAATGATTGTTAATATAGCTAATAATTGTACTGATCCATGTGTTGGTTTAAATCGTACAAAAGAGTATTCTAAACAAAAAATCTTTATGGGAGATACGGGGCTTTTAGTAACTGCAATGTTTGCAGATTCTAAATTGCCGATAGAACAGTCGATATATAAACAGATAATTTTCGACAAATTAGGTGTAAATATGGGAATGGTTATGGAAAATGTCATATCACAGATACTTGTTTGTTCGGGATATGAATTATTTTTTCATCGTTTTGACAGATATGAAGTTGACTTCTTGCTTACATCGGGAAAAAAGCTCATACCTATTGAAGTAAAATCATCTTTATACAATACACATAAATCATTAGATAAGTTTCAAGAAAAACATTTAGATAAAGTGAAAAACTCGTATGTTATTTATAGTAAAGATTTAAAACGGGAAGGAAATATAACATATATCCCTTTTTATATGGCAATGTTTTTATAAAATGTTATTAATGATATTTTAGGCATAAAAATTATACAGGACTATTTTATGTTTTCATAAAAAATGTTGTTTCATACCTAAATTCCGCATCAAAACTATACACAAATAAAAGAGCCGTTTGACTGCGGCTCTTAATTTTTAATTACAGTTTCCTTTGTATTATATCTACTTATATTTTCATTAATTATTTTTAATTTGTTTAAAGATTTTATACTTTTTATGACTTTATTTTTTGATTTATATGTTTCTAACACGCAAAAGTATAAAAAGGTATACTTTTTTATACCCACTATAATTTTACTACATTTATATTGAAAAGTCTATAATTATTACAATTTTTTCTTTTTTTCCAAAAAAAATTTATAGTATAAAAACCCATACCTTTTGAAAGGAGAAAAGTATATGAAGTATTGTCAAACTTGTGGAGCTGAAATTAATGATTTAGCTGAAATTTGTCCTAAATGTGGTGTTAGATGTGTTGCAAATGTACAAGGAAAAGTTGAAACTAGTGAAGACAAACCAATTAAAGGGACAGAGTTAGGATTTGTTTTGGGATTCTTTTTAGGATTAATTGGAGCATTATTATGTCAATTCCTAGGAGATGAAAAAGCAAAGAAAACTGCATGGATTACATTTATAATTGAAACTTGTGCAGGCTTTTTATTAGGTGTTATTATTGGTCTAGTTGGCTTAGCAATCTATTAAGATAATAAGTATCATAATAAAATGTTATAGAAGATCTTGTAAAAACGAGGTCTTTTTTTAAAGTAAAATTTGCATTTTGTACATATTTTTTGATAAAAACATTTTCAGACAAGTTTTTTTGTATATCATATGTGGGAGAAAGGAGTTTTAAACATGGAAATTTCAAAATATGAATTTGGATAACTATAAAATGTGTAAACAAACTTTAGAGGAAAGGAATCTGAAAATGATAAGAAGAAGTGATGAAGAAGAAGCAATACTTGTAGAGAGCATTCTTAATGGTGATAGAGATGCATACGAAACATTTATGACGGATAATGCTGAAATAGTTTATATTTTGCTTCGTAGGTATAGTGTAAAAAGAGAATGCGAAATCTCAGTTGTAAGACATATAATACATCGGCTATGGAAGCAAAGAGAAGAATATACGCATGATAAGAAATTTATCATTTGGATGATGGAAGAAATAATAAAATTTCTAAAGAGTAATACTAGATATCGAATTGGTGTTAGATGGGGAGATTGTGGATTAGTTGATGATAAAGATACAGTGTATTTTATCGATTCTTCTAAAAACTTAACAAATGATGAATTTGATGTCATTAAGTGTCGTGATGAGTTCAAAATGCCAGATGATGAAATAGCAGTAATGATAAGTGTAGATGAATCAGAAATTCAAGAAATATATGATAAAGGACAATATAAGATTGTAAATTATTATCGTCCTATTAAGAAGAAAACAAAGAAGAGGACTAAAAATGAATGAAAATAGAAAAGAACTAAATTCGGAAGAATTTATTTACGAAAAGAGAGATTATAACGAAGGAACTAGAATGGTACGAAATGTAATAAAAATAGAAAAGAAGAAAAGGTTTGTTAAGAAATTAATATACTGTTTAATTCTCTTTATAGCAATTTTTATTACGATAGGTTATGAGACAAATAAATCTATTTTTCATATAGGATGTTTTTATAAAACAGAAGTTACAATAGCATTAGATTGTGAAACAGATATAAAAATACTTAGCAGAAACAATCAAAAATCTACCAAATATTATGCTTTAATTTCTTATGAAGGAAATAAGGAATATGAAGTTGAAATAGTATATAATAATTGTACACATTCAGTTTCTAGAGAAAAGACATTTATAGGATTTAATGCCAAAAATCAAGCATTAGAATTTGATATTATATATCAAGGGGAAGTAAAACATTATATTATAGATTAAAGAAAGGATTATTATGAAAATAGTAAAAAGAATAATATTATGTTTATTAGTAGTTTCTATATATACAGCAACAAGTTCTATAACAAAATATTATATCGATAAGGATAAAATAACATATATAGCTGGAGATTATGTTTCTGCGACTTTAACCGATGAAATAGAAGCTGAATTATTAAAAAGCGATGATATTAATTTATCAGTTAATCTTAATTATGATTTAATCGATACAAGCTATCTAATTCCAGGTGAGAACGCAACTAGTGAAGAAGCACATGCTTTAAAATGGCAAAGAATTGAGATAGGTAAAGAGTATTACACAGCTAAAAACAATGAAATGGCTCAGAAACTAGATGGTAAAAACTATAAAGAAAGATATATATCATCATATTTACCTTGTATTGAGTATACATATGATGTAGAAGTATTTCAAAATAATAAATCAGAAATACTTAGTTCCCTTTCTTTAAATGAAGATGTTAAGTCGATAAGTGTGGTTGGAAATATTGAGGTAACTGATTCGTTAATGTCCTCATTAAGTTATTCTGGGGCAAGTGAAGTAAGAACATCATCTTATAGAGGTGAAGGTATAAATGTAGGTATACTTGAATCAGGTGTGGTTAAAAAAAGTCATGATAGTTTAGCAGGTGCTGATATCACAGTTTATAGTAGTATTTTTAATGTTGAGACGCAGCATTCTACTAAAATAGCATCTATACTTGTTAATCAAAGCAGTGGCATTGTTCCAGATGCAAATTTATTTAGTAGAGGTGTCTCTGGTAATGTAAGTAATGAATTAGATTGGTTTATTTCTAAAAATATTGATGTTATCAATATGAGTTGGGGTGATAATAATAAACTAGGCATTTATTATACTAATAGTGCATTATGCGATTTTGCTGTGCAGCAATATGGTATTGTCATTGTAGCAGCAAGCGGTAATAATGATAATGCTGATTATAAAGTCGCTAATCCAGGTATGGGATATAATGTATTAACTGTTGGAAATTATTACACTTCTGATAGTACTATAGATGAAAATTCAAGTTATGTTGAGACAAGTGGTCCCGAAAAACCTAATTTAATTGTACCTGGAGTTAATGTGATTGTTCCAGGCTTTAGCGGATTTAATAGTGGAACTAGTTTCTCATGTGCAATAATGACTGGCTTAGTAGCTTCATTAATGAGTCAATATAGTGGATTAGTTGGTAATGCCGATAAAGTAATTGCTTTAGTTACCGCAAGTTGTAATGATGTTGTTGTAAACCCTCAAGGAGCAACAAAGGATAATGGTTATAACGATATGTGGGGTACTGGATTATACCAACACGAAAAGGCTCAAAGCAACTACACTAAGATATATACATATAGTAATTCTAGTACCAGTTATGGAACATATTTATCACCAATTACCACATTCATTAGAAATTACAGTTATGGCGCAGAAGCCAAAATTGGAATCTTTTGGTATGCTAATAGTGATGGAGATAAAGATAATACAACTCGTACGGATTATCGCTTTGAACTTTATGATTTGACAGGAAGTTTGATAGCAGGTGGTTCTAGTACTACAAGTAATTACGCATATATTCATATTAATAGTATGCCAATAGGAAATAAATTTACTTTGAAGGTATATCAAATAGGAACAAAGGCAAGTTCATCAGCTGAGAACATTGTCGTATGTTTTGGATAGAATATTTTATAGCATAGGTTTAGAAAATAAATCTATGTTTTTTTGTACAAATTTTAAGGAAATAATACCAATAATTATTTTACTTTTAAGGTTATGTAGTGTATAATTATTACTATCTTTTAAGAAAATATTTGGTGAAAAAATGAATAAAATAATACTTATATCAGGTGATTTAGCAGCAGGTAAATCAACGCTTGCTGGAAAACTTTCAAAGAAGTATTCGATAGCATGTTTTAATAAAGATAATATAAAAGAAATATTAGGCGATAATTTTGGATTTGCCAATCGTGAAGAAAACTTAAAGCTTAGTATTTGTACTTTTGATATTTTCAAGTATATAACTAGCAAAATGATAATTGCAAAGAAGGATTTAATTTTAGAAAGCAACTTTCGTGACCACGAATTTGCTTATTTAGAAAAATTATGTTTGGAAAATAATTATAGTATTTATACAATATTCTTAAATTGTGATATTAAATTATTACATCAAAGGTTTATGAATAGAATTCTCAATGAAAATAGACATATAGTTCATAAAGCAGTTGATTTTACAAATTATTATGACTTTGAAAAACAAATATTAAGCGATAGAGAAAAAAATCAAAATCGTCAGTTTAAAGGTAAAGTTTTATATTTAGATAGTTCAGATTTTACTAAATTATATTCTAAAGGGATGAATGAAATAGATGCGTTTATAAAGGAGAATAAATAAGATGTATAGAAAAGAGATAAAGGACCTTGAACAGGAATTTAACACTAATATTATTACAGGATTAGATGATGTAAATAGCCTTAGAGATAAATATGGTTATAATGAACTTCAAGGAAAGAAGAAGCAAAGCCTATTTGTGAAGTTTTTGTTGCAATTTAAGGATGTTTTAATAATTATATTAATAATTGCTGGAATAATTCAAATTGTGATTGAACCAGAAGATTGGATTGAAAGCTTAATAATTTTTATTGTTATAACAGCTAATGCTATATTAGGAGTTATTCAAGAAAATAAAGCTGAACAGAGCCTAGAAGCTTTGGAAAAAATGTCATCACCTCTATGTAAAGTAATAAGAAAAGGACAAATAGAGCAAATTCCAACTAAGGAACTTGTTCCTGGTGATATTATAGAAGTTGAAGCAGGAGATTACATTCCAGCTGATGCTCGCATTGTAGAGTGCTCTTTCTTACAAGTTGATGAATCTGCTTTAACTGGAGAATCTTTGCCTGTTACAAAACAAAGCGAGATTATAACAAGCGAAAATATTGCTTTAGGTGATATGAAAAATATGCTGTTTTCTTCAACATTTGTGACAAAAGGAAAAGGCAAAGCCATTGTAACATCAACTGGTATGAATACGCAAATTGGCCGAATAGCAGGTATGCTATCAGATAGTAAAAACACCAAAACGCCTTTACAAGATAAACTAACCCAAGTTGGTAAAGCAATAGGATATATTTGTTTAGCAATATGCGTGGTTGTCTTATTATTAGAATATGTTAATACAAAAGACTTCTTTGGTTCAATTAAAACAGCTATTGCTTTAGCTGTTGCCGCAATCCCCGAAGGCTTAGCAACAGTTGTAACTATTGTTTTAGCTATTGGTGTAAATACTATGGCCAAGCAAAATGCCATTGTAAAGAAGTTACCAGCAGTAGAAACATTAGGGTCAACATCAATTGTGTGCTCGGACAAAACGGGAACACTTACGCAAAACCGTATGACAGTACAAGAAGTTTATCGTGAAAAAATACGTAAACTTGATGAGCTTAATGATGATGATAAAGAAATAATATCTTATTTTGCATTGTGTTGTGATGCGAAAGTTGAAACAGTTGATGGTATAGAAAAAAGAATAGGTGATCCAACTGAAACAGCTTTAATTGATTTAAATAATAAATACGGTAAAGATATAAATGATATAAAACGTTTAGCTGATATTCCTTTTGATTCAGAAAGAAAAATGATGAGTGTAATCTGTGAAGTTAATGGCAAATTACTTCTTATTACTAAAGGTGCTTTTGACCAAATAATTAATCGTTCAGTAAACAAAGAATCATTTAGTAATGCTCTTGAGGTTAATAATAATATGGCAATGAGAGCATTAAGAGTATTAGGGTTAGGTATAAAAGAATTAAAGGAATTACCAAAGACAATAGATGAAAACTTAGAAAATGAATTAACTTTTGTAGGTTTAGTGGGAATGATAGATCCATCAAGGCCAGAGGTAAAAGATTCCATAAGAATAGCTAAAGAAGCGGGTATTAGAACTATAATGATTACTGGCGATCACAAAACTACTGCTTCAGCAATTGCTAATGATTTAGGAATATTAGATGGATATAAAGCTATTTCGTCACAAGAATTAAGCAAGTTATCAAATGAGTACTTAGAAGAACATATCGAAGAATATGCTGTTTATGCTCGTGTTGCCCCAGAAGATAAAGTAAGAATTGTGGAGAGCTGGCAGAAAAAAGGTAAAGTTGTAGCAATGACAGGAGATGGTGTCAACGATTCACCAGCTCTTAAAAAAGCTGATATAGGCTGTGCAATGGGTATAACAGGAACTGATGTTGCCAAAGAAGCAGCAGATATGATTTTAGTAGATGATAATTTCTCAACAATTATCTCTGCCGTAAAACAGGGAAGAGGAATATATGAAAATGTTAAAAAGTGTGTTAAGTACCTTCTTTCAAGTAATATTGGTGAAGTGCTAACTATACTTTTAGCCTCAATCATAGCTATTGTTTTCTCAAATGGTTTTGGTGTGCCACTACTTCCAATTCATTTATTATGGATAAATTTAATTACCGATTCACTTCCTGCTTTTGGTTTAGGAATGGAAAAGCCAGATGATAAAATAATGAAGTATCCTCCAAGGGATAAAAAGGAAGGATTCTTTGCTAATAAATTAGCTTTACATATTGTATTAGAAGGAATTGTTATTGGAGCATTAACATTAGCATCATATGCACTTGGATTTTATGTTGTTGGCAAAACAGAAATCGCTGGTCAAACAATGGCCTTTCTAACTCTTTCAGGTTGTCAACTATTCCACGCATATAATGTAAAACAAGAAGGAACAGTTTTTAGTAAGAAAACTTTCAATAATAAAATGTTGAATTTAGCTTTTATTATTGGCTTTGCTTTGCAATTTGGTGTAATGTATATTCCTGGTTTACATGATACAGTATTTAAACTAGAGTCATTATCATTAACACAAGTTCTAATTTCTTTAGGATTAGCATTTGGTATAGTTATTATAATGGAAATCTTTAAACTATTTGGATATCGTAAAAAATAAATATAGAATTTGTAATCTCAATTCGAGGTTACATTTTTTATGTTTCAAATTTAATATATATTTGATAAAAGTATTTCAAGTAACAAAAGAACATACAAATTAAAGAAAAATTGGATATATATTTTACTTTTTCATATGAAAATGATATAATTTTAAAAAAAGAGTAACTAAAAACCAATGAAAAAGAATAAAAAAATAATTAAATGTGCAGAAATCTTTCGAACAATAATATTAATTGGAATGTGTTTTATAATATTACTTCCATTATATCAAATGTTTGTGTCGTCAATATCTGGTTCAAGTAGAGCATTTTTAGTACCAGAAAATATAAGTTTTAGAAGCTACGAACAAGTTATAAGTAAAATAAAAACTGAACACCTTCTTTTTAACTCATTAGTACTAGCAACATCTTGTGGGATAGTGGAAGTTATTTTCTCATCACTTGCTGGGTTTGCATTTGCAAAATTATTAGGCAAAGCAGGGAATATATTATTTTATATTTATCTAACAACTCTTCTTTTGCCAGTAAATACCTTGCGGGTAGCTTATCAACATCTTTTTGTTAGTATACCTTTTTTTGGCATAAAACTATTCGGCAATAAATTTAGCATAATTATATATTATATGTTTGGAGGAGGCATTAAATCAGCTATTTTTGTTTATCTTTTTCGAAGTTTATATAGAAATATGGATAATGAAATAATTGAACAAAGTCTAATTGACGGCTCTTCAACAGTCAAAACTTTCTTTAAGATTATTCTTCCTAATAGTATGTCAGCTATAATTCCAACATTTCTTTTAACTTTTATATGGGTATATAATGATACTGAATTACCAAACTTTTTCAATTTATCATATGATAACTTCTCTCAAATATCTACTGCTATATTCGCTAGAAAAATGGGAGGAACATCAACCTCGTTTATTATAATGATTCCTTTACTAGTTATTTATGGGTTTGTTCAGGAAAAGTTTTTTGTGCCATTTAAATTTGATATTTCTAGTTAAAAAAACTTTTATAAAAAAACTTTTAAGCAAAAGTTTTAGAATAATAATTAAATGAAATAATAAAAGTAAATACACAATCTGAAAGGATAATAATTTATGGAAAGTATTAAAAGTGTATATAAAATAGGTCATGGCCCATCAAGTTCCCATACTATGGGACCTAATTATGCGGCTGAGGCATTTTTGAAAAGAAATAAAGATGCCGATAAGTTCGTTGTGGAGTTATATGGTTCATTAGCATTAACAGGCAAAGGGCACTTAACTGATAGAACAATTTTAGATGTTTTAGGAGAATACCGAACAGAAGTAGTTTTTAAACCTGAGATATGTTATGAATATCATTCAAATGGTATGAAATTTATTTCTTACAAAGATAATAAACAAATTGACGAGTGGCTTGTTTTTTCTATCGGTGGAGGTAATCTAAAAAATTTAGGAGAAAGACGAAGTAGTTTTGGTAAAGACATATATCCACATAATAAAATGTCAGAAATACTTGCGTATATTAAGAATAATAATATGTCTTTAATCCAATATATTAGAACTTTTGAGGAAAATGATTTAGATGATTATTTAGATAAAGTATTTGTAACAATGGAAAATGCAGCTTTGCGAGGTTTAAACAATCATTTAGTTTTACCAGGTTCTCTTAAACTTCAAAGAAGAGCATTTGAATTTTATGATGATTATAAAAAAACAAATAACTATAATAGTTTATTATTTGCATTAACATTGGCTATAGCTGAAGAGAATGCAAACGGTGGACTAATCGTCACTGCTCCTACTTGTGGAAGTGCAGGAATAATTCCAGGTATTTTGCTTAGCGAGTATTATCACAATAAGCTTTCTAAAGAAAAGATATATGACGCATTAGCTATAGCGGGATTAATAAGTAACATTGTTAAGACAAATGCTTCGATTTCGGGAGCTGAAGTTGGTTGTCAAGGGGAAGTAGGTGTTGCGTGTTCTTCCGCAAGTGCAATGTTAGCTTTTTTAAATGGCGGAACAACTGAACAAATAGAATATGCTAGTGAAATAGCTTTAGAACATCATTTGGGAATGACTTGTGATCCTGTTGATGGATTAGTGCAAATCCCTTGTATTGAAAGAAATGCAATGGCAGCGGATTTTGCTTATGCTGCTTCCAGGTATGCTCTCTTAACAAATGGTAAGCACTATGTAACGTTAGAAGAGGTAATTAGAGTAATGAATGAAACAGGTAAAGATATTGATAAGGAATATAAGGAAACATCCATGGGTGGCTTAGCAAAAGTAAAAAAAGAGGAGAATATATAATGATTTGTTTAAGTGAAAAGTATTATTTAGTAATTAATGATAGATTTGAATTATTTTATCGAGGGGTAATAAAATCTCATAATCCATATACTCATTATGTCAAAGCGACTTGTGAGAAGGGCTATACTTACAATAGGTATTTTACATATACGCCTAAAGAAGGTGAAGAAGGAGAATATCCTTTAACTATCGGAGTATATGACGACGAAGGAGCAGTTATTGAAGAAGCTCAAACAATTCTTGTTGTTAATAAATGTCCTGAAGTAACTTCTAAAAATATTTTATGTATTGGTGATAGTTTGACAGTAAATGGCGTTTGGCCAGAAATAGGATATCAAAAATACTCAGAACAATACCCTAATAGATTACATTTCTTAGGAAAAATGAAAAAAGGAGAAGTAGGATACGAAGGATATGGTGGCTGGCAATGGAAAACCTTTTGCGAAGACAACCAAAAAAGTCAAACATCAAGCGTTTGGGTTAAATGCAAACACACTTTAACAGATTTAGATCAACATAGTATTTGGAAAAATAATAATCTAGAATGGGTTTTGGAAACTATAGAAGAAAATAAATTGAAATTTAAAAGAGGAAAAGAAAACAATAAAGTTAATCCTGAACTAGAAAAAGAATTTATTAACACAACAGATGATAAAAAATTAACTATCGAAGAATACGAATATAGTGAAGGAAATCCTTTCTGGAATAAAAAGACAAATCAAGTTGACTTTAAAAATTATCTTGAGGAAAATAACTATGAAACAATAGATTATGTTTTCTTTCTTCTAACATGGAATGGACAATATAAACCTTATAATAATGATTTCACAATCCATGACAAATATATGAGTATTTTAATCGACAATATTCATCAAAACATTCCCCAAGCAAAAATTGGAATAATGGGAATACAACTTCCTTGTCCAAATGGGGGAATAACAGCGTGCTATGGAGCAAGTGGATATTATCATGATTGGTATGGAGAAACAGTAACTGCTTTTAACTATAATAAATTTTTAGAAGAAAAATGCAAACTTCATCAAGACTATCTTACATATTTCGATCTAAAAGCTCAATTCGACGCCGAAAACAATTACTGGACAAAAGACGTACCAGTAAACTCTCGAAGCGAAAAAACCGAAAGAATAGGAATAAATGGTATTCACCCATCAATAGATGGATACAAACAAATGGGAGATGCCTTCTATAAATTTTTAGTACAAATGTTAAAGTAAAAGCCGTAAAAGGCTTTTTCTTAACTAAATAATGATAATGACATTTTTTTATTTTAAGAAATAAAAATAGTACATAAAAGTGTTTGAAAAAAAACTATAGTATGGTATAATATTTTAATGATTTAAAAAATCTAAATGTGTATAAGAGGATGTTATGGATAATATTATTTGTGCTAAACTTACTGGTATTAAAACTGATTATCAAAAGAAAAAAATAAAACTTTTAAAGATAATTAAAAAAACCAAAGAAGAAAAAGAAACAAAAAAAATCTTTAGAGCTTATGAAGATTACTCTAAAGTAAGGACATATTTAATAAACATATTTAAAAAAGATAAATTATTATTAGATATGCTTAATTTCCATAACAATACTTTCGAAAATACTGACAAAAGTGATACACATATGATAGGTATAAACTAATGAAAGTTCAAAACACATTTAGAGAAGCACTAGAAAATGACAATTATGAGTATTTATTATCTAATTTTAAACAAATGTTACTTGAGGAAAATATACAAATAGATTTAAAAGATAAGTATGAAGCCTTTATAATTATCCTTTTCAAATTAAGAAATTTTGAAAAGTGTTTCGAATTATATGAAACATTGAGAAAACAAAAAATTGAAAGTATGATTTTAGTCACTTATGCAATACTTTCAAATATTACTATTGATAAATATTTATGTTTAAGTATTATTAATAAATCAGATTATTTAAAACTAAATATAAATAATTATTCTGAAGAAGGCGGAGCTAATTATAGTAATTTATTAAAGGAAAATGAAGATATTCAATTCTCAATGATTATATATAACTTTGCAAAGGAAGTTTACCTTTTAAGCTGTCCTGAAGAAGAAATCGTCGTTAAGTATTATGAATTAATTAGCTTTTTGTTTGAACTAAGATATTCAAAGGAAATAATTAAGAGGTTAGATGAAATAGGGTATATATTATTTAATTAAGGAGAAAAAAATTATGAAAATCGAAACAAAAAAAATAGAAGAATTATGTAAAGTTGAAATGAGTGTTATATTTACAAAAGAAGAATATGATGCTGAATTTGAAAAACAATTTGCATTAGAACTTGCTGAAGTAAAAGAACCTGGCTTTAGACCTGGAAAATTCCCTCGTAAAATGTATGTTAAAAAATACGGTGAAGGAAGAGTTCATTCTAAAACTATAGAAGAATTAGTTAATGATTCATTCTATAAAGCAGCAGAAAGTCAAGGCTATAGTCCAATTGGCACTCCTCAAATCGACTTATTAGAAGAAGTAGAAGAAAATGAATGGGGATATAAAGCAGTATTTGCTGTTTTCCCAGAAGTTGATGCTAAAGATTATTATGGCGTTGAAGTTAAAAAAGAAGAAGTTAATGTTACAGAAGAAGACGTTGAAAACGAAGCAAATAGAATTCTAAAACAAAAAGCTGATTTAGAAGTTGTTGAAGATGGTGTAATCGAAAATGGCAATACTGTTGTTTTTGATTATGTTGGAACAGTTGATGGCGTTGAGTTCGAAGGCGGAAAAGCAGAAAATGCTGAACTTGAAATTGGTTCAGGTAAATTCATTCCTGGATTTGAAGATCAAATGGTTGGTATGAAGACTGGTGAAGAAAAGGTTCTTAAAGTTACATTTCCTGAACAATATCATGAAAATTTAGCAGGAAAAGATGCTGAATTCAAAGTATTAGTTCATGAAATTAAAAAATGTGTTTTACCAGAACTAAATGACAAATTTGTTGAAGAATTAGAAATTGAAAATGTTAAAACAGTTGCGGAATGGAAAGAATTCTTAAAGAATAATCTAATTGTTGACCAAACAGAAGCAAACGAAAACAAATTCGAAGATGATGTATTTACTAAAGTATTAGAAAACAATCCTGTTGTTATTCCTCAAGAATTGGTTGACATTGAAGTTGAAAGAAAAGTTAAAGACTTAGAAAAAGCAGCAAATAGTTATCAAATTCCATTAGATTACTTCTTAAAGTTCCAAGGTATTGAAAGTGTAGAACAATACAAAGAACTTGTTACTCCTGGAATTAAAACTAATATCCAATATGAAGTTATTCTTGACTCAATCATCAAGAAAGAAAATATTACTCTAAATGAAGAAGATTATGAAAAATACTATGCTGTACTAGCTAAGGGCAAAGATATTGAAGAAATTAAGAAAGCATATTCAAAAGAAAGTGTTGATTCGTATTTCAAGACTCTTAAAGCTCACGATTTAGTATTACAAAATGTTAAATAATTATTATAAAATAGCCTAAATTAATCCATAATAAAAGAGAGGTGAAAAAATGGCTAATAAAACTAAAAAAGTATGCTCGTTTTGTGGAGCAGAAGAATCAGAAGATATAATTTTACTAGCAGGAAACAATTGTTATATATGTAATAACTGTATTGATTTTTGTTATAATGTGTTAGGCGAACATGAGGATTTTGTTGTTGATTACGCAGATGAACCTATATATAATGCAAATTATCAAGCAAACAGCGAAAGTGAAAATTGTAAACTTACTCCAAGAGAAATTCATGAAAAACTATCTGAATATGTAATTGGACAAGATTATGCTAAAAAAGTATTATCTGTTGCTGTTTATAATCATTATAAGAAAATCAATAATAACCTATCAAAAGATAAATCAATTGATCTAGAAAAAAGTAACATTCTTTTAATTGGTCCAACAGGTTCAGGAAAGACATTATTTGCTAAGACTTTAGCAAAAATACTTAATGTTCCTTTTGCTATTGCTGATGCTACATCATTGACTCAAGCAGGGTATGTTGGAGAAGACGTGGAAAATGTCTTATTAAGGCTTTTGCAAGCTGCTGATTATGATCTAGAAGTAGCACAAAAAGGTATTATTTACTTAGATGAAGTTGATAAGTTAGGCAGAAAATCTGACAATCCTTCTATAACTAGAGATGTATCTGGGGAAGGCGTTCAACAAGCTCTTCTAAAGATAATCGAAGGAACTGTGGCTAACGTGCCACCTGGAGGAGGACGTAAACATCCGCATCAAGAGTTTATTCCTTTTGATACAACAAATGTTTTATTCATTTGTGGTGGTTCATTTGAGGGAATAACAGAAGTTGTAAACAAGAGAATGGGAAAAAGTTCAATAGGATTTAATTCAACACAAGAAAAATTTGAAGGAAGCGAAAATGAGCTTTACAGACATATAACTCATGAAGATGTTAAGAAGTTTGGTATTATTCCAGAACTTGTTGGTCGTCTTCCAATAATAGCTCCTTTACAAACTCTTGAAATTAAAGACTTAACAAAGATAATTACTGACCCAAAGAATGCCATTTTAAGGCAATATCAACGTATATTTGAAATGGATGGCGTAGAATTAGAATTCAACGATGAAGCAGTTCGTGAAATTGCCCAAAAAGCTTATGACCAAAAAACTGGAGCACGAGGCTTAAGATCAATTATTGAAAACATAATGTTAGAAATTATGTATGATATACCTGACCATAAAGACGTTGAAAAATGCATTATCACGAAAAATGTGATAGATGGCACTGGTAAACCCAAAATAATTAAAAAGAAAGTTATAGCTTAAGATGATAATAAAATCACATGTAGATAGTAGTAATTTATGTAGAATATATTTTTGTATTTCTTCAGATGAACTAACAGAAAAAGACTTTCCTAATGGAAATCCTGGATTAAAAGAAAAGTTTTTGGAGAAATACAATCGAGCTGAAATTGAGGCGACTTTAACAAGCAAATGTTTAATGCACAAACAAAATAAAGCATTATCATTAAAGAAAATTAGGTTTTTCACAAGTGCAGTCGAAGCTGATTATTTTATGGGAGTTATGACAGCATATCTTATACCTAATGATGTTAAAATAGCTATTCCCAATAGCGTATCACAAGATGTAATCGATAAACTATTAAATGTCAGCCAGAACACGCAAAAAAACTTTCAAAAAAAACTAATAGAATGTGGTTTATATTACAATAAAAAAGCAGATGTTGTTTCATCTTTTTCAGTAATAACTTACGATTTACATTATCAAAAAGATGATATAGTAATTAATACTATTAAAGATCAAGTATTTGATATGAATGAAGATGAAGACATAAATAAAGAGTTATTCCTTGGTGCCCATTTAGGCGATAAAATTGTTGTTGATGAAGATGATATTTTGGTAATCGCTGAAATAAAGAAAATTCGAGATAAAATCCCGTATAGTAATAGCAAATATAACGCTGACAAAATAGCTGAAATAGACTATAGTGATTTTGATGAAATGTATAATGAATTCAAAAAAGCTTATACAAATCTATCAAAAGTTAATATTTTGTTTGATTATATTTTAGAATATGCAAGGGAAAATACTGATTTTTCTTTTCCTCCGCAAATTAAAGAATTCTATAAGAGTGCTTTAAAAGATGATTATCCTAATCTCTTTTTAGGAGATAATTTTAATGGCGATTTAGAAGAAAAAATGTTTTTTGACCTTTTAAATTCTTTAACACCATATGAAAGATTAAAGATAATAACTGATATTTTAGACTTTGATGCAATCTTTAATGATTTAGAGTTTTATTATCGAACTTCTTTAATTGAATTTGAAGATGTATCAAAATACATTACTAAAAAGAATATAATTAGTTATTATATTGATAACAATATCTTTAAAGGAATAAAGTTATAAAAAATAAAAGAAAGTGGTGATTATATGTTTTCAGACCCATCTAGAGAAGTATGCTCAGTATTGCCTGGAATTATAATTAGAAATATAATACCATTACCTAATAATGAAATAAAAATTGATACTGGGAATATGAGATTTATTCAAGCAATTAATGCTTCTTTGAAAGCAGATAGATATATTGCAATGCTCGTTCCTAAGGCTCCAACAAGTGAAGAGATTAATAGTAATAATATTAATCCAGTTGGTGTTGTTGCGAAGGTTACAAGTACTGTTGAAGGAAATGTCTTCTCAGCTAAGTTATTAGGTACTGTGAGATGCAAAATAATCGATATTAAGCAGTATGAACCTTATATGGAAGTGATTGTTCAATCGCTTCCAACTATTAGTGAGGATCAAGCGGCTGAACTTGGATATATGCGAATACTAGCAAATGAAATCGAAAACGATGCAGCTAAAGTGTTTCCTTCAATTAGAGAATTTCTAAAAATGGCTCAACAAGGCATTTCTCCAGATAAATTGATTGATATTCTAGCTTTTAATTTAAAACTAGAATTTAATCAAAAGATGAAATATCTAAATAATCCTAGTTTAACACAAAGATTAAAATTTATTATTGAAGATATCAAAAAAGAAAAAATATATCTAGAAATAGATGCTAAAATTGAAGAAGAAGTTCGTAAGTCAGTTAACGAAAGTCAAAAAGAATATTATTTACGAGAAAAAATGAAAGCAATTCAAAACGAATTAGGCGATAAAGCTCGTAAAGAAACTGATGTTGAAGAGTTACGAAAAAAGATTTTAGCAGCTAAAATGCCTAAAGACATTGAAAAGAAAGCTTTAAATGAACTTAATCGTTATGCTTATTTAAGTGCAAGTAGTGGTGAAAGTGCCATTTCTCGAAGCTATCTTGACTTTATGATTAGTCTTCCTTGGAGCAAAGAAAGTGTCGATAACAAAGATATAAAAGTTGCTAAAGATCAGTTAGATAGCGATCATTATGGCTTAGATACTGTTAAGGATCGTATCCTAGAATATTTAGCAGTCAAAATAATGACAAATAAAACCCCACAAGCAATCCTTTGTTTGGTAGGCCCCCCAGGAGTAGGTAAAACATCACTTGCTAAGAGCATTGCATTAGCACTTAATAAGAAGTTTGTGAAACAAGCTTTAGGTGGTGTAAAAGATGAATCAGAAATTAGAGGTCATCGCCGTACGTACTTAGGTGCACTTCCTGGACGTATCCTTCAAGGAATGCAGAAAAGTGGTGTGATTAATCCAGTATTTTTGCTTGATGAAGTAGATAAACTAAGCAGTGATTTTCGTGGTGACCCTGCTAGTGCATTATTAGAAGTATTAGATTCTGAACAAAATAAGTACTTTAGTGATCACTATTTAGAAGAACCATATGATTTATCAAAAGTATTTTTCATTGCTACAGCAAATTACTTAGAAAATGTTCCAGCTGCCTTACGTGATAGAATGGAAATAGTCGAACTAAGTAGTTATACTGAATATGAAAAATACGAAATCGCCAAGAGACATTTAATTGATAAACAGTTATTTACTCATGGTTTAAGTAAGTGTGACTTTACTTTAGAAGATGGAGCTTTATGGCGTATTATTAGAGAATATACCAAAGAAGCTGGTGTACGTGAATTGGAAAGATTAATAGGAACACTAGTAAGAAAAGCTATTAAAACAATTTTAATGGATAAAGTAACTAAAGTAGTTATAACAAGCGATAACCTTGAAGATTGGCTTGGTAAACCTAAATTTGCTTATAATAAGATTGATAGCGATCCTCAGGTGGGAGTTGTTACAGGTTTAGCTTATACACAGTATGGCGGAGATACTTTGCCTGTGGAAGTAACCTATTACAAAGGACAAGGCAGACTTGTATTAACTGGAAAACTTGGAGACGTAATGAAAGAATCAGCTCAAGCAGCCTTAAGTTATGTCAAAGCTAATACAACAAAATATGATATTGATGCTAATTTATTTATCGAAAATGATGTTCATATTCATGTTCCTGAAGGTGCTGTTCCTAAAGATGGACCAAGTGCTGGTGTAACAATGGCAACTGCAATCATTTCCGCATTCTCTCATAAACTTGTTGATAATAAAGTTGGCATGACGGGAGAAATCACTCTAAGAGGACGCGTTCTTCCAATCGGAGGATTACGTGAAAAAGCTATTGCGGCACATCGTAGTGGTTTAAATAAGATTCTTATTCCTGAAGAAAATATTAAGGATATTGTTGAGATACCAGAAAGTGTACGAAGCGAATTAGAAATAATTCCATGCAAGTGTGTGGAAGACGTTGTCAACAAAGCATTAATTCAATAGCATAACAAATAATATAACAAATGATAAAAAATTTCTTGCTTTTAGCTTAGAAAAGTGCTATAATTACTATGTTATATTTGATATCGTTATAAAGTGATGGAGGACTTATGAAAATTATAGATATTTTATTACTAATTGTATCAGTTCTTTTAATAGGCATAATTGTGCTACAAAAATCTGATGAAGATGCTGCAAAAGCTTTTACTGGTGAAAAATCAGAACTATTCTCAAGTAAAAAAGAACGTGGAATAGAAGTATGGATTAAATACATTACAACAGGTTTATCAATTGCTTTCTTCGTGTTAGCTATTATTGCTTCATTCTTCGTTGTACGTTTCAGTATCTAATAATCTAAGAATTAATTTTAGAAACACTAAAATAGTAAAATACTAAAATATAGAAATTATGGGCCTAGCAAGGTCCTTTTTTCAAGATTAGGAGGAATTATGGAAAATTACTCAAACTTCAAAAATGAAATGACAGAGATAAAAAATGAGATTATAGAAATAACAAGTAATATTAATTATATGCCACTATCTTCTCAAGAAATATGTGAAAGTTTAGAAAACTACGATTTAGAAAGTGTTGAAAAAGTTCTTGAAGAATTAGTAAATGAATATAAACTATTTGTAAATAAAGGTGGGAAATATCTATCTAATCGTAATGCAAATAAGTATGTAGGCAAAATAGCTATAAAAAATGGTAACTATGGCTTTGTTTCTAATCCATATTATGATGACTTATATGTCGATTTTGTATATTTAGCTGATGCAATGGATAAAGATGAGGTTCTTTATACAATTGATAAACAAAAGTTTTCAGTTGAAGCTAAAGTAATTAAAGTAGTTAAAAGATACTACGAATACTTAGTTGGTGAAATTAAGTACCAAAATGGCAAAACTATTTTAGAAGTATATGAAAAGAACTTTACGAAAAAATGTATTATTTCTAAACTTGGAACTGCTAAAGTTGGTGACATTGTTAGAACCAAAGTTAGAAGCTATGGATATAACTTAATAGTTGATGTTATTGATGTTTTAGGAAATAATAGAACTATTGGAATTGATATTACATCAGTTGTTGCTAAAATGAATATTCCTTATATATTTCCTGATAACGTATTAGAAGAAGTTAAAACATTAAGTGATGATGCCAAAGAAGGAATGTTTGAAGTACTAAGCCCAGAAGAACTTATCTTTACAATTGATGGTGATGATGCCAAAGATTTAGATGATGCTGTCAGTGTAACTAAAAAAACTAATGGCAATTATTTAGTTAATGTTTACATAGCTGATGTAAGTCATTATGTCAAAGAAGGAACAGCTTTAGATAAATCAGCCTTAGAAAGAGGCACAAGTATATATTTAGTAGATAGAGTTATACCAATGCTACCAGTGAGACTATCAAACGATTTATGTTCTCTAAACCCTCAAGAAGAAAAGTTAGTAATGGCTTTATATATGGAAGTTGATAAAAATGGTGATGTAATTGATAGATATTTAAAAGAAGGAATTATTAAAGTAACTAAAAGATTATCATATGCTAAATGTAATGATGTTTTAGAAAATGGACTTTTAAACAATCCTGATTATGAAGTATGTGAAGATACTCTGCACATAATGCAAGAACTATCAGAAATTCTATTCAATAAAAGAAACAAAAGAGGAGCAATTGATTTTGATATTGACGAGCCAAAAATAATAGTTGATGATAAAGGAAAAGCAATAGATATATTGATAGAAGAAAGAGGAATAAGCGAAAAAATAATTGAAGAATTAATGATACTTGCTAATGAAACTGTTTCAGAAATGATATATCGTTTTGATTTACCATTTATTTATCGAATCCACGAATCACCTGATTTGATTAAATTTCATTTATTAAAAGAAATAATAGCCAAGCTTGGTTATTCGATAAAAGGATTACATCCTAAAGAATTTCAAAAACTACTAAATGAAATAGATGAAAAAGATAACTATCTAAAAACAGCAATCTTATGCTTGATGAATAAAGCCATATACAGCGAAGAAAATATTGGTCACTTTGGTTTAGCAAGTAGGTGCTACACCCACTTTACTTCACCAATAAGAAGGTATCCAGATTTGATTGTGCATCGAATGCTTAGAAAATATATTCTTGAAAGTGATAATGTGTTAACTCAAGAAGAAAACAACCGCATATTACATAAAATGCATATCCTTTCCGAGAAATGCAGTGAAAGAGAAAAAGTGGCAATTGAATGTGAATTTAAAGTGCTTGATATGAAAAAAGCAGAATATATGACTAAGTATTTGGGCAATACTTTTACAGGTATAGTAACAACTGTTTTAAAGTTTGGAATTTTTGTGACTTTAGAAAATACTGTTGATGGCTTAATAAAAGCTAAAAACCTACAAAGTTATGATTTCTATTATAGCAACGAAAGAAACAGATATACAAACAAGAAAACAATGGCAAATATTTCATTAGGTGACAAAATAGAAGTAAAATTAATGTCAGTTAATAAAAAAACAGGTGAAATAGATTTCGAATTAGTGTATAATAAGAAGAAAAGGAGTATAGGATGGAAAAAATAAAAATAATTTCTAAAAATAAAAGTGCTTATCACGATTATTTCGTTTTAGAAGAATTAGAATGCGGAATAGTTTTAGTAGGCACAGAGATAAAGTCTATTAGACAAAATCATATTTCCTTACAAGATTCTTATTGTGAAGTGAAAAATGGTGAGTTAAGAATATGTGGGATGCACATATCATCATATACTTTTGGAAATATATTCAATCATGAAGAAAAAAGAGAACGTAAGTTACTAGCTCACAAAAGTGAAATTAGAAAGTTCGAACAAAAAGTAAAACTTGATGGATTAACAATAATCCCTTTAATGGTTTACTTTAAAGAAGGTTTAGTTAAAGTAAGTGTTGCCTTATGTCGTGGTAAAAAGAAATATGATAAACGTGAAGATATGAAAAGAGAAAGTGCAAAACGCGAAATCGAAAAAAGTAGAAAGAACTGGTGATACAATGAAATGTTTGAGATGCGGAAAAGAAGTACCAGAAAACACTAAATATTGTGAGAACTGTGGATTCGATGTTCAGTCACAAAAAGAATACAAAATAGTTTATAAAGAAGTAGATCCTGTTCTTGAAAGTAAAAAGAAAGTTACTTTGGTTGATTATCCAGTTTTAACTTTTCTTTTTGGAATATTGGCAATGATGAATGCTATAATGTATTCAGTTATGGGTTCAATATTTTTGATGATAACTTTTGCTTTTATCTTTGGAACTTGTTTTTTCTTCTCAACAAGACAAACAAAGATGAAACTTAAGCCATTTAGAGAAGTAGGCATAATAATAGGATTTTTGGCATTAGCAGTAATGATAATAGCAACTATTCAATTTCTTGCATCTTAATTTGTGTCAAAAAGAAATCACTTAACATATAATATGTTGAGGTGAGAAAATGAATAGATTTGGTTTTTATACTCCATATTATGGCGAAACAAGAAATGATACATATAAGGTACAAACAGGTGATACCTTATATACCATTGCCAAAAAGTATAATGTTTCAGTTAATGCTTTGATTGAAGCAAATAATTTAGATAGTACTGCTATTTATCCTAATCAAGTAATTGTTATTCCTGTAAAAATAAATAGTGGTGGCCTTTATTTTGAAGAATATGTCATCAAACCTAATGATACAATTGAAATCATATCGGAAAAACTCAATGTTGATCCAGAAATGATAAGTAGATACAATGACATATCGAGACTGGTACTAGACGAGAATCAAGTTTTAAAAATTCCTAAGGAATACAAAACATATGAAATTGTGGCAACAGATACCCTTGAAAGCATACTGTCAAGAACAAATATGACGCTTGAAGAACTTGTTCTAGCCAACAAGGACAAATGGTTAAAAGAAGGAACAAAGATTAATGTCAAATAGTTGTGGATGCACAACTATTTTAAATTATTTTTGTAAATTATTGACTTATTTTCGTAATTTGCAATTTATTTTCGTAAATTATTGATTTATTTTCGTAATTTACAATTTATTTTCGTAAATGATGTATAATAGTATCATTGGAAAGGATTAAATTAATATGCAAGAAAAAGAATTGATTGATTTAATTGAGAACATTATTTCCTTGAAAAGTGAAGCTAAAAATGTGGAATTTAAAAAATCTAAAGACGGTATTCCTGAAAATTTATATGATACACTTTCAAGTTTTTCAAATACATCAGGGGGAATAATAATTTTTGGAATTGATGAGAAAAATAATTATGAAGTGTGTGGCATTGGTAAACCAGATATATTGCAAAAAAATGTAACTGAGATGTCATTAATGATGGAACCTAAAATCAGACCAATAATAACAATATGTGAGTATAAAGGGAAAACAATTGCTTCAGCTGAAATTCCCGAAATAGATGTCTTCAATAAACCATGTTATTATTTGGGGAAAGGTAAAATGAAAGGTTCATATGTTAGAGTGGGTGATGCGGATTTACCAATGACTGATTATGAAATCCATAGTTTTGATGCATTTAAATATAAAACAGAAGATGAGTTACGTATTAAGGAAAGAGTAGATAAAGATACCTTAAATGAAATTGCTATAAATGCTTATTTAGATAAAATTGTAGAAAAAAAGCCTAATTTACTTAATTTAGATAAAGATACTCTTTTAAAAATAAATGGGATTATTGATAAAAATAATTATCCTACAATTTGTGGTTTAATGTTATTTGGAAAATATCCTCAAATATTTTCACCCAACTTGGATATTGTTGCTGTAAGATGTCCAACAAATGAGTATGGTGTAGAGGACAGTAATGGTATTAGATTCTTAGATAATAAAAGATTAGATGGCACAATAAATGATATGCTAAAACTTGCCATTTCTTTTGTAATTAATAATATCAAAAAATCAACAATAATTAATGAAAAAGGCGAAAGAAATGATGAGTTTGAATATCCCATCAAAGCGATAAGAGAAATAATTCTTAATGCATTAATTCATCGCGATTACAGTATTCATACTGAAAATGATCCTATTAGACTAATGATTTATAATGATAGAATTGAAATTACTAATCCTGGAGGATTGTATGGGAGACTCAAAATAGACGAACTAGGAAAAGTACATTCTGATATTAGAAATCCTTTTATTGCTTCTAATCTGGAAATATTAGAAATAACGGAAAATAGATATTCAGGAATTCCTACAATTTATGCGGAGATGGAGAAAGCAGGACTGCTAGAACCAAAATTTGAAAGCGAACGAGGAGTATTTAAAGTCACATTATACAATTCGAAAAAAATTGAAGCTATCAATGATAGTTTTATTTCTAAAATTAAGACGTATTGTAAAGTGCCACGAACAAAAGAATCTATAGCAAAATATTTTGGATATGATGAAAAACATCCAACATATTTCATAAAGTCATATGTGAATCCTTTGATTGAAGAAGGCATACTTGCATATACTATTCCTAATAGACCTAAAAGTAAAAACCAAAGGATTTATACTGCTTTATAATAATAAAAGTGTAGTTATGAAAATAGCTATACTTTTTATTTTAAGAAATATAATATTCTAGAAATATACTATTCTAAGAAATATACTATTTCTTAAAACTCAATATCTTGAATTTTAAATAAAATTAATATATAATTAGATATATGAGGTAGATAAAATGATTGTAAATGTAATAGGAGCAGGATTAGCAGGTTGTGAAGCTAGCTATTATCTTGCACAAAATGGCATAAATGTGAGATTATATGAAATGAAGACAAAGAAGAAAAGTCCTGCTCACAAAAGCGATTTGTTTGCTGAACTTGTTTGTAGTAATTCGTTAAGAGCTGCAGCGGTAGAAAATGCTGTAGGACTTTTGAAAGAAGAAATGCGAATGCTTGGTTCGATTATTATGGAAGCAGCAGAGAAAACAAAAGTTGAAGCAGGAGGAGCTTTAGCAGTTGATAGAGTATTATTTTCTGAATATATAACTAAAAAAATCAAAGAACATCCTTTGATAGAAATTATTGAGAAAGAAGTTCTTGAAATTCCTGACGGGCCTACTATAATAGCTAGTGGCCCATTAACAAGCGATGCTTTAAGCGAATCGATAAAGTCATTTGTTGGAAAAGATTATTTGTATTTTTTTGATGCAGTTGCACCTATCGTTTCAGGTGAATCAATTGATAAAAGTATAGCTTACCTTAAATCAAGATATGATAAAGGTGAACCATCTTATTATAACTGTCCTATGACGGAAGAAGAATTTGATAAGTTTTATGAAGCTTTGATTACGGCTGAAAGAGTTCAATCAAAAGATTTTGAAATGAAAGTATTCGAGGGTTGTATGGCAGTTGAGGATATGGCAGATAGAGGCAAAAGAACTTTACTTTTTGGCCCGATGAAGCCAGTAGGATTACGTTATCCTAATTCTTTAAAAACTCCATATGCTGTTGTTCAGTTAAGACAAGATAATACTAGCAAAACAATGTATAATATTGTGGGCTTTCAAACACATTTAAAATGGGGTGAACAGGATCGAGTATTTAGAATGATACCAGGACTAGAGAATGCTGAATTTGTCCGTTATGGTGTTATGCATAGAAATACATATATTAATTCTCCTGGAGTAATTAATAAATATTATCAAACAGTAAAACGTGAAGATTTATTTTTTGCAGGGCAAATAACTGGGGTTGAAGGATATGTTGAAAGTGCCTCATCTGGTTTAGTTTGTGGGATAAATATGAAAAGGTTTCTAGAAAACAAACCAATGATTGATTTTACAATGCAAACAGCAAGCGGCTCACTTCCTAACTATATAAGCAGCTATCATGATGATTTTGTTCCAATGAACGTTAATTATAGCATATTTGCTCCTTTGACTTTAGAAAGAAAGTTAAAGAAAATTGATAGAAAGAAAATGTATTCTGATAGAGCTCTTGTCAAATTAAAAGAAATAATGGGTGAGTTTAATGACTGATTATGAAATAGTATGTGCATATAAAGATTATTTAGAAGTTGAAAGAGGATACTCACAATATACAGTTCTTAATTATATGAATGATATAGATGAGTTTATTGAGTTTTTGAAACAAAAAAAATACAATGGAATGGTTAATTGTACAACTAATATTGCAAGATTCTTCATATTAGATTTATCGAAAAAAGGTATGAAATCAACTAGTATTTCCCGTAAACTATCGAGTTTACGAGGTCTATATCGTTTTATGGTTAGAGAAGGATATGTTACATATAATATTTTCAATGAAGTAAATAGTCCTAAAAAAAGTAAATTACTTCCTAAACAGTTGTATGCTGATGAGATAGAAGCAATGTTTGATTCTATCAATTGTAAGACAGTAATTGGGAGAAGGAATTATTGTATTCTTGAAATGCTTTATGATACTGGGATGCGTGTTAGTGAACTTTGTAATTTAGATATTACAGATATTGATTATTCACTAAATTATATAAAAGTATACGGAAAAGGAAAAAAGGAAAGAATAGTACCAATGATTGATTCTCTTAAAAGTGCTCTTCAAGACTATATATCATTTTCTCGTAGTGAACTTTTAATGAAAGAAAAGAAGGAAAGAACTACGAAACTATTCTTAAATCATCGTGGAGGTCCTCTCACAACAAGAGGTGTAAGAGTTGTATTAGATGAAATCACAAATGATACATCAGAAAAGCTCAAGGTGCATCCCCATATGATTAGGCATAGCTTTGCAACCCATCTTTTAAACGGAGGAGCAGATCTAAGAAGTGTTCAAAGTCTTTTAGGACATGTTAACCTTTCTACAACTCAAATTTATACTCATATTTCTAAAGAACAATTAATTAATGAATATCAAAAATTTCATCCTCATGCAAGCGATGAATAAAGGAAAGAAAATATGCGAAACTTTTACAAAATATCTTTAAATGAATATAATAAATATAAAGATTTATTTGCTTATAATGACATTGTTATACCAGCAAGACAAACAGCAAAATCATCAGGATATGATTTCACGTGTCCTTATGATGTTACAATAAAACCTAATGAAGTAGTTAATATATATACAGGAATTAAAGTATTACTCGAAGATGATGAGTTCTTAATGGTTGTTATTAGAAGTTCTAAAGGCCGTAAAGAAGGACTAGTATTGGCAAATCAAATAGGTATAATTGATGCTGATTATTACAATAATAGCGACAATGATGGACATATAATAATAGCTATTCGTAATGTTAGTGGTGAAGAAAGAATAATAAAAAAAGGTGATAGAATTGCTCAAGGAATTATTCAAAAATTTTTCATTACAAGTGATGATAAGGTAATATCTGAAGAAAGAAAAGGTGGATTCGGTAGCACTGGTAAATAGGAAAAAATCGAATAAAATATTAAACTTTATTGAAAACATAAAAACAAAAAACTTAAGAAAGTTTTAGTTTAATAAAGTATGATATTATTACATTAAAAAAATAAAGAAAATTTTTATTGCAAAAACAAGTGATTTGTAGTAAAATATATAGTGGCAAAAAGGAAAAAATACACACACAGTTTGAGGATATCGTTTAGTGTGCATTATTAAGAATATTTGTTAATGCATTGCGTGTATTCGCTGAAGACTGTGGAGGCCAAAACAAAAGAAAAAGGAGAAAAATTAAAATGGCAGTAATTACAAAAAATCAATTACTAGAAGCAGGAGTTCATTTCGGTCATAATACTCGCCGCTGGAATCCTAAAATGAAAGAGTATATTTTTGGAGAACGTAATGGTATTTACATTATCGACTTAGATAAAACAGTTGATAAAATTGAAGAAGCTTATAAAGCATTATTCAACATCGTTCAAAACAATGGTTCTGTTATCTTTGTTGGAACAAGAAAACAAACTCAAGAAGTTATCAAAGAAGAAGCAACACGTGCTGAATCATATTATGTTGACCAAAGATGGCTTGGAGGAACATTAACAAATAATAAAACTATTAGAAGAAGTATTAATAGATTAGCTGAAATCGAAAAGATGGAAGAAGACGGCACTTTCGAAGTTTTACCAAAGAAAGAAGTTGCTGGATTATTAAAAGAAAAAGAAAGATTAGTTAAATATTTCAGTGGAATTAGAGAAATGGTTAAATTACCAGATGCAATGGTAGTTGTTGACCCTAAGACTGAACACAATGCAGTAGCAGAAGCACATCGTTTACACATACCTGTATTTGGTTTAGTAGATACAAACTGTGATCCTGATGATGTTGATTATGTTATCCCAGCAAATGATGATGCAATTCGTTCTGTAAAATTAATCGTTGCTACAATGGCAAATGCTGTTGTTGAAGCAAAAGGTGGTACTCCAATCGTTGTTGAATTCACTGATGAACCTGCACCAGAAGAAAGACCACAACGCCACAATTATAATCGCAACCAAAAAGGTTATAACTCAAGACGTGAGCCAAGACCAAGAAACAACAAAGAAGAAAAAGCTCCAAAACCTCAAAAAGCTGAAGCACCAAAAGAAGCTCCTGTAGCTCAAGAAGTACCAGCTGAAGAAAAAAAGGTTGAGGAATAATTATAAAGAATAATAATAAGGAGATATAAATTATGGTAAGTGCACAAAAAATAAAAGAATTACGTGAAATGACTAGTGCTGGAATGATGGATTGCAAAAAAGCATTAGAAGCTACAAATGGTGATATGGATGAAGCAGTTAAATGGTTAAGAGAAAAAGGAATCATGAAAGCTGCTAAAAAAGAAAGTCGTATTGCTGCTGAAGGTGTATGTAGAGTTGAAGTTCAAGGCAACTTAGCAACTGTATTTGAAGTAAATAGTGAAACTGACTTTGTTGCTAAAAACCAAAAATTCATTGATTTAGTAGATACAATCGCTAAAGCAATTCTTGCCAACAAAGCTAAAAATGATGAAGAAGCACTTGCAAGTGTTTATGAAGGACAAACAGTTAAAGATATAATCATTGGTGCTGTTGCTACAATCGGTGAAAAAATCACTTTAAGAAGAGTTTCTTTAGTTGAAAAGAAAGATTCAGAAGTATTTGGTGCTTACACTCATATGAATGGTAAAATCGTTGTATTAACTGTTCTTGAAGGTGGAGATGAAGAAACTGCCAAAGATGTATGTATGCATGTTGCCGCAATGAATCCTAAATATGTTAATGAATCATATGTTGATGCTGATTTCTTAGCAAATGAAAAAGAAATATTAAAACAAGAAACAATTAACGAAGGCAAACCTGCTAATATCGTTGATAAAATCGTTGAAGGAAAAGTTAAGAAAATGCTTAAGAGCATTTGCTTAGTTGATCAACCATTTGTAAAGAATGAAGATGTTACAGTTGGTGAATACGTAAAGAGTAAAAAAGCTGAAATTAAACAATATATTCGCCTTGCAGTTGGTGAAGGAATCGAAAAGAGAAAAGATGATTTTGCTGCTGAAGTTATGGCTGCAGTTAACAAAAAATAAAACCACAAGGCACGAATATCACGTGCCTTTATTTATACTTAAGGAGCACAAATGAAAAAAGGAATAATATTAAAAATTAGTGGCGAAGCATTAGCTGGTGATAATGGAATAGGAATCAACTATGCCAAAGTATTAGAAATAGCCAAAGAAATTAAAGATTTATACGAAGAAGGAGGTATTTTCCTTTCTGTTGTTGTTGGGGCAGGAAATATCTTCCGTGGTCGTGATGCAATTGATTATGGAATGAATCGTTCAAGTGCCGATTATATGGGAATGCTTGCTACAATTTTGAATGCCCTTGCTCTTCAAAACGCTCTTGAATCAGTAGGTGTTGATACAAGGGTGATGACTTCACTTAACATTCCTCAAGTTGCTGAAGCATATAATTATCGTAAAGCTCTTTCACATTTAGAAAAAGATAGAGTAATTATCTTCGGAGGAGGAAATGGTATTCCATTCTTCTCAACCGATACAACAGCTGTATTGAGAGCCGCCGAACTAAATGCTAGTCTAATTCTAATGGCTAAAAATGGTGTTGATGGTGTTTACGATAAAGATCCAAGAAAACATAAGGATGCTAAAAAATATACTAAACTTTCTCATCAAGATGTTGTCCAAGAAAAGTTGCAAGTAATGGATATGACAGCAGCTGCCTTATGTGCTGAAAATAACATTGATGTTTATGTCTTTGATATGAACAAAAAAGGTAATATTGCTAAAGCTGCCAAAGATTTTTCTTTTGGTACATTAATTAGTAATAAAAACAAATAAATAAAAAATTAGAAAGGAAAATTATTTATGCCAGAAACAATTATTTTAACAGGCGAAGAAAAAATGGAAAAGACTATTGAGTCTTTGAAAAAAGAATTAGGTCTAATTCGTACAGGTAGAGCTAACCCTGCAGTACTTAATGATGTTAGAGTTAATTATTATGGTGTTCCAACTCCAATTAACCAAATGTCAACAATAAGTGTTCCTGAAGCACAACAAATCGTAATTAAACCATTCGATAAATCACAATTACGAGAAGTCGAAAAAGCAATTCAATTAGCAGATTTAAACTTGGTACCTCAAAGCGATGGTGTTGTTATAAGAATTAATTTCCCTGCTTTAACAGAAGCAAGACGTAAAGAATTATGCAAAGATGTCAAGAAATTAGGCGAAGATGCAAAAGTTGCTTGTAGAAACATTCGTAGAGATTGCAATGAAGCTTTAAAGAAATTAGAAAAGAACCATGAAATATCAGAAGATGAACTATCTAATTACAATGATGAAGTTCAAAAAACAACTGATAAATATATTGCTAAAGCTGAAGAATTAGTTAAAGCCAAAGAAAAACAAGTTATGGAAATATAATATTTTATTAAACTGTAGACGATATGTTTACAGTTTTTAAATACTCGAAATTTGCATTAAAACAAAAAAAGTGATATAATGATAATAGGAGACAAAAATAGTTTTATGAATGATAAAAATATTTCCAATTTATTTGATTTGCTTATCGAAAAAGAAGAAGATGTTACAAAAAACATTAATAGTAGAAATATAAGTTTTGTTGATGAAATATTTGAAAAAGAACCTATTCCAACTATATTTCTGCCAATAGAAAAGAAGTTGAAATATTTAAAAGATTTAAAATATTATCAAATTGATGAGTTATCAAATAAAATTAAAAAGAATTACCAAACTTTATTTGAAAAATATATTCTTGTTATCTGTAAAGGATATGAATATTTAAAAAATAACCTTGAAAGAATCATAAAAGAAAATCCTGGATATGATGTCTTAATACGACGTGCAAGAGGTGAGAAACTCGAAAAAATAGGTTCATCGAAAAACCTCAGTCGTGAACGAATTAGACAAATAGAGAATAATTCATCTAACGAAATACTAATATTTCTTGAAACATATCTAAATATAGGATTCAAGAATGGGGTGTATAAAAATATATTATTTTATAATATTGAAGATATATTTAATTTCATAAATGACAAACAAGTCATTGAAGTTATTAATCTAATTCTTCTCAAAAAAAATAAATATTTATTTGCAATTTATTCAGAAGAATTCTCATCTTTTATAAATATTGAAAAAAAAGGAACACTAAATACAATCATCAATTTAATAGATTTAAATGACTACTTTAATTACTTTGAGAGATATAGTAAAATTAATGATACTTTAATATATAAACATAATGTTCTTGATTTTACATTTACAATATACAAAAACTTTCTCAACAACCAAAAATACATTTTCAAGGGTAATCTTGCTTTAAAGCCTGGAACCTTCTCAACAAATTCAATAATGTCAAATTTTATCAAAGAAAATTATCCTAAAGGAATAATAATTGATGATGAAGGGTTAAAACAACTTTCTAAAAAAATGCAAGAAAAGTATGATTATGAATTTAAACTCCTTTCCGCAAATGCCAAAATTGATGAACTTAATCCAGAACTAATTATTTGGGGAAAACAAAAACGAATACACATTGATAATGTTCACATTAAAGAAGTAAAACTGCAAAATATTATTAGTGAATTTAAACGTGTATTTGAAAATAATAGCTATATGTTATTAGATGATTTATATAAGTTATTATTTGAAAGTCTAAAAGAAACAGAAATTACTGATAAATATAAACTATATGGACTATTAAAATATTATTTACAAGATGAGTATTACTTCAAAAAGATGGGCGTTCGAAAATTAGAGCTTAAAGAATATACTTTAAATGAACTAGTACATAGTTACATTGACAAACACGACATGTGTGATATTAACGAACTTGTGGAGAAATTAGACATTTCATTAGCTTCTGTTCAATCAATAGTTCGAGATGATATCTCAATAATCAATGTCAATAATAAATATACAATCGCAACAAAAATAAAAATATCAGAAGATAATTTAAATCGTATAAAGTTTAAATTAGAATATGAAATGATTAATCTATATATTCATAGAGAAACATTATATAATAAATATCAAGATGAGTGGAATCGTATGAACATAAAAGATGCTATAATGCTATATGGCATTTGCCGATACTATTATTCTGATATATATAATTTCTATGTTCCATATATTCAAGACAAAAAGTATAATTATGCTATAACTTTCAAAAAAATTATATTAGATTATTTTGCTAAAAACGATGGAATAATAGATATTGAAAAAGCTCAAAAAGAAATAGGCTTAATTTCCTCAACTAAAGATTTTTCTTTGATTTATCAAGTGAAAAATAATAGAATAAATGTATTTAGAATGGCTGTTGATAGAATGGCATTACTTGAGAATATATCAATTGATGATATTAATAAATATCAAATCAAGAAAAGATTTAGAGAGTATTTCCAAAATAATGATTATGCATTAGAAAATGATTTGGAAAAACTTTCTAAAGGGTTATTTTATTATGTTAATGGCGAAAAATGTTATATGAATAGTTATTCTTTATCATCTTATATTGAAAATTATTCAAAGATATATTATGTTGTTAATTCTTTAGGCATTAATAACTATTTAACGTCTAAATATGCTATTACAAAAGAACTTAAATCATATCAAGAATTAATATATAATGTTGTTCGTGAAAACTTTCATGAAAAAGAAGCAAACAAATATGAAGTACAAAAACTGATAAGAGATAAGAAATTGTTAAGTACAGTACCTAATGGATTATTAAGTAATTATGCAACATATGACAATGATAAAATAATATTCAATGATTGAAAACATTTTCAAAAAACATTCTTTTAAATCAAAAAAAGGGTGTTTTTTTCTTAAAAAAACTTGATAACCAGAAATAAAAAGAAAAAGCCCAGAAAATTTATAAAAAATGTAACATTTTGTGATTATGTTAAATTGATTATTTTTGGTAAACAAATTATAATAGTAGATATTAAGGAAGGAATCAAAGAAATGAAAGTTAAAGAAATATTTAAAGATGAAGAAGTAGTAATAAATTATATTAATGATAATATGATATTAGACGATAATTATTTTACAATTAGTGATGTGATAAGAATAATAAGAAACAATCCAGAAAAATCTTATTTAATAACAAAATATATTGCTTTTAGAAGGGAAAACACAATAACAGAAAAACACGAAAAATGCATTGACGATTTATTCGGAGATGAAGAAAACGAAACATCTCTTTTTGAAGAGAGAATTACAAGTATATGGGAGAACATTACAACAATTAAAGAGGGTAAACATACATATGATAGAATACTTAAATCTTATTTAAAGAAGTTATCTGAAAATGAAGATGTAACGAAAGACATATATAAAAATATTATAAAAGTATTTAGGTTAAACAAAAATATATATAAGGATTTAATATTCTTAGATATTATTGGAAAAATAAATTTTAATATGTTTATAGAATATAATGATTTTATTAAAATGATAAACAACAATAATAATTCTTTATATTTAAATGTTTGGTTAAATGATAACTATAAAAATTATTTAAACAAATATAATATAAAAAGAATCGGAGAATTAAAAAGATATCTCAATGAAAAAAATATAATAAAGAATATTCAGAATTATATGGACTAATACCACTTTTAAATGAAAATAATAGTGTATCAGATTTCATAATTGAAAAATATATAAATGATCATGTTGAGAAGAATAATAACATTATTTTTATGTTAAAGATAAAGAATACAAAAAATAATATAATTACAAAAATTATAGATGCGACATATAAGAAAATAAAGAAAGGATATGAAGAAGTATTAAGCGCATTTCAAATCTTTTTTGATTCATATGATGGAAGATACATCATCAAGTATATTCTATCAATTAGAGATGGTTTTTTTACTGAAGAAGATTTAAAGAAATTTTTTCCTAAATACTATTTAGTTATAGAGTATCTTGTAAAGAAAAATCATATTTTTGGTGTAAAATACAATGAAATGTATGATATTTATACTTCGAAAGATATACCATCAGATGAATATATTGTAAAAAGTTATAATAAATATCTTACACTTGAGCAATATAAAAAGTTGATATGTACATTAAAAGATAATATTAGTAGCACCAACATGGAAGTAAGTGAGGACATAATAATCAATAGAATAAATAAAGAGTATGAGAAATATCAACACTTTTATGCAAAAGGATATGTAAGTGTCGAATATAAAATATGTTTTCTTTACAATAAAGAATTCTCACAAGGATTTCAAAACATTAATGAATTTGAAAAAAGGTATTATCAAATTTATAATGAACACTTAAAGGCTCAAAATATAATGTATGTATACTTTTTCAAAAATGAAGATATGTTCTGTTTAAAGCCAAAATATCAAGAAAAATATTTTGGATTTGTCTCAACATATGCAAAAGAATATGCTAATAAAGAAGAAATATATCTCGTACATATGATATGCGAAAGTTATCGCAATACATTTAAGCTAGAAGATATTGTTAATTCTTTGAAGTTGGTAGTTTGTGAAAGGAAAATAAAAGCAATTTTAAAACATTCATTGTTTTATTACCAAATTAAAAATCATACATATATCAAAAGTGATTGTCTTAAAATCACTGATGAAATGAAAAAATATTTCTTTTTTGTTTCAAAAATGACAAAAAAGGTGATGTTTGAAAAAATAAATGAAAGATATAATGAATTTATAAAATATTACAAAATTAAGAATGCTAAATACCTTTTTCAAATGGTAAAGAAAATAACATATAATTAAAAACCCCAAAAAAAATCATTGTTATTTACTAATTTATATAGTATAATTATAAGACAATGTGAGGGATAAAATGGAATATAAAACAAACTTAGCAACTAAAATTAGTAGATTTAATCTTGAAAACAAGTTCTATATAAGGGATATTGCAAGAGGACATAATTATTACAAAGCAAATCATATTAAATATTTTTTCTCACCTAAAAAAGAAAAAATTATTGTTGTTTTTGATAAAAATGAATACTCTATACTCTTTTTACAAAATAATATTTTAAAATTTGAATGTTCCTGCCGAGATAGGGGAGTTTGTGAGCATTATATTCCATCAATTCTATACTTGAAAGAAAATTGTGAAAAATTAGATGAATTGTGTAGCGTTGATGATATGAGCTATGATATAGTTAATATGAATGCTGAAGAATTATATAATTATTTATCACGAATTATTGGACCACGCTATCTTTTAATAGATTCTTTGGCTGATGATTTCGAATGTAATGCTGAAAAGATGCTTAGTAAAATAATTAGTCAAAAGTCCGAATCTGATTTGTATTATAAAGCTATTGTAATGTTGGCATCAATTAATAATAAACCATTAAAGCTTAATTATTATAAAAAAATATTTGATTTAATAAATTCTATGAGAAATTTTTCTTGGGATTATAATATAAATGGTTTTTCTTATATTGCTTCAAAAGACGTATTAATAAAAGTAATAAATGGACTTGCTAATAATAGTGCAGAAGAAGATTACATTGACGTTTTAAACTTCCTTATTGATATAGTTAAAGAATTAAAACTTGAAGAAGGCTACGAAGTAGCATTAATAGCAAAATTAGATTATTTGCTTTTGCATGAGAAAAATGAAGAGTTTAAAGATATTTGTTTATGTAATATTCATATAAAAAGAATAAAAATGAAATATATGAATGTTCAAATGAAAAATAAAATGTATGATGATATCATAAATATTTATCATAATGATAAAGATGAGGAAATTAGAGAATTGTATTATGAAGCTTTAATTAATGCAAAACCTAATGAGAAAACTGCTAATGAAATAATAAAATCAGGACCATCTTTAAATATATTAAAGATTTTATATAAAAAGAATTTAATTAAGGATAAATCTATGCTTAACGCATTAATAAGTAATTATAGTATAACCGAAAGATGTGAGATATATGAGGCGATAGCTGATTATGAAAACCTATTGGATGAAGCTTCTTGTATGGGCTTTTCAGAGGTTATGAAATACTCACGTACTTTGTTTGAAAATTACAAAGAAGCTTTTATTCCTTATTTTGAAAAAAAAATTTACACTTATGTAAGAAGTAGAAGCGTAAAAGATGTCATAAAGTATTTACGAATGATAAATTCTTACAAATTTGGTGGATATTATGTTGAGATGTTTTTGAAGTATATCTTTGAAGAATATATACCTTATGATGATAGATATAAATACGAATGTTTTGAATCAGAATTAAATATATAGGTGGAAAAAATGTACCAATTAGAATATAATAAGATTCCTATAAATTATCATGTAAGTAATTGTGAAGAAAATGGTCGAACTCTTTTTGAAGAAGGATTTGGTGAGTTATTTCGTATCGAGTACGATTGCCTTATCTATAAAAGAGGAGATGAGTTACAACGAGTATTAAGATATAGTTTCATTTTGAAATATTCAATAAATGAAAATCCATTTATGACAATAATCGTTGATGAAAATGATAATATATTAGATCATAAATGTTTAGCTGATCGTTATTCTAAGACATGCAAGCATTTCTTTGCTCTTGTTCGCTATTATGAGAGTTTAGAAATAGAACAAAATGTTGAAGAATTAAATAAAAAATTTGAAAAAATTGAAGAAGAGATTCGCATTGAGGAATATAAAGTTAAGCGAAAAGAAAGCATGGAAAAATTGAAATCTTTTCTTGGTGATATCGATAAATATGACACACTTGTACAAAACAAAAAAATGTCAATTGATTGTCGAATAAATTTTGAACATCGAAAATATCAAGAAGATTCAGTTAATCTTTCAATTAGAGTCGGTGATGAAAAGAAATATGTAGTACAAAATGTACGTGATTTTGTTTCTGCAGTTCGTGAGAATAGTTTAGTTTCTTATGGCAAGAAGTTTTCTTTTGTTCATTCATTAGAAGCTTTTGATGATTTTTCACGTGAAATAGTTACATTTTTAGCAGCTTTTAGTTTTTCAGAATACAATTCCAAAAAAGAAGTTGATTTAGCACCTATTAAAGCAGAAAGGCTTTTGGAACTATTCAAGAATCGTTTTATATATGTTGAAAACTTTTCAGACGATTGTAAATATTTTGTTTCTGATAAAATGTTATCTCCTAAGCTATATTTAGATAAAAATCATATTTTAAACTTGAAAGGTGTAAAAGGATTAATTGAAGGTTATTCCAAAGATTTTGTTATCTGTGGGAAAGAAATATTTGAACTGGAGAATAAAGACCCTGCATATCGTAAACTAATTAATACAATAACTGAACAAAAAGGTATTTCTTTTGCATATATCAAAGATGTATTTGAAAAATCAATTTATCCACGTTTTGCTGAAGAAATTGAAATAGACGAAAGTATAAAAAATGATATAAAAACTGAAGAATATCAAATATCTTCATATTTTGACTATAAAGATGGAATACTTTTATTGGATAGTAAATATAAGAAGGGAAGCAAGGAAATCTCTTTGGAAAAGTTAAACAAATATCCATACAAGATAAATAGGTATTTATCTTATATCGCTAATTTAGGATTTAAAAATAATTGTATCGAAGAACCTAATTTAGTATATAATTTCTTGCGAACTGATTTAAGCGAACTAAAAAAATTATCAGATATTTATTTGTCAGAAAATCTAACAGAAGTAAAAACAAGTAAAATGAAACCTGTTTCAGCGCATATGTCATACAAAACAGGGATGTTAGATATTTGTTTTGAGGAAAGTGGTTTTACTGATGAAGAATTATATCGCATTATTACTAATTTAAAGAAAAAGATGCGATTTATTAAACTAAGCAAAGATACAATAATTGAAGTAGACGAAAAAGATGCTAATAAACTTCTTAATACAATAGAAACTTTTAAACTTGATGCAAAGAAATTGAACGAAAGTCAAAGTGTTCCATTATATCAATCCCTAAAAATGGTAGACGATATTGACATTGTAGATTACACATTAGATGAAAGTTTAAAAAATCTAATTCAAGAAATTGTAAACTTTAAAGAATTAAAGGTTGCTGTCCCTGAAAGCCTAAAAGAAATAATGAGAGGATATCAGGTGGATGCCTATAAGTGGATGAAAACACTGATAAAACATAATTTCTGCGGAGTATTAGCTGATGATATGGGGCTGGGAAAAACTCTTGAGGTAATATCTGTTATTATGTCTGACAAAACAAATTCGCCAAGTTTAATTGTTTGTCCTAAGAGTTTATGTTATAATTGGAAAAATGAGTTTTCGTTATGGGCTAAAGATATACAAGTCATTAATGTAATAGGCGGCGTAAATGAGCGTAAGCAAATTATTGAAGGAATTAAAAACAAAGAAAAGACCATTTATGTTTCGTCATATGATAGTTTAAGAAATGATATAGATCTATATAAGAGTAAGAAATTTAATTTCTTAGTTTTAGATGAAGCTCAAAGTATAAAGAATCATAATACTTTAAAAGCAAAATCAGTGAAGAAGATTAAATCATCTCACAGATTTGTTTTAACGGGTACTCCAATTGAAAATAGTGTAGTAGACTTATGGAGTATATTTGACTTCTTAATGCCAGAATATTTGGGTGATTATAGTTCATTCAGATCAAAATATGAAGAAGCAGTAGTTAGTGGTAATGCTGAAGAAGTAGTAGAACAATTAATAAGAAAAATATCACCTTTCGTTTTGCGAAGAACAAAAAAAGAAGTTTTAAAAGATTTGCCTGATAAGATTGAAACAATTCAAATTGCTTCAATGGAAAGTGATCAAAGATTGATATATGAAGCTAAACTAAGAGAAACTAGAGAAATACTTGTTAATCCTAATTCATCAAAAATTGAGATTTTGTCTTGTTTAACAAGATTAAGACAAATTTGTGTTCATCCAGAATTATTTGTAGAGAATTATAAGGGCTCTTCAGCGAAGTTTGATTTGTTGATGGATTTATTAGAAGAATATCTCGCAAATGATCACAAAGTAATAATATTTAGTCAGTTTACATCAGCTTTTGATTTGTTAACTCCAAAGTTTAACGAAAAAAAATATAAACACTTTATTTTAACAGGCAAAACATCAGCTGAGGATAGAATAGAAATGGCTAAGCAATTTAATTTACCAGAGGATGAGCATAAGATATTTTTAGTCTCTTTAAAAGCTGGAGGAACTGGTTTAAATCTTGTTGGGGCAGATGTTGTAATTCACCTTGATCCATGGTGGAATTATGCTGTTGAAAATCAAGCAACAGATAGAGCTCATAGAATAGGTCAAAAAAATGTTGTTCAAGTTGTAAAAATAATTTGTGAGAATAGTATTGAACAAAAAGTGATTGAACTGCAAAATATCAAGAAAGAAGTTGCTGAGAGAATTATCGTAAGTGACGAAGATAATTATAATAATATTAATGTAACTGATATTAAGTACTTATTAGATTAATCGATAAAACCATTAAAACCAATTAAGGCTTTGGTGGTTTTTTATTCATATACGCTAAAATCACAATATGTGAAATACACAAAACGTTTTGTTATTATAACATAACGTTTACAATGAGAGAAAACAAACTCTTGCAATTTTAAAAGATGAGTAGTAAAATAGTATTAAGATATAAAACAAAAGGGGAAAACAATAAAATATTTTATTGTAAGATGTTAATCTAATACGAAAGGAGAACCTTCTAATGGAGGCTGAGAAAAAAGAAAGAATATGGTTAATTGAGGCTCGAAAGAAAAAGGGAATGACGCAAGAGCAATTAGCCAAAATTATTGGTGTAACTTGTAACTGCATAACACAATATGAAAAAAACCAAAGATTTCCCAAGCCAGAAATATTAGTTAAAATTTGTAAGATTTTAGACGTTGAGATTAGTTCGTTTTATGAGGAGTAATTCTCCTCTTTTTCATTTTCTTTAATATAAATAAAACAACAAAAAGAATTATTATAGCAATTATGAAATACTTGTATTTTATATACCATACACCAATAATGTCGATATTATCATAAAAGAAATAGCCAAGAAGGATTAGAATAGTATTCCAAACGAACACTCCTAAAGTAGTAAATAATAAATAATTTAGAGGTTTATGCTTTTTAAATCCAGCTACAAAAGAAATATATGTTCGGCAAAGGGGAATTAACCTGCCAACAAATACAGCCATATTACCATATTTTTCGTAAAAAGATATTGACTCCTTTTCTTCCTTTTTGTGCTTTAAAAATGGTTTAGCGCCAAAGTAGCCTAAACAGTAACATAGCATTGCACCACCCAAACCAGCTAGAACGCTTAATAAAATCATTACAAAAGGATTGATATTATTGTTATAGCTAATAGCACCTGCTAAAGGAAGTATAACTTCGCTTGGCAAAGGAAAACAAGAATACTCAAGAAAAATGACAATAAAGATTATATATATTCCATAGTTTTCAATCAAGTCAAAAACAAAATTCATATTTTCACCATTATATTATATTCTAATAAATACAAAATATGCTTTGAACAATCAATTTACAAGTGCAAAATAAAGTGTTATAATTTACTTATTATATGAGGAGTGAAGAAAAGTGAAATCAAACAAAATATTTGTTCTTTTTCTTACAATGCTTAAAATTGGTCTTTTTTCATTTGGAGGAGGATATGCAATGATAACATTAATGGAAAATGAACTTGTCGAGAAGAAAAAATGGCTAGCCAAAGAAGATTTCATAAATATGATAACAATTGCTGAATCGACACCAGGACCAATAGCAATAAATAGTGCCACATACGTAGGTTATCGCATAGGTAGATTTTGGGGTTCGCTTGTCTCAACAATTGCCGTTTGTGTGCCTGCATTTATTATTATATTTATTATTTCATTATTTTTAGATGATTTTCTAAAAATAGCATATGTGCAATATGCATTTAAGGGAATACAAGTGTGTGTTGTTTATTTAATTCTAAAAGCAGGGCTTAAGATGCTTAAAAATATGGATAAGACATTGCTATCATATATTATATTTATAACTGTTTTAATTCTATTTGTTGTTTTAAATATCTTTTCTAAAAGCATCTCTAGTATAATCTATATTATAATAAGTGGTTTAGTAGGAATTATTGCTTATATTTTTAGTAAAATCAAAGAAAGGAATAAAAATGATATATCTTAAATTATTTTTAACATTTCTTGAAATCGGTGTCATTTCATTTGGTGGGGGATATGGGATGATTGCTCTAGTCAAAGAAATTGCGCTCGAAAACAAGTGGCTTACGGAAACTGAATTTGTCAACTTTATCGCAATATCTGAATCAACACCAGGACCGCTTGCTGTAAATATGGCAACGTTTATTGGCTCAAAACAAGGAGGATTATTAGGTAGTTTTGCTTCAACTTTAGGAGTAATATTACCTTCATTTATAATTATACTGATTATTGTTGCTTTCATTAATAATTTATTAAAATATAAATGTGTAAATAGTATATTAAAAAGTATTCAACCAGCAGTAATAGCATTAATTATTGGAACATCAATAACAATGTTTTTAAGTATAATAATTGGATATACAAATTATAATAGCATAGGAAAGATTGATTTCAAGGGCTTGTTAATATTTACATTAATAGCATTAATTTCTTTTATTTATCAAAAATGGCGTAAGAAAAAAATATCTCCTATCGGATTGATTATTGTATCAGCAATCTTAGGAATTGTATTTTATATATAATTAATTTTATCAAAAAAATATATTTTACTTTTTACACATAATATGATAAAATATCTATTGTTTTGTAGTTCAATAGATAAAATAAGTTTTCTTATTATAGCTTGTTTTATAATGGATACAAAAATATAAGTTTATGCGTCTCCGTAGCTCAGTAGGATAGAGCACACGCCTCCTAAGAGGTTGTTATATCTTGTAAAAAGGTGCAAAAAAGGCTGTAATTTGC
>CAYMGD010000001.1:0-150130 GCA_964389905.1 uncultured Coprobacillus sp. | reverse complement strand
AGATAGTTTCTCTTAAGGTTACATCTTTTATTATTATGTAATCATCTGTTTTTGTTATTAAATATTCAAAACTTGTAAGGATATAATCTCCAACTAATCCTAAATGTGAATGTAATGTATAAGAGTATGCAAATGATAATTCTATTGGTATAATTTTGTTTCCTGAATCAAACGAAGGTAAATCAAACTTAAGCATTCCATTTAATAAGGATACATTAGCTTTTCCAGCTAAACTTAAGTCATATGTATCATATCCTATTTCTCTAAAACGATTTATTGTTCCTGTAACATTGGCTTTAGTAATCTTTTTTATAGTAAATGATTTTGACTTATTATGATATATTCTAAAATATATATAATTCTTTTTTAACTCAATGTTTTTGTTTATTATATTTGTTATATCAAAAGATACTGTTTTTGTGCTTTCAGTAACAGCTATATGGTCAATATAATCATCATTATATCCTTTATCACTTGCACTTAAACTAGATAAACCACTAACAGTTGAAAAATCAATATCGGAGGTTTCATATAAATAAAAATCAAAGGAATCAGAAATACTAGAAAGAGATAATATAAAATTAGCTTTTTCCACTGTATCATAAATAGTAAACCTACTTATGTCAAACTTAATATAAACATCATAGTTTTTTGCACTGCAGCTGCTAGAAACAGACTTTTTACTTGATTCTTTAATATAGAAGCCTTCTAAGCTTCTATTAAGTACATTAAAAAGTAATTGTTTGTTCATAAATCCTCCTTTAATAATATATTTTATAAGTATAGATAGACAAAAAAACTCTCCTAAGTTACCTCAAGAGAGCTTGTGTTTTCTTATTTTTAGGCTTACTTTAAGGTAATATAAATATGTATTATCTTATAAAGTCTTGAAAGCTAGCATACTTATGTTCTTTATTTTGCTATTATCTATACTTACTAAGTATATTTTATAATATATTTAAGCTATAGTCAATAAGAAATTTAATATTTTTTACAACAAACACATAAAGCGTATAAAGGTTTCATATAAAGCCCAAAATAAAAGGCCTACACATATTGTGTAGACACTTATATTATAATTATTTAATAATTTTAGTAACGTTACCAGCACCAACTGTACGTCCACCTTCACGAATTGAGAATTTAGTACCTAATTCGATTGCGATTGGGTGAATTAATTTAACAACTAGTTCAGCATTGTCACCAGGCATAATCATTTCAACGCCTTCTTTTAATTCGATAACACCTGTAATATCAGTTGTACGGAAATAGAATTGAGGACGATAGTTTGTGAAGAATGGAGTATGACGGCCACCTTCATCTTTTGTTAATACGTAAACTTGTGCTTCAAATTCTGTATGAGGTGTAACTGAACCAGGTTTTGCAAGAACTTGTCCACGTTGGATACTTTCACGGTTAACACCACGAAGTAATGTACCAATGTTGTCACCAGCTTCTGCTTGGTCAAGTAATTTTCTAAACATTTCAACACCTGTAACAACAGTCTTTTGTGTAGGTTTGATACCAACGATTTCAACGTTGTCACCAACTTTAACAACACCACGTTCAACTCTACCAGTTGCAACAGTTCCACGTCCTGTGATTGAGAATACGTCTTCAACAGGCATTAAGAATGGTTTATCAGTTTCACGAACTGGATCTGGGATGTAATCATCAACAGCTTTCATTAATTCTTCAACAGCTTCTTGAGCTTTTTCATCGCCTTCCATAGCTTGGAATGCAGAACCTCTAATAACTGGGCATTCATCACCAGGGAATCCATATTCACTTAATAGATCACGAATTTCCATTTCAACTAAATCTAAGATTTCAGGATCATCAACTTGATCACATTTGTTCATAAATACGATTAATTTTGGAACACCAACTTGACGGCTTAATAAGATATGTTCACGAGTTTGTGCCATAGGTCCATCAGTTGCAGCAACAACAAGGATTGCACCATCCATTTGAGCAGCACCAGTGATCATGTTCTTAACATAATCGGCATGCCCTGGGCAGTCAACGTGTGCATAGTGACGTTTTTCAGTTTCATACTCAACGTGGCAAGTATTAATCGTTATACCACGAGCTTTTTCTTCTGGAGCACCATCGATTTGGTTGTAATCCATAACTTTGTTTTTTGGACTATATTTTGCTAATACTTTAGTAATAGCAGATGTTAAAGTTGTTTTACCATGATCTACGTGACCAATAGTACCAATGTTAACATGCGGTTTAGTACGTTCAAATTTTTCTTTTGCCATTATATTATTCCTCCTAATAAATGATTGTACTTATATTTTAATATATTTTTAATAATTTTGCAAGCATTAGTTATTAAAACCACGCTTTTTTATTACCTCTTCAGCAATGCTTCTTGGACATTCTTCATATCTAGCAAATTGCATTGTGAAATTTCCTCTTCCTTGAGTATTGCTTCTTAAAGAGTTTGAATAACCAAACATAGAAGCAAGTGGAACAAAGGCATTAATTCTATTGAAACGAGCATGAACTTCTTGAGAATCAATTCTTCCTCGTTTACTAATTAAATCACCAATAACATTTCCTAAATACTCATTAGGTACTTCAACAACTACAGACATAATTGGTTCTAATAGTACTGATTGACAAACTTTTGCTGAGTTTTTAAATGCTAAGCTACCAGCAACTTCAAAAGCAATTGAACTTGAGTCAACTTCATGATATGAACCATCAAATAAAGTTGCTTTGATATCAATTGTTGGATAACCAGCAAGATTACCATTTGCTAAAGCAGATTCAATACCTTTACTAACTGATCCAATGTATTCTTTTGGTACAACGCCACCAACGATAGCATCAACAAATTCGTATCCTTTTCCTGGATTTGGTTCAAAGCGAACCTTAACATCACCATATTGACCATGTCCACCAGATTGACGAACGAATTTACCTTGTACTTCACCAGGAACTTTAATTGTTTCACGATAAGATACTTGAGGAGCACCAACAACACATTCAACGTGGTATTCTCTTCTCATTCTATCAACAATGATTTCAAGATGAAGTTCACCCATACCAGCAATAATAATTTGACCAGTTTCTTTATCAACATATGATCTAAATGTTGGATCTTCTTCTGATAACTTTTGCAAAGCATTAGTCATCTTATCATGATCATCTTTTGTCTTAGGTTCAATAGCAACACTAATAACTGGTTCAGGGAATGTCATTGATTCAAGAATTATTGGCTTCTTTTGATCACACAATGTATCACCAGTAGTTGTATTCTTTAGACCAACTGCTGCAGCTATATCTCCAGCATATACTTCTTTAATCTCAGTTCTATCATTGGCATGCATTAATAAAATACGACCAATTCTTTCTTTTGCATCTTTTGTTGAGTTGTAAATATATGAACCAGATTGTAAAGTTCCTGAGTAAACTCTGAAGAATGTTAATTTACCAACATATGGGTCAGTCATAACTTTAAATGCTAAAGCAGAGAATGATGAATCATCAGATGAAACAATATCTACTTCATCGCCTTGTTTGTTTTTACCAATAATCATTGGTACATCAACAGGTGATGGTAAATAGTCACAAACTGCATCAATCAATAATTTGATACCTTTGTTTTTAAAAGCAGAGCCACAAGTTACTGGGAAAAAGTCAACACTAAGTGTAGCTTTTCTAATTGCTTTTTTCAATGTTTCTACAGGTATTTCTTCTTCATCAAGATATAACATTGCAACTTCTTCATCAAAATCAGCAACAGCTGAAATTAATTCTTCTCTACGAGCTTGAGCTATTTCTAACATATTAGCAGGTATATCTCTTACTTCATAATTTTCATCAGGTTTACCATCAAAATAGTAAGCTTTCATATCAACAAGGCTAATAACACCTTCGAATTGACTTTCAGCGCCTATAGGAAGAGCAATTGGATGAGCATTTGCTCCTAATCTTTGATGTAAACTTTCGCAAGATGCTTCGAAATTTGCACCTATCTTATCCATCTTATTAACTAAAATTAGACGGGGAACTTTGTATTCTGTAGCTTGACGCCAAACAGTTTCTGTTTGAGGCTCAACACCAGCTTGAGCATCTAATACAGTTACTGCGCCATCAAGTACTCTTAATGATCTACTTACTTCAACAGTAAAATCTACGTGCCCTGGAGTGTCGATAATATTAATTCTATGGCCTTTCCAATAAGCAGTAGTTGCAGCGGATGTTATCGTAATACCACGCTCAATCTCTTGTTCCATCCAGTCCATTTGAGAAGCACCATCATGTGTCTCACCGATTCTATGAATTTTTCCAGTGTGGTATAAAAATCTTTCCGATACAGTAGTCTTACCGGCATCAATGTGAGCCATAATTCCTATATTTCTAGTGTTCTCTAACGATATATCACGAGGCATAATCTAGCATTCTCCTACCATTGATAATGTGCAAATGCCTTGTTAGATTCAGCCATACGATGAGTATCATCACGTTTCTTAACTGAACCACCTAAGCCATTAGATGCATCTATAATTTCATTAGCAAGTCTTTCTTCCATTGTTTTCTCTTTTCTTAATCTAGCATATTGAGTTAGCCATCTTAAGCTAAGAGTCATCTTACGATCAGGTCTAACCTCTACAGGAACTTGATAGTTAGCTCCACCGATACGGCGAGCTCTAACCTCTAATTGAGGAGTAATGTTAGCTAAAGCTTCATTAAATACTTCTTCTGCTGGGCGACCAGTTTGTTTTTCTATTCTTTTGAATGCACCATATAAAATTTGTTGTGCAACTCCTTTTTTACCATCTAACATAATATTGTTAATCAAACGAGTAACAACTTGAGAATTATAAATTGGATCTGGTAAAACTTTTCTCTTTGGAATATGTCCTTTACGTGGCATATATATCCTCCTTTCAATTATTTATTTTAAAATTAAGCTTCTACTTTTGCACCATATTTACTACGAGCTTGTTTACGTTTATCAACACCAGTAGTATCTAGAGTACCTCTGATTACATGGTAACGAACACCAGGTAAGTCTTTAACACGTCCACCACGGATTAATACAACGCTATGTTCTTGTAATTTATGGCCAATACCAGGAATATATGCAGTAACTTCGATTCCATTAGATAAACGTACACGACAGTACTTACGAATTGCTGAGTTAGGCTTTTTAGGTGTCATTGTTGTAACCCTTGTACAAACACCACGTTTTTGTGGAGATTCAACATTAGTATAAACCTTCTTTAAACTATTGTATCCAACAGCTAAATGTGGAGATTTAGATTTTCTAATTTTTGATTCACGTGACTTTCTAATCAACTGATTAATTGTAGGCATGTAATGTCCTCCTTTCAATAATTCATTTGAGCAAATAAATTGAGTAGCCTATTGCAACGCCACAATACCGGGCGTATCAAGAGGCCAAAATAATAAGTTTTGAAATATTCAAAACTATTTAAAATACAAAACTTATTTTTTCATCAATACTGATATATTATACACCATTTTAATATAAAATGCAATACTTTTTTTTACTATTTTTCGTTTTTTGTATACTTTTGTTTCTTTTTCTTATATTCAAATGGAATATCTTCTTCTACCGTTTCTAACCTTTCACATAACAATTCCGGTTTTTTACAATATTCTTTTAAAAGTTTTAAAGCAGCAATATAGTAAAAACCATCACAAAATCTTTCATCAGTTACAACCCCTAAAGTCATTACTTTTCCAGGCACAATTTGTTCATCTTCACAAACTGGTTGCATTCTTTCTTTGCCCATTGAAACGAATAAACTTGTTGTACCAAAATCATATAAATGATGATAAATATATTCACCTTTAATACTTTTTAAGTTAGTTACAAAACATGATGTGTGAAATGGACTTAACTTCAAAATTGAGCCTGGAAGGAGTCCATGTTTATCAAGTTTCTTGATAACCCAAACTGCAAATTTAATTAACGAATTAGGAACAATCGTTAGAATATGTGCTGCTTTATCAGTTCCATTACTTTCTTCCTTTTGATTAATGGATTTTACTGCCTCATCTATTTTTTCTTTTATTTCATAAATAGATTCATGACCAGTAAAACAAACTTTGACAGTCGAATCGGCAGCATTAGCACTCAACTTTCTCTTCACAACAAAAGAAATATAAATGCCTCCCGTTCTTCTAAAGATTCTCCCATTCATCACAAATCTATTCAAACGAGGTTTCAAAGCTATTGTACGCACAATTCCCGCTATAACTAGATGCATATAATTAAAACTTATCCCTTTTTCTCTTTCCTGTCTAATAAAATTATCAAAAGGTTCACATCTCACCTCATATTTAGCGATATTTTGTGAATCATGTCTTTCTGACATAATGTGAGGGGTTATTTTTTGAATAGGATCTATTCTTTTTAGTTTTTTGCCATCGGCTCTTAGTCCAAACATTTTTTATCCTTTCTAATGTTATTATTTGCCATTTTCTTTATTTTATTACTCAATATTTCAAATACTTTCTTATCATACATCAGCATTCTTATACTACTTTCCCCGCCATAATAATCTAACTTAATTGATGATATATTATTCTTATCTCTCAGAAATGTATTATACTCTTCAAGGCAAATAATATTTTCAATCTTAACAACATAAGTTCTTATAATAATACTTCCCGTCTTGATGCATAATTTATCATTAAAACAAGAAATCATCTGGTGTTTTTTTGAAAGCACTCTTGTAAAAAGAATTATTAAACTCATTACAATCCATAAAATCAATAAAAACAAAAACCATTTTAAATTATCAAACAAAGGCATTAAAGAAATAAAGCATATTGTTTCTATAGTTATTGGAAGTAAAATAAAGAATTTCAAACTCTTCTTATGCGGAATAAAAGTTTCACATGCTTCATCAGATAACTTATAATCAGGGAAAATATTACTCACAATCTCTTTTGCTGTTTCATATTTACAAATTGGCAATAAAAATTTATTAACTATTTTCTCATTTTGGTCACCAAAATTACCTAAACCAACCATATCAACGTATACATTTACATATTCATATTTCTTCTTCACTAAATCTTGTTTATAGATAATTCCTCTAACTCGTTCTTTATTTATTGCATAATCTCTTTTTATAAATAAACCATACTGCAAGCGAATACTTTCACCTTCATCAGTAATCTTAAAATTATATAGTCTAAAGAATTCCTCTAAAATATTAAAAGAAATAATAAATATTATAAATATGTTAAATCTTACATTATATAGTATAATATCATTTCTTGATAAAACTTCATTTAAATTATTTATAATAATATTAAATATTAATAAAACTAAAATATAAATAAATAAACCTATAAATAAACTTACAGAACAAAAAATATTAGCCAAAATATCTTTCAAAGATATTTGATAATTAATTACCTTCAAAGAATCTTCTTTATTTTCGTTCAAACATTCTTCGGTTTTACTCATTTTACTTAAAATCAGTTTTTCAATATCTTTAATTTTATTACTAGTTTCATAAATGATTATTTCATCTTCTTCTTTTTTCGAAAAGCATCCAGAATCAATAGATAACATTGAAATACCAAAAAGACGCATAATAATTCCTTGATGAATATTAACCGCATTAATATTCTCATAAGTTAAAAGTTGAATTTTCTTTAGAACAATTCCTTTTTTTAGAACCAACTCTTTTTCTTTCACTTCATATGTTATAAAAAAATATGAGATAATAACATAAGTTATAACTAAAAGGCTTATTATTAAAAATATTATTGGTATAATGCTATAGATTATTTCTTCAATTTTGCTTTCAAATTCATTCGTACCAGGGAAAAGATAAGATAAACCGCAAACAAAATAAAAAGCAAAAAGAATAATCGTAGTTTTAAATATTGAATAATATAAATATTTCTTACAATATTTCATCTTTGTCATTTTCTTTCTTTATACAAATTTGTTTTTTTAAGAAATTAACTAACTCTAACGCTATTTCCTTGTCTAGTGATTTAATCACATCTACTGGACCAGCTGTACTAATTATAACATCAGCAATATTTAAAGCCAAATCTATAGGTCCTTGAGTATAAGATATATCTTGGATTTGGCAATAAGGGATTATTGTAGTACTTTTAAAAACAACTCCAGTTTTTATAACTATTTCCTCTTCACTTAATAAATATTGGTAATTATTGTATTGTTTAAGTGTTAACAATAAGTTAACAATGATTATAGCTAATATAATACTTATTATCACTAAAACAAACATTTTAATATTATGTTCTAATTCCAAAGACCATATAAATGCTATTATAAAAATTATTAAAAATAATATTTTCCAGAAAAAACTCTTCAAAAGTTTCTTTTTTGAAACATTCTTTTCATTCATATCTTTCACCTTTTAACCCATATATTATTATACCATATTCACGCCATAATAAAAAGACACACAAAGAAATTTATTAAAATTTTCTTTATGTGTTCAATTGTCATAAAGTAGCTTTTTCTATAATGCTGTTAGTCTTTTGTTTATAAATTACTAATAAATAAATTAGTGATAAACTTGCAAGAATACCCATTAAAAGATTACTAATATGTACAGTAGAAGCATTTTGTATAAAATTGGTAATAATAATTAATACATAGGCTGCAATCCAAAAAATAAATATAGTCTTTAATACATTGTGCCCTTTTAGTCTATCTTTATTGATTATTAAAATTAATAAAGTTTGAATAATATAGTAAATTGCATTTATTATATTAAATCCTACTTGAATAGCATATATTGATAGAACTAATGAAGAAATGTCAGTTATAATAGAGACTAAAGTTTGGGTTATAAAACTATCTATTCTTGCCCAAAAGATTTCACATATTATAAAAATTGTAAAAGCAACAAGCAGTTTAGAATTTTTCTTTAGTTTTGCTTCATCATTTTTGAAAATATCAGTTGTTAAGAAGATAATACCAAGGGCTGAGAAAAACCTACAACATTCTAGTACCATTTCACTTGCAGTCATCAGTTTAGTTAGTTTTGCAGTATTATTAGCATTTCCGTCAATAACTAAATAATAATTAAAGTTTAAAATAAGATATATCAAAATAAAGACTACTGAAATGGATAATAATATAATAGTTGGAGTAGTGATTTGTTTGTTTTTCTCTTCTTTAAAAAACATTCTTTCTAGAAATGATATAGATAAATAATAGAAAGCATTTGATATAACTGATGTAAAGAAACCTAATAAAATAGTTACAATAAATGTTAATGGATTATTGTTTGCAAAATAGAAAACTGATATACACAAAGATATAAAATAAATAATTCCAAAAAAGACAATAATCTTTAAAATGTTTTTAAAAACATTCTTATAATAAGTTTTACTATTTTCCTCAATGAAATTATAATTAAAATATATTTGTTTTTGTCTTAAATAACCATATCCAAATATTAATGATGAGGTCATTATTAGGTTAATGCACATATTAGAAGATAGTGACGAATCATCGCCTGTTTGTATAGTTGCTGGGATTACAGCGGCATAGCTTAAGAAAGCAATATAAAGCAATACTTTAAAAGATATATCATAATACTTTTGTTTTCTATATGTGAACATTTCATCTTTAACTTCTGCTTTAATAAACAAAGAACAAATCATAATAATTAATGATGTAACTGTTATAATTAGTTCAGTTGAATACAAACAAAATGCAATTTTTTTGTTATAAAGAATTAACATTTTAAATAACAAAAACATAAATGATAATATTCCACTAACAATAATTATAAGTTTTTTTAGTTTAGTAATTTCATAATTGATTCTTTCATCGTTAAACATTATTCATTCACCTCCCAAAATAACTGATCTAATGTTCTATTTAAGGCTTTACAGATTTTAATGCATAGTTGAAGCGAGGGATTATATTCTCCTCTTTCTATCATATTAATTGTTTGTCTTGACACGCCTATTTTTTTTGCAAGACTATCTTGTGATAGTTTAGCTTCAACACGAGCTAATTTCATTTTCATATTTTCCATTTGTATTTTCCTTTATATATGACATTTTGTCAAATATATTTGACATTAATATTATACTATTTTTATTTGTTATTTGTCAATACTTTTTTATAAAAAAACAAGACAAATATATGCCTTGTTTCGAAATATTAATATTTCAATCTATGTCTTGCTTTTTGTGCGCCTCTTTATAAATGTACTTTCTACAAAGATATTTAACTCCTAGTGATAAAAATACGAGCAAAACTACTAGCAAAAGTATTAGCAATATTTCTATTAGTTTCATATTTTATTCAGTTCCTTTAAGAGCTTCTACCATATCAATTTTCTTGTTTTTCTTAGATATCATTAAACCAACAAGAAGTGATACTCCAAATGTTAGTAATGTGCTAATGACATATGTTGTTAAGTTAATAGCAACACTCATTTCATATTCACTTGCAAGAGAAGTAATTAAGAAATTTAATATTCCTATTCCAGCAGGAATTCCAAAAAGCACACCAATAATTGTTAGCCATATATTTTGACTTATAAGTAAATTTCCTATGTATCGATCACGAAATCCCAGTACTTTTAGCGTAGCCAGTTCTCGATATCTTTCCACGTAACTCATTACACCAAGATTATATAAAACAACAATACTAAGGACTATTGCCGCAATTATCAACACAATAACCATTAAGTTCATTAAGTCCATAAATGAATCATAACTGTCCATTATTGCTTCTTTGTCTTGCTTTCCTGAGATTATACTTGTATTTCCGATGTTTCCCAGTGTTTCATCAGTGTAGATAGCACTTATGCGATAATCAATACCTATGCTATCAGCATAAGTATTAGACATCGCAATACACTCATTAACTAATGAACGAGTGTAACCAACTACTACCGCTTCATAAGTTTTTTCGCTCCCATATGGTGAAAAAGTAATTGTATCGCCTACTTTAGCTGTATTTTTCAAACGTAAACAGAGATATACTCCTTCATCACTTAAAATTAGTTGTTTATTATCTTCGGTTAGTAAACCTATTTTTCCATCTTTGATACTATAGATATCCATAGTTATTGTTTTTCCGTTGTAACTGATACCACTTGAAGCTTGCCAATCGCCATTAAGTTTTTCTGCTAAAGCAAGGGAATCATTATTTGAAGATGTTTCAGAAAGAATAACTTTAGTATTATAGTTACAAATATCATTATCTAGCATATTAAGAAATTTCTTCATCGTATCTCCCATACCTAATCCGCCAACAAGCAATACCATACAGCCAATAATACCTATAACCGTCATTAGACTTCGTGATTTGTGACGTGAAATATCACGAATATTCCACTTCACACCAAAAGATAATTTTTTAGTTAAAGAAATTTTTTCTATTGCACTCTTTTTCATTGTTTTTGGTTCATAAGGACGTAAAGCATCTGCAGCAGTTCCTCTAAGCATTTTTTTAACTGATAAATAGCTTATAAGTGTTAAAAATACCATTAACAATATCATCACAGGAATGCAAAAGCTAGGCATTACCAAATCCCAAGAAGGCATATCTAAATATGTGCTCATCATTCCCTTAGGACTTATGATGAAATAAGCTACAAGGAAACCAAGTCCTGTACCAAGAATCATTCCAAAAAGACCAATTGTAAATCCATACGAAGTATAATGAAGTAATATTCTACTATCGTGAAAGCCAAGAGCTTTTAACGTACCAATTTGTCCTTTTTCATTCACTGAAATACGGTGCATTGTTGTCACCATTGTAAGAACCGCAATAACAAGAAATAGTACTGGTAAAATAGAACCCATCGTTTTACCTTCTTCTGCTTCACTCATTACTCCAGCATACGAATTATGCTCATTTTTTGTTGTTACAAGAAAAGTTGTTCCCGTAACAGTTTTTATTTGTTCTTCTAATTCTTCCTTTTCCATATTAGATATAATATTGATTTGAGGATATAATGCAAATCCTAAGACTTTTTCTAAAGTTTTAGGAGTAATATATGCAAAACCAAAAGTATTGTAATCAGGCATAAGTTGATTTTCATCAGCTACGCAAATCATATTTTCTCCACTCTTAATAAGACCAATAACTTTACCTGTTATTTCTAGTCCTGTATATATAAGGGTAATTTCATCACCAATTTTTATATCATTGGCAGTAGCAAATTTATCAGATAACCAAATTCCATCTAAATCCTTATTATATTCAGTACCTTCGATTAATAACATTTTTGAAACAGTATAGTTTTCCGAAACATTCAAAGCAAGAGATTTTTTTGTATCTTTAATGCTAACATTAACATTAAGATATCTTGTAGCTGCATCAACACCATTAATACTTTGAATAGCCTTAATTTCTTCTTCTGTAAAACCATTTTCAGAATAAATACGGTAATCAGCATAACTTGTATTTTCAAGAAACGAAAAAGCATCAGTTTCTAGACTTTTCCATTCAATATTAAAACCTAAAAATATTCCCACCCCAATGGTAATCATTATAACCATTGAAATAAATTGTGATTTATAACTCCAGGCAGTTCGAAATAGTTTTCTAATTAGCATAATTTACCACTCCACTTCTTCAACACCAATAGGAGAAAGCTGTTCTTTATAAGACTTAATTTTACCATTTCTAACAGTAATAACTACATCAGCAATTTTTGCAATGTTTTGATTGTGTGTAACAACAACGATTGTTTTACCATAATTTTTAGCCATAGAGAGTAAAAGTTTTAGCACGTGAACCCCAGTCTCAGAATCAAGAGCACCAGTAGGCTCATCACAAAGCAGTATTTTAGGATTTTTTGCTAGTGCTCTAGCAATAGACACTCTTTGTTGTTCTCCTCCTGAAAGTTCTGATGGGAAATTGTTCATATGATCAGAAAGACCTACTTCACTTATCATTTTCTTCGGCTCATAAGCATTTTTAGAAATATCTTTTATAAGAGCAACATTTTCATAAACTGTAAGAGTTGGAATCAAATTATAAAATTGAAAGATAAAACCTATCATTGTAGCTCTGTAATCGGCAAGTTCATTACTAGTAAACTTTGAAATATCTTTGCCATTAACAACTATAGTTCCTTTAGTAGGGCTATCCAGGCCACCAAGCATATTTAGAAGTGTACTTTTACCTGCTCCAGATGGACCAAGTATAACAACAAATTTTCCCTCATCAAGGGTAAAACTAACATCATCTAAAGCTTTTAGTTCATGTTCTCCACTTGTATAAATACGTGTAACGTTTTTAAATTCAACAATAGTCATCGTAATCCTCCTTATTGTTTAGTTAGCGATAACTAACTAATACTTTAAAACTTTAGTTAGCGTATGCTAACTATTATAGTTTACACCTTATTTATGTTTAAGTCAATTATTTTAAACAAATTTTATAAGCATAATTCACATAAAAAAAGCCCTTTAGAGGCTTTCTGTCTTACGACTGGCATTATTTTATTTTCTTCCTCGAGCCACTCGAGGAACTCACCCGAATTTTTGCGATATCTCGGAATCGACTATTTTATATACGGATAATGTTATATAAACTAGTACTTATATTATTATCAAATATTTAAATTATATACATTTTTTATTCATAATTATTTAAATCACTAGGATAATCAATTACAAAATCAAGTCCAAGAAAAGCAATTTCAAGCTTTACAGTTGTTTTATCACTAATAGAAGTACATAATATTTTTTCTAACTTGCCATCTAAAGTTAAAGTAACTGTTATCATTACTTCATCTTTATTAAATGTATCAAATTTATTCCCTTCGTAATCTCTTATATTAAGTATAAACTCTTTAGTTAATTCACTTGAAGTCTCACTCATTTCTAAAGCATTATAGAAAGCATCTTCTAAGTAGAAACTTGTTACATTTTCAAGAACAGTAGTTATGTTTGTACTTTCATATATTTCAGAAATTTCCGATTCACTAGCTTCGTATTGTTGCTTTACACCATTAGCATTTTGATACATTATACCATCTTTAATATATAATGCAGATTCAGTACTTCCGCTTAATTGGTTAATAAATTTAACTAATTGTTTATTTTCTAGACTATAAGCAAATTTCTGGATAAGCGTTTCTTTGTCATTAATACTTGTTATCATTACACTAGCTTTATCAGCTTTAAGATATTCATTTATCGTATTAGTAATTAGTTGTTGAGGATTATAAACTGCTTTGATAACATTTATTTCTATTTCTTTGTACACTTTTTTGTCAGCTAACGAAATAACTTTAATTGTTACAGTTCCTTTTTTTAGTCCTTTCACAACACCATTTTCTACCGTGGCAATAGTTGCATCACTAGACTCCCACGATACTTCTTTGTTTGTTGTATTATCAGGTTTAACTATTGCGATGAGAGTTAGTTCATCACCTATTTCAACTTCTTGTTTTTCTGAAGATATTTCTATATCAGTAGGCATAACATCTTTATCAGCAGATTCAACTTTAAAGCTTATGTCATTTGTTATATTTTTGTCTTTTTGGCTTGTAATAGTTATTGTCACATAACCATCTTTAAGAAATGAAACTTTACCTGTTTCATCAACGCGAGCAATGGTTTCATCACTACTTTTAAATTCTACTCTTTTATCTTTAGCATCACTTGGTAAAACTTCATAATCGATAATTACTTCTTGCCCTATTTCAAAATTTATGTTTTCGTTATTGATTTTTATTTCGGTTGGAATGGTATCTTTACATCCTACTAAAGCAAATACCATAATGAAAACTAGAACTAATGAAGTCACTTTTGGTAATATAATTTTCATGAAACTTTTCATGTTGTTTTTCCTCCTTGAATTAAATTTTCTAGTAATATTTTATCATTTTTTTGTTTCACATTCAAGAAGCTTTTATAGAATAAATGTTGGTTCTTGAACAATTTCTACCTTTTTGCCATTATATGGATTGATAAATGATAAATAATAGCAATGAAGCATAAGTCTTTCACTTTCTTTTCCATATAATTTATCACCCACAATTGGATGACCTAAATATGATAGATGAACTCTTATTTGGTGAGTTCTACCAGTTAAGAGTTCTATATCAAGAAGTGAATTATGTTTATTTTGAGAAATAGTTTGATATTTAGTGATTGCTTCTTTTCCTAAAGGATTAACTTCTCTTAATATTTCAATATCATTTTTTCTCATAATTGGTAAGTTAATTACACCAAACGATGGCTCAATTACTCCCTCGATAATACATTTATATTTTCTTGTTATTATTTTTTCTTTAGTAAGGAGATGGTGGGTATATCCGTCTTTAGCAATGGCCATTAGTCCTGAAGTTTGATAATCTAAACGATTTACAATATGAACATTAGATATAATCCCTTTTTCCTCAAAATATTTTTTCACATAACTGACAACATTATCTGTATAATGTAATCTTGAAGGTTGGGAAGCTAAATTATAAGGTTTATTTATTATAATAATATGCTCATCTTCATATAAAATATCTAACTTATAAGCTGTTGAAGTTATTTTATCATTAGCTTCTTCTTCATATTCTATGGTAATTATGTCACCTTTCTTTACAACTTCATAATTTTTGCATTGTTTACCATTGATATACATTTTCCCATATAGTTTTACTTTCCTACAAAATCTTCTTGATAATCCTATTTCAAGAAGATATTCTTTTACAATCGAATCTTTAGTTACTTGATAATCTAATTTCATATTCTTATTCTGGCATATTTAAAGGGCATACTTTAATATGCCCTATTTTATGTTATTTTGTATTATATTTTTTTGCTTCTTCAACAATCTTAGTAATTAGATACTCTGGAACTTCTTCGTAGCGTAAGAACTTACGGCTGAAACGACCACTTGCTTGTGTCATAGCTTTTAAGTCGATAGCATATTTTGAAATTTCAGCTTCAGGAACTTCAGCAGTTATCTCTTGAACACCTTCGTGTTGATCCATACCAAGAACACGGCCACGACGTTTATTCATATCACCTAAAATTGTTCCAACGAATTCATCTTTCACAACAACTTTTACTTCATAAATAGGTTCAAGAAGTGTTGGTTTAATCTTTGGACAAGCATTTTGGAAAGCAAGTCTTGCTGCTAATTTGAATGATAATTCATTTGAGTCAACATCATGATATGATCCATCAAATAAAGTAGCTTTAACACCAATTACTGGATATCCAGCAAGAGGACCTTTTTCTAATGTTTCAATTAAACCTTTTTCTACTGCAGGGAAGTAGTTTTTAGGAACAGCTCCACCAACAACTTCTTCAGCGAACATGAATTTTTCCTCGCATGGTTCGAATTTAATCCAAACGTCACCGTATTGTCCAGCGCCACCAGATTGTTTCTTATGTTTACCTTGAGCTTCACCTTTTGCTTTGATTGTTTCACGATAAACTATACGAGGTTCAGTTGTATCAACTTCAACTTTAAACATATTCTTCATTTTTTCAAGGATATATCCTAAATGAGTCATACCTTGTCCACCAATTAATTGTTGAGCAGTTTCAGGATTTCTAACAATTTCAAGTGTGCTATCTTCAATTCTTAATTTTTGAAGTGAAGAAGAAATCTTATCTTCATCTTGTTTATTCTTTGGTTGAATACCCACATAGATAACTGGTGTAGGATGACTTACCTTGGCAAATGTAATAGGAGCTTTCTTATCGCAGAAAGAAACACCATTTGTTATTTCTGGAAGTTTTGCAATACAAGCAATATCACCAGCATAAACTGTATTTACAGGAATTTGATTCTTTCCCATCATTGTAAAGAGTTGAGGAACTTTTACAACTGTATCGATATCTGCAACATAAATATCTTGACCAACTTTTACAGAACCACTGTAAACTTTAAAGAAGTTAATTGTTCCAACAAATGGGTCAATAATTGTCTTAAATGTATATGCTGATAAATATTCATCATTAACATTACGAGTAGCTTCTTGACCTTTATAACTTCCACATTTTGCTTTTGCTTCAGCAGGAGATGGTAAGAAATCAATAGCCATATCTAGTAATGTATCGATGCCAACATTTTTTAATCCTGAGCCAACTAAAATAGGGAACATTTCAGCTTTATGAACTCCAACTTTTAAACCTGCAACAACTTCTTCTTTTGATAATTCCATTGTATCAAAATATTTCATCATTAATTCTTCATCAGCTTCAGCAGCTTGTTCCATTAATTGACCATATATTTCTTCTATTTTATCAGCTAGTTCAGCAGGAGCTTCGCCTTTAGAACCATCTAAATATACAGCTTCTTTTTCTAATACTTTTGCGTAACCTTTGAAATTATTTGTTCCACCAATTTCAAGAGCAAATGGTACAGCTTTCTTACTTAATTTTTCTTGAATTGAATCTATAACTTCATTGAATTTAACATTTTCTTTGTCCATCTTATTAACAAAGATGATTGTTGGAAGTTCTCTCTTAACAAGTTCTTCCCATACACGTTCAGTACCTACTTCTGCACCTTTTGTTGCATCAACTAATACAACAGCCGCTTCAACAGCAGATAAAACATTTTCGATATCACCAATGAATTCTTCTGACCCTGGAGTATCGATAAAATTAAATTTATAATCTTTCCATTCTAATGGTAAAAGAGAAGATATTAAAGTTGTTTGACGAGTTTGTTCTTCTACAGAATAGTCGCCAATTGTTGTTTTTCTTTCAACTTCTCCTTTTTTTTCTATTGCTTTTCCAGCATATAATAAGGCTTCACCAAAACTAGTTTTCCCACAGCCTAAATGCCCTAGAATCGCAATATTGCGAATGTTATTTGCTTTATATTCTTTCATTGCTTTGCCTCCTCATGAAATCGTTTTTATAAATACCATAATATTATAGCATAGTATTGATAAATTTAAAAGAATTATTTTTATTTTTTTATTTATAATTATTGTGCACGTGCTTCCCAAAAGGCAGTATCTCTTATTTCAATAGGATTATTTCCAAAATATTCACTTGAAACATCATAGCCATTACTATCAATAGTAATTAAAATAGTTCCATTTCTATCAACCATATAGTCTGTAGGATTACATTTATAAGAGCCACTACTTGTCATTGCACAATCATCAGCATCTCCTCCAACAACTGCATAAACTTTTGTTTCTGAACTATACTCATAAACTCTATTTATGGCTTCATATGTTGGATGGCCATGTTTATTACCAAAATAATTACCATTACATACAACAACTACTTCGGGTTTAATTATATTTAAGTATTCACTCGTAGTTCCTTCTTTAGTTCCATGATGAACCATCTTCAAAATATCAACATCACCAACAGCATCCATATAGGCTTTTTCAAGTTCTGAAACTTTATTATCAGCATCTCCCGTGAAAAGAGTTCGATAACCGTAAGCATTTAGTACGCATACAATACTACGGGCGTTATTCTCGGTTTGTTCATAACTATATGTATTTATGATTTCTAGATAAACATCTTCACCTAAAGTTATAATCCTCTTACAAGAACCAACATTATTATACGAATCTAAAGCCGTACAAACATTGCAATTTTCTTCATTATTTGCCGCTTCATCAAATTGTCGATAGATTTCTGAAGAAGCTGTACCATTAAAACGAATAATATTACGAACATCATATTCTAAAATAACATCATCCATGCCGCCAATATGATCACTATCTGGGTGAGTTGCAATCACATATTCAAGAACGCCATCTGTCATATTACTATCTATTACTTCTTTGACAGCTTTGAAAGAGTCACTATATCTATCTCCTGCATCAATTAAAACTTCAATATCGCCATATTTAATTAAAATTGATTCTCCACAATCACTATGACCATATTTACCAACATCAATAAACCTAATCTCAACTGGTGTAACATACTTTGTGCCTAATACTTTTATATCTTTAGAAAAATTGACTTCAAAAGGAAATCCTTTAACTAAAACATCCATTGTTACTAGTTCTGAATCTTCTCCACTTGTTACTACGCCACCACTAGTTAAGCGGCTCGAACTAGATGTTATTTCTAATACTCCGCCGTAAGAAGTTGTAAATGGTAAGAGTATATTTTCTTTTACACTATTAGGAAATGATGTGGAAGAGATGATATCTTCTTCACATAAGTTTCTTGTAATAATTAAATCATCTAATAATACAAAAGCATTTTTGTATTCGGAAGTAATTAATACTTTTATATAATAATTATCACTATTTTCATTTTCATAAACGAAATTATGGATATCGCCATCTTTTAAAATTTCTTGTTTTACTTCTTCAAAGTTAATATTATCTTTCGATAACAATAACTTTATAAAAGTATCTTTAGTATAAGAGACATCACTAGCATATTGATAACTAAATGATATTTTCTTCAAACTATTGATTTGACCATTTGTTAATAAATATGCATCATTCTCATTTGTTTTAAACTTTACTTTTTCATTTTCAGCAAGTGACGATGATAAAATTATTTTATCGTATGATGTTTTATCATATGTCGAATCTTCATATTCTGAAAAATCATAATTGATTTCCTCAAACACAATCTCATCAAGCACTTTTACATCAAAAGTTTTACTTAAAGATTCTTTCCCCAAAGTAACAGTTGCCTCGACCTTTGTTTCACCAAAGCCTAACACATTTCCTTTATTGTCTAATACCTTGGAATCAAAACTTTTCCAAGCAATATTCATTTCTGGATAAAATGAAACTTCGGTTGGAAAATTCATACTTGCGATAACAGTTTTTGGAACATCTAATGACTGAATAATCTCTTTAACTTTATCTAAATCAGTCATAGCTAATTTCTCAATAGTTACATTTTTCTCAAAATATCCACTTTCTACATTAAGCATCTTAAAAACTAATCTATCAAAAGTGCCTAAGTCTTTTAATACATAATCAGCCCTAACAACAACTGTTTTATTTCCTTCTTCATAAAGAGGGCGATGACATATGCCATCCTTTGATAAAACTGTTTCATCACTAGTTGACCATTCAATATTCCAAAAATCCCCTTCAACAAGTGATAAATTAATATCATCATTTATTGTATCTGGTATAATTTTATTTATTCTTTCATTTAATTTATCTATTTCTCCAATAGCTTCCTTAGCACTAATATAACTAGGATAAGCTAATGTCATAAAAATAGCTATTATGAGTATTAAAAATACCCATAACAACGCGCTAAATTTCTTTTTACGTTTTTTTGCCATTTATTAACTCCTATATATGCAATCTTTTTTTAAGTTCTTCCTTAATTTCTCTCCAGCCAAAAACTAAAAGTCCTAACAGTATTACTCCTGAATATCCACAAGAAGATAAAGGAGCCCACAAAACATCCCACTTTATCAAACCAAATAATTGTAGTATAAATGGAACACATCCTAAAATAATACAAAGAACCACTGCTATAAAGCTATCACCAAAATTCTTGCGATTAGCGAGGACAATACTAATAATTGCCGTATTAGTTGCCACGCAAATTGCTGGAACAACAATTGCCAAAGCCCATCCTCTATTGCCCGATAAAATATCTATTGCAACTAAAACAAATGAAACAATAACTTCCTGAAATAAAAGTTTCTTCGAAGCATTTATTCTTGCAAATAATGTTCCACGAGCAAGGGAGAAAAAGTATAAAACACCAACTACAACATATAATGACCACCATGTTTGGCCATCTTTATGAGTTGCTATATTAACAATTACACTTGCTAGTATAGCCGCAATACCAATAAATACCAAAAGTTTATACCAAAAATTTGTTTTCTTTATCGTAAGTTTTCTTTGAGGATAATTTGAAAATTGCTCATCATTATTCTCAACTGTTAAGAAGTTAAAGCATAAAGGACAAATCTTACGTTCTGTATCAATATGCACTTTACAATGTTCGCACCACTTCATATTATTCCTCCAAATCATTATTCTCAAGTGTTATATTTAGGCCTAAAGAGGATAAAGTTCTAAAGAAAGTTCTAAGAAATTCTCTTTCAATAATAGAACTTGAGAAAGTCATATATACATTATCTTTATAATAAACCATTCCTAGGTTTATTGGAGCAGATTTAGAAGCTCCATTAATGAACGTTACTTTGGTAATATACTTTTGCATATCAAGAGGTAAATCAATATCTCCTAAATTAGAAAAACAAAAACTATTAGCTTTCGTACTCAAACGATGATATCCTAATTTAAGGGCAAACTTCTTTAAAACAAGGGGAACAATTCTTAAAATAAGAATTTTTTCCATTTTCACATTTCCAGCAACTCGAGGAAATAAATTTTCATCTTTTTGCATTTCCCGAAGTTGTTCTTGAGAAAGTTTTATATAATCTTCTAATGAATACTCTTCCTTCAAAACAATTGATGTCTTCACAACCATTGAAAAATTTCTCAATGATTTCGAAGGTTTTTTCCTTCGCAAATCAACAGGAACAAACACTTGAAATGGCTTGTTAGTCTTTTTTATCATTCCCATATTAAGAGATGCTGTATAATTTATTACTCCTGTTAAAAACTCGGTATAAGAGCAATTATATTTAGAAGCAAGTTCTTTTAGTTCTGCTCTTTTTACAATTCCCGTAATAACACCAATATAATTATCTGTATAACTTGTACCCTGAATATGGCAAGCACTTTTTTCAGTTCTATCTGTTTTAACAGTTTTACCATATAACTTTTGAAAACTATCAACAGCTTCTTCGTAAGAGTTTTCTTGTTCTAAAAGTATTTTACCTTCGTCGTTAATTTCATACCCACAAAGAATCAAATATTCATAACAAATAGCTTTTAGAAACTGTGTAGCTCCGTAGCCATCTGTTATCGCATGAAACATTTCTATTCCAATTTTATTTTGAAAGTAGGTTATTCTAAATAAATACCCTCGAGAGTCATAAGTATCAAATGGTTTTAATAAATATGAGTCTTCTTCACATACCAATGGATTTAATTTATTTTCTTCAAAATAATACCAAAATAATCCTTCTTTTAGTTTTAACTTAAATGTCTTAAATCTCTTTATTGTTTCATTCAAAGCTTCTTGAAGTAATATAGGATCAATTTTCTCATTCAATGAAAAAGTTATTCTAAATAAGTTAGTACGATATTTTGTCGAGACTGTTGGAAAAATCTTGGCGGCATTATCCAGTTTAATCCATGATTTCATATATTCCTCATTTCTAATGTTTCTATATTAAAAACATCCTCTGTATTTGTTTTTTTCTGTCATAAAACGATTTAATAATTCAGAAATATCTTCAATTTCATAAAATTCACATGTTTCATGAAATTTACCAATTAAATCAATTACGAAATTACTGATTCCAATTTCCTCAAGTTTATCTATATCTTCTTTTGCACATAAATTTAAAGGCTTTTCTGATAATATCGCTAAATGACAATTTTCATCACCATAAAGAGGATATTTATCATCTAAAAGAAATCCTTTATGACACATATTACACTTCATATGCGAAAGCTTAAAATCCTTATTAATAAAACAATGTTTCATATACATCATTTGAATATGGCCATAAATCATTACTTCTAGTCTTGGAATAGTTCCATATCTTTTTTTATATCCTTTAATTAAATCATACATATTCTCAAAAGAAAGTTCAAACGAAAGTCCTACTTTTTGTACTCCTAATGATTCTATTACCCTAACAGCATAACTATTTACAACATTCATATATACTGATGATGCCTTACCAAGCGACCCTAAATTTGATGATACCCAATTAGAAAGTTCTTTTGGTTTATTTGTGCAAACTCTCGGTAAATAATAATTATCATTATTGTTATAATTGCGGTGATAGATATCACAATTTTTAAGTGAAATCTTTTCATCATATTCATCTAAAACTACTGAGTATTTACTAAATACAGAATCATTTCTTTCAGGAATATCAAGAATACAATTCTTTTTGTTGATGTGACGATTAGAATGTATGGTTTGTTTTTTAAGGGTTAATTCATCTAAAATATTTCTTCTTAGCTCATTTAAATCTTTAACTTGTATATAAACATTCTTACAATCCAAATCAATTCTTGAGAAAATATAAGGCGTATTTCCTGTTTTTAATAGCTGTTCTTTGATTCTTTCTTGTAAATCTTTTTCTGTTTTCTCGTATTTAATTTTCTTCTTTACTTTATTATGACTATCAAACACTTCAAAAACAAAATAATCATTTTCTATATAACCTTTACCAAAAATTTCAATCTTTGGTAATGTAAATTCTTCTTCTCTTTTGGTGATAAAAACTTCATCACCTGTTTGCATTTTTTTATGAAGCGGTAAATATACTTCATCATTAGCTTTAGCTTCTTTAACTAAACTACCATTTACATACATTTGATTTACATTAACAACATCTATTCTATTAGAATTTATAATTCTAATAGCGTCACCAAACTTTAAACTACTTGATAATTTAATACATTGAACTAAAGGATCTTTAAATGTTTTCGCATTTTCTTTTATTTTTCCAATTGATACGCCCAAATGATTAGAACTACCAACATTGGTAATTTTTTCATTTGTTTCGCCAAGAATAAAACCTTTCGTAAAGCCGCGATTAAAACATACTTTTAAAGGCCATAATAGTTTTTGATAATCAATATGTTTTTTAGTAAAAACTTCTTTATAAGCTTTAACCGCATAATATACATATTCTTTACTCTTCATTCGACCTTCTATTTTTAAACTTCTCACCAAAGGAGTAATTTCATCTAGATACTCTAAAGTACATAAATCTTTAGGACTTAAATAATATTTTTCACTACCTCTAAACTTATGAAGCATACGGCATGGTTGAGCACACTTACCACGATTTCCGCTTCTACCACCATTTAATAAACTAAAATAGCAATTTCCAGAGTAAGAAATGCACAATGCACCATGAACAAATACTTCTATCTCGATATCTACTTTTTCCTTTATTTCTTTGATTACTTCGATAGGAACTTCACGACCTAAGATGACACGAGAGAAACCAAGTTTTTTTAGAACTTTTACGTCATCAACAGTTTGGGCGTTCATTTGTGTTGAAGCATGCATATCAAGATTAGGATAGCGATGGTTGATTATACTGGCTAAACCAATATCTTGAATAATTACTGCATCTACATCATTTTGGTAGAGAAAATCAATATACCTTATTGCCTCAGGAATTTCTTTTTCAAAAATTATTGTATTAACTGTAACATACACTTTTATATTGTAAAGATGACAAAGTTTTATAGCCTCTATAAGTTCTTCATCAGTGAAGTTTTTGGCATAAGATCTTGCTCCAAACATTTTTCCTGAAATATAAACAGCATCTGCTTGAGCACTAATTGCTGCTTTCAAGGCTTCAAAATCTCCACAAGGAGCAAGTACTTCTGGTTTTTTATTCATTAAAATATTCCTCTAATTTATCTAAGGTTTCTTTAGCTTTTCTTACAAATTCTTTCTCAGAAAACACTTCTTTTTTTACAATTACTTCCAATGTTAAAGGTCCATTATAACCAGTTTCCTTTAGTTTTCTTAAAACTTCTTTGAAATTAATGTTTCCCATAAAAGGTAATAAATGTTCATCTTTCTCGCCATGATTATCATGCAAATGCAAACACTTAATTAAACCTTGATATTTTTCAAAATCATATATCTCAATGTTTTTGGTAAAGCAGTTAGCATGACCAGAATCAAAACAACATATTAACTTATCAGAAGATACATTTTCTAAAACAGCATCTAAGTATTTAAGATAACGAAGGTTTTCAAGAGCCAAATACACATTACATTCTTCACATACTTTTAAAATATCTTTTATTCTAGTATATCCTAAATCGCATATTTCTGGAGGAGTTAAAGATTGTGATAAGTGAAAAACAACTTTGTCAATCCCACAAGAACTTGCTTTTCTTATCCATTTTTTTACATCCTCTATAAATTGTTTTGCTTCATTATTATCTAACCATAAAAGATTACATACCCCTTTAAAAGGTAAATGAATTGTTTCTACTTTAAGATTATATTTAGTACATAATTTAAAATTATCATCAAAGGAATCATCAGCAAAAAGGAAAACTCCATCAAATCCATTTTGCTTTATGAGTTTAAGTTTTTCTTCTGAGTTTGAAGAATAGCCATAATCTAAAAATATGTTTTTTTCCATTTTATTTATTCCTCATAATATTTATCGTAAATATCTATATCTTTAGCATATTCAATTAAATCAGTATATTCTTTAAATATTACTTCCATACAGTGAAGTTGATTATATTTTATCGCATTTAAAGCCTTAAATACTTTTACAAAATCAATAGTTCCCGAGTTTACTCTTTTATGTTCATCACGTGCACCAGAATTATCACTAAAATGCATATGATATAAATATTTATCTAATAAACTAATATATTCTGTTATTTCATAATCACTACAATGAGCATGTCCTGTGTCTAAAATGAACTTTAAGTTTTCTTTGTTTACTCTCTTAATAATATAAAGAATCTCTTCAGGACTATATCCTAGTTCTCTAATTCCTGGCATGTTTTCTATCATTACTTGAATATCATATTTTTTAGCGTGTTCGCAGAGTTTAGTAACGGGAAAAATAACTTCATTTATTGCATTTTCTCTCGTCATTTCTAAAGGATAACTTCCTAGATGTAAAGTCACTTTCTTTGCTTTTTTACTTGAAGCATATGTTATTGCATCTTTCATTCTTTGAAGAACTTCTTGACTATTTTCACCAATCAAGTCGTTATTGAGGCCGTGAGGTAAGTGTAAAACAACTTCTACATCAAAGCTTTCAATAAGCTTATCAACACGTTTATTGTATAGTTTTCTTTGTTCCTCGCTAACATTATAAGGAAAGAATAGTTCAACTCCTTGATATATATTTTGTTTAATTATTTCTTCGTATCCATCAAAATCAGCATCATTTCGCATACAATTAATTGTAAAACACTTCTTCATAATAACTCCTTAACTATCTTTTTGAGATAAATATTCCCATCTTTCTATTTTATATTCTAACTCTTTTTCGAGTTCTTTTTGTTTTAAAAGTAATTCTTTATACTTTTCATAATTACTAAAATAAACATTTATATCGTTATTAACTGTTTTAAGTTCTTTTTCTAGAACATCAATTTCATCTAAAATTGTACTATACTCTTTAGCTTCATTGAAGGTTAATTTGTTCTTTTTAGGTTTAGTTATTTCTTTAGCCTTAGTAGGTTCTTTAAGCTTTATAGTTTCTTTTTTGACCATTAAATAGTCAGAATAGTCACCATTATACATATTTAATTTACCATCATCTATTTCAAATATCACATTGACAACTTTATCTAATAAAAACCTATCATGACTTGCAATAATTACAATCCCTTCAAAATCGGATAAATAATCTTCTAAAATTGTTAGAGTTGTTATATCTAAATCATTAGTTGGTTCATCAAAAAGCAGAACATTAGGTGATTTCATTAATACACCCAAAAGAATTAATCTTCGTTTCTCTCCACCAGATAACTTGCTGATATAAGTATATGGATCAAACAAAAAGTTTTCAAGCATCATTGTTGAAGAAATAAATCCTTTTTTGGTTTTAACCATACTAGCAATACTATTTATATAATCAATAGCTCTTTCGTTAGGATCCAGTTCAACATTTTCTTGACGAAAATAACCAAACTTAATCGTTTGTCCAATCTCAATAGTTCCTGAAGTAGGTTCTTTTCTCCCACAAACCAAATCCAAAAACGTTGATTTACCCATACCATTTTTACCAATTAATCCGATGCGTGTATCACGATTTAAATTAAATGACACTTTTTCGAAAAGAACTGAATTATATTTCATTGATACATTATCAAATTCAATAGTTTTATTTCCAAGGCGTGAATAAGAACTTGATATTTCAAGTTTCTTCTCGCTAATATTTTTAGTTGAAGTTAATTCTTCGTACTTCTCAATTCTTTTTTTGTCTTTAGTTGCTCTGGCTTGAGGACCTCTTTTTATCCATTCGTATTCTTTTCTTAAAAAGGCATTTATCTTTCTTTGAGCAGCTATTTTATAATCTTCTCTTTGAGCTTTTATTTCTAAGTATTTAGAATAATTAGCAACATATTCATATATTTTACCATTATCAAGTTCAATTATTCTATTTACTACTTTTTCTAAGAAATATCTATCATGAGTTACAAAAAGAATGGCTTTATTGAATTTAATAAGATATTTTTCTAACCACTCATTAATATCACAATCTAAATGATTGGTTGGTTCATCTAAAACCAATAAATCACAAGGTTTAGAAAGTGCCGCCGCAAGAGAAAGTTTTCGTTTTGTTCCACCTGATAATTCATTAATTTTTTTACTGAAATCTAGAATTTCTAGTTTTGTAAGTATTGCTTTTGCTTCATGTAAGGCAATTTCATTATTTTTGGTTATTCTATCAATATATTCTTGGATAGTAATATTTTCATCTAAATGTAATTCTTGAGGCATATAGCTTATTTTCACATCACCAATATATTCAATATCACCTTTGTCAGGTTCCTTTTCTTTGGCAACAATGGACAATAAAGTACTTTTACCTGTGCCATTTATACCTATTAAACCTATTTTATCGTTATTTTCAATTGAAAAAGTGACATCATCAAGAAGTACTTTTTCACCATATTGACATTTTAAACCTTTAGCATTTACAATCATAAATACACCTCAAGTATCAAATATATTACATAATATTATATCATTATTCCTTCTAATAAACAACCATTCAAGCCCTTTTTTGTTAATAGTTTTATGAAAATTTGACAAGATTTTCAATATATAAAATTTAAATACAAAGCTTTTTAAAAAGGTCTATTTAGACCTTTTCTCTCGTGTTTTTAAAGCTACATCAGGATAATTAGTAACTATACCATCTGCTTTAGCTTTATAAATTATTTTGTTCATTATTTTTTCATCATTTACTGTCCATACATATACAGGCTTGTTAAGAGAATGCATTCTCCTAACAAATCCTAAAATGACTAAACGATAATGGGGAGAAACAGCATCACAGTTGCTTCTTCGCACCTTTGCTTTAGGAAATATTTCTCCGAAACGACTAAATATTCCGTACTTTGGCTTTTCTGCACCAATTAGTAGAATAGCATAAATATCTGGGCATATTTGTTTTACTCTTTTAATTGTTTTTTCTGAAAATGATCTTATTTGAAACTCTGAAGTTGCTAGATATTTTAATATCAAATTAATTATTTCTTCTTCGTATCCTTCTTCTTTTATTTCAATATCTAAAAGGATTTTACCTTTATAATTTGATAATACATTTTCTAAAAGAGGCATTTCAAATGGACTTAAAGAATTAAGTGTTGCCTTTTTCAGTTCTTCATAATTCCATTCACTAATATTTACACCTTCATAACTAGGATCGTGAACAACAACTATTTTACCATCTTTAGTTTTTCGAATATCTAATTCAATAGCATCAGCTTTTAGTTCAATTGCTTTATCAAAAGCAGCAATTGTATTTTGATATTCATATCCTGAAGCACCTCTATGCGCTTCAATAATTATTTTATTATTCAATGTTATATTCCTCTTTCTATATAATATAATAATATATGTTTAATTAGATTTCATAGCATCATAATTAGGAATGCCATAACCTGTAATTCTACTATTGTTTAACGAATATGAACGGTATGCAACCATATCAGAAGTATTTCCTTCTATAGTATAAACTATGCCGTTTTTACAATCAGTTACAATTCCTGTATGACTTGCACCATCGCTTAAGAAGAAAATAATATCTCCTCTTTTAGGTATATATTCTTCTTTTAGGCCATAACAGTTATTATTCATAAACCATGTCCAACCAGCTTGACAGTTGCAATAGAAAGGAATTACATCTGTAGATATACCAGCATAATGAGCACACCATGTTACAAACATAGCACACCAATCACCATCAGGAATGCCATACCATGTACCATATTTTGTTGTCTTGTCGGAAAGTTCTCGATATCCTAATTCTTTATCAGCTGTTTCTAATAACCTTTCAATGTAATCAACGTCAATATATCCTTTAGTTGTGATATATATTTCACCTTTTAAGTCAGGCCTTTCCTTATTGCTAACGCTGATCAAGGCTCGCCCTTCTTTTTTAACTATTACATTTCCATTATCTAATACATTTAAAACGCTTGAGTCGCTTGAAGAGAAACGATAGTTTGATAAGTCCTTAGCACCTAAGACATTTACTTGGACCATTTCACCAACTTTATAGTTTTCTAATTCGCCTGCCAAAGTGACAACTAAAGGTCCTTCACCCACTTCACCATTAGGAAGTTTAGTATTTGACTGTTCTTTTATAGTTATTTCTACTTGGCCTTTTAATTCATTATATGTTTGTGATTGACAAGTAATAACAGCTTTTCCTATCTTTTTGCCTATTACCATATTTCTTTCAATAGTTGCAATTTCTTTATCTTTTGATTCGAAGATAAAATCATTAATATCTTGTACAACTAGTGATGATATATTTTCTATTGTTAGATAAGTTTTGCCATTAGGACTAATAACATTTGATAAAGGTAATACTTTCGGCATAATATTTGTTATTTTCAAAGCAACTGTTGAGAAAATACTAGAATCACTTGCCAAACTAACTTTGATATTTGTTACGCCTGCTTTTAAACCATAGATAAAATTATTTTTCACTTTGGCATAATTTTCATCAACTTCTATAACATATTTGCTCTCGTCACTATAGTTTAGGATAGATATTTTGGTTGAAGATTGACATACAATAGTGTCTTCAGCTAACACCACTTCTGGTGTGATATCATAGACATTAATACTAACACTTGAAGAAGAACGATTATCTTCTTTAAGAACATAGGTTACTTCACAAAAGCCAGGATTAAGGGCCTTAAATGTTCCATCTTCATATGATATAACATTAGTATCACTTAGAATAACATCAAATAAACCTTCGCTATAATTAAATACTTTAATTGAAAACTCTTCTCCAATGATATAATTCTTTTTATCAATTCTTAAAATAGGATTATACTTACGTATATCTAATGTTATAGAATCTAAAACATAATCATATTTATCACATATCGAAATAGTAACTTCACCAATTTTTGAGAAATATAAAAGAAAATCCTCATCAAGTTCAGCTATTTCTTCATCACTAATCTTCCATTTGTAATAACTTCTATCATACTTTCCATTAACATCAACTTCAAGAATATCTCCAACATAAAGATCGCGATTATCCGAAACAATTTTTACTTTTTCACTACCCTTAACTACCGTATCATAAGTCCTACTTTGGAAGTTATTATTGATTCTTACAATTACTTTTACACTTGTTTTTGTATCGTAAAGCTTTCTTGTAACCTTTCCTTCGTTATCAATCAGAGTATAATCAGAAATATAAAAGTATGAAACATCATATCCTTCTATTTCAAGATTAGTTTGAAGATTAATATCATTATATATTTCTTCAGGAATATCTACTTTATCAAAAGCCATTTCAAAAACTTCATCAACATTAGTTTCTTTATTCAACGAAAAAGCACTTAATATAATATAAAACAAATATAGTATTTTACTCATTGTTATGCTCCGTGCTTACAATATATTTTTTTACTTTACCAGTAAAGAGTTTTTGAAAAGCTTCTTTATCATAATATGTAAAACCAGATTTATCTACTACAAAACATGTAGCTTTATCAACAAAAATATAAATTCTATTTTCAGTTTCAATTATTCTTTTAATATTAGTATAATCATATTTATAGTCTTTGTTTTTTCCATTTATAAATATTTTGATTGAGAAAGAATCACTTTCAAAATTATAATCATAAGTAAAGAAATCTGTTTCTTCAGAAAACAATAAATCTATTGTTTGTTTTAACTTCCTTTGATTTATATAATTCATTAAAAAAGGAAAACCAATCATCACTAGTAAAAATATAATTATAAAAATGTATTTTTGCACATATATTAAAAATAAAATAAACAAGGCCATTAGAATTTCATAAATTACAAGTAAAGGAATAATATTATATTTATATATAAATTTATCACTTTCCTTAAAATGTTCTCTTTTCACATAAGTCGTATTAATCATCATTATCCTCACAATCTGTATATATCATTAGTTTTATATTTCTTTTGCCGATTGCCTCAGCAAAGTATTTTATCACGTTATAGTTTTGCTTTGTGAAATGCTCAAGCGAAGAGACAACAATTATTTCACTAGGATTAAGTTCTAGAGCTATAGGAACCGAAAACAAAGCATTTTCTCTTGTGGTGTGAGATTCTTTTTCTTCACATATAAAATCTTCTTCTATTCCTTTTTCAATTAAATATTTTTTCATAAGCTCCGCTTCAGAAAATTTAACATTATGATTAGCTACCCCGCCTGAAACAATTATTTTATCAATTTGTTTTTTAGAATATAATTCATAAGCAAGTTCTAATCGCTTTATCATTATTTTAGTAAATGTTCCATCGTCATTAATTCTATTACCTAAAACTATTGCAACTTTCACTTAATCACCTCATATATCAATTTTGTATTACAATTATTTATGTTTATTATATCACCTTTTTACTTAAAAAACTACTATACATTGACAATCGCATCAAAAAATGTTATGATATTTTAAAAAAGGAGCAAGTATAATGAAAAAACTATTAGTTATTATTGATATGGTAAAAGGATTTGTTTATGAAGGAAATCTTGCTGATAAAAACATTAATAAAATAACACCTAACATTATAAAACTTATTGAAACTTTTATAGCCTCAAATAATCCTATTGTGACTTTTAGAGATACACATAAAGAAACTGACGAGGAAATGAAATCTTTTCCACTTCACTGTTTAGAGGGAACAGCTGAATGCGAATTAATTGACGAATTGAAACCCTGGAGCAACAATTTTATTGACATTAAAAAGAATACAACAAATGGTTTTGAAACAGATGAATTCAAATCATTAATTAATAATAACTATTTCGATGAAGTTCATATTACTGGATGTTGCACTGATATTTGTGTTGAGTGCTTTGCCTTAAGTTTCGCAAATTACATAAAAGAGCACAATCTTAATACTAAATTAATTGTCTATCAAAATGCAGTTTATACTTTTGATAATCCAACTCACAATGCGGAAAAATGCCACAAAGAATCATTAAAGAGAATGGAAGAAAATAATATTGCAGTAAAAAATAGCTAGATTACTCTAACTATTTTTTTATTTAGTAAATATGCTTTTTAAGCAACTTTTCTTTTTTGCTTTCTTCTTGAATTAGATTTTACGCACACAACAACTACTGCGATAGCTATCACAAGAGCAGCTCCTGAAAGTATAATCCACTTCCAAGTATTATTTGAACTTGGTTCTGTTTCATAACCTAGTGGAAGTGAACTATTGTGGTTTTTCAAAAGTAATTGTTTACCTTCTTTTAAGTTCAAAGTAAGAATTCCATTTTCACTATTGACTTCAATTTCGTTAATCCAACCATCTTCACCTTTTTGAAGAACACAAATAGATTCACTATCAGAGAAACCAAATTGTGATGTGTTTATTTTTAGTACTGTTCCTGCTGGAAGTGCTGCTTTAGAAAGAAAATCTATTATTGCATTACCATTATTTGAAGAATAACCACTCTTAAATTCAAGTGAATTAGCTGACTTAAACTTACTTCCATCAAATGTTACACTATAAAGTAACTTATCTTCATCATTTTTCATATTTAGTGTAAAGAGAACTTTGCTTTCAGAAATCAAAGCAAATGCTTCTTCACTAATTGCAATATTAGAATATACATCTAAAGAATAAGAACCATCAGTATTTTTTTCAATAGATGATAGAATTTCTCTATTCAATGTTTGCACAGATTGACGAGTATTCTTTTTCATATATTTTGAATCAAAAGTATATGAACTATCTTCAATTTCTTTATCAATATTAAATGTAACAGATTGAGTTGTTTTTCCGTATGAAGCTTTTTCAGTGATAGTTATATAATCAAGCCACCAGTCTGGTCCTGAACCTGAATCATCTTTACGGATAACTATTTTGTTAATAGTACCGATATTAGCATATTCATATGCAATGTTGAAGCAATCTTTGTCGCCTCTTTCAAAATTATTACCATCTCCAGCATATTTTGTAATATTAACTGCTTCTGTGTTACCATTAGTACCATAAATAGTAAGCCATATATTTGAGTCCGTTCCAGCTTTGTTCTTATCTGCAGTCTTTACCTCAAGATAGAATTGTCCTGAACTACCCGAGTTCTTACCAAAGCATAATGTCTTATCCTCTGTAAACCATTGTCCAGCATAATATGTAAAACCACTATCAGCATTTTCTCCTTGAACTTTACTAATAACAAATTTATCAAGTAACCAATCAGCGCTAGAATTTGAATGATCAGAGTATAATAGAACTTGCGTACATTCTTTAAAATTATCTGGGACATAAATATAGAACTCATCTGTGTCTCCATTTTCAAAAGCATCTGAATATTGTGAAATTTCGCTTAAGTAGACTTTTTCAGTTGTCAAGCCATTTTTATCTCTTAACATAACATATATATCCGAATCAGTTCCAGAGCCATCTTCTGTTCCTGTTGTAACCTGAAGATGATATACATTATCTTTTGGATTAAGGGTTACTTCCTCATCATAAATCCATCTTCCACCGTATAATGATATAGTATTACCACTTTGCAAGCATTTAATTTCAATGTGTTCTGGATACCACCCATTTCCAGAATTTGTTTTAAATGAAACTTTTGTTATTTCTCCAACTCCTTTTCCAGTAACGATTTGAGTTGTTAAGTCATCATCGTTGCCTATTTCATCAGCTTCTATCCAATCACTTTCACCTTTGTCGCCAAATAGTTTAAATGATATTCCTTTTGTTGTAGGGCCTCTTTTGCCTGTTGTATAAGCAATTATCTCTATTTGTTCAGGATTATAGATATTATTTGCACCAGAAGTTTCTATTCTTGAAGTAATATTAGCATTTTGGAAATTTATTGAACTATTTGTAATTTTTCCACCCTTTAAGCAATAATAACGAGTTTCTTCAGCATCACTTGATGTACCAGCTCCTACTGTCATTTTTATGCCCCCGATTTCTTCAATTTCTACGTCGCCATCACTTTTACTTGGTGATGAAACAGTAACCGTTGAATTATTTATATATAGCGATCCAGCACCATTTTTTGAAGAATCACCTTTATTAACGATAAGATTTTTTGGAATGTAATGGAAATCACGTTTGAAAACAGATGTTTGGTAATATTTAGCAACATCGTAACTAACACATGCCCCAATTCCAGCACCAACGCATATTACACTTCGATAAGCTACTGAACCAGTTGCATTAAGAGTAAGATTTTCAATTGTAAGATTTCCTTTATTAAGACAAATACCTGCTCCTCCAGTTGCACCAGTTGCTACTACTTTTGCACCACCTTGAAGAGTAACATCCCCATCAGTCACAATACCATGGCAAGCATAAATAGGGCGTGTTCTAGTATAATTTCTATATAAATCATAATTATTATCGATATCAAATGACTTTGTACCAATAAAATTACATGTTCCACTAATATTTACCGTACATGAAGACTTTATTTTAAGAGCTGCCTCGCTATATTTTGCAGCATTAATGTTAATGTTTTCTAATTTTACAACATAACCACTTTCAGTATTACATATTATAATGTTAGAACTATTTAATGTAATTTTAGAACTTGATTTTACTGTACCAGAACCAGTTACAATTATTGTAACATTAGAAGGATTTTTATCAAGAGCAGTTATATCAAGCGTTTGGCCACCCGAAACATGAATAGTTTTACCATTTAAACTTGCAACATCATTAATTGTTAGTTTATTGTCTTTATATTTCATATCAGTAACAATATCTCTATAAACTACTAAAGCTTGATAAGATTTGCTTTCTAAAACATTTCTTGACGTTGTTTCTTCGACATTTTTATCGCTAAGATTATTATTTCCAAAGCGCATTGCGTAAGTTGCATAACTAGATGTTCTTCCTACATCACCAAATTCATTATTATATAAAAGCACTCTATTTATATTTGAAGAAATACCTGATAAACCACATGAGTATTCTTCTCGAAGTTCTTTACGAAGGTCTGTCCAACTACTCTTTATGAATGTTAATTCATCCATCGAAGAAATCATTCTAAATTGACCATTATCAGTATATAGGCCTTCAAGCATAAAATTAGGACGATATACCAAGAAACGTGCGTATCCATTTCCGTCTTCTGTTACTACGTATTGCTTAACCAAAGAACTTGTAGTGAAAGATTTTTTTAGAATAATGTAATAAGCAAGAGATTTATTATCTCTAACTCGGTAAGCATCATATGATGTACCACTAATTTTAACTTTATATTCTATTGTCTCTGGCTTAATAAAATTAGGATTTATTTCTTTAGCTGCTGCAATTTCTTCTGCTGTTAATTCATCTGCAACTAAATAATATCCTATTCCTACAGATTCTACCATTGCATTAAGATTCTTTATAATAGCAGTTTCTACATTACTGAAATAAGCAGGTGTATAATCTGCATATGTTGTATAATCTCCCTGGTCTTCAGCAATTTTTTTCTTATATCCCATATATTCAGAATAAAGAACAAGCATTTGTGTATTCAGATCGACACAACTTTCTATAGCTGTACACATAGAATCTACTATTTGATGTTCAAAAGTGTATCTTTCTCTCAAGAACGCCTCGTAAGCTCCTAAATATGATGAAGTAGGATTACTAGGATTCCATAAATAACTAGGAAGATTTTGAATATCAGTTAAAAACTGAAATCCACCTCCTTCTTCAATGCCTTTAATAAACATTGAAGTGGCAACTTCCATATTTGTATTTGCATTTTCTATTTCTAATTTTTGTGCATCCGTTCTTGTTTCTTCAGGATATTTATCCTCTAAATCATTTAAGTTTTGAACAGCAATTAACAACGATTGATAATTTGTCCAAGCCGTAATATATTTTTGGTAAGTATCGCGTAAACTGATAGCAGCACGTTCATACGCTGCAGCAGTTTCATACTTTCTAAGTTCTTCTGTAAGCTCATCTAGTTGTTTTTGAATGTTTTGTACACCTTCCATTATCTGAGATACCATTTGTGCAATTTGCTTAACTAAAGCTTTGTGTTGTAATTCAGATCTTACTTGAGGTGACTGAACAAGAAGAAGGAGGTCACTCAATCCATCTATATCAGAAGAAATAATTAAAGACGTAAGATTTTGAATAGCTAAATTTGCAGCCCATGATATTGCTCCAGTACAAAAGCTTTTAAAATATGATGACACTACTTCCGTTGTATCAGAAACACATGTCCAATCAATCATTAGATTTGTTGAGTAATCAGAACTAGTAGTACCAGTAATGTTTCCAGTGGTACTGCCTGATGTACTGCCTGATGTGCCACCTGACGTACCGCCTGATGTGCCACTTGATGTGCCGCCCGAAGTACTTCCAGATGTGCTTGAACCAGGAACAATAACTGGTGTACTGCCAGGATCAGTTTCATCATCCTCTATTATAATCTTTGCATTTAGTTTACTTTCCATCGCTATAAATAATGTTCCACAAAGTAAAATCACTATTGCAATCAAAAATGTTTTCTTTAGAATTATTCCCATCGAATAGGAATTAGTGTGCTTCTTTTTTTCTCTCATAGGCTTCTCCTTATATAATGTTATATGCGTTGTATAATGCATTATACAACGTGTAAATTATACTACAAACCTATCTCATTAGCAAGATATTTTTTTATATGATGCTATACATTTTTTATATACCATTTTACATAGTATAAGTATTGTTGTAATTGTCATTATATATTGACACATTAATCACAACATAACTATTACATATAGAAAAAGTATTAGCAATTTATAAATAAATGATTAAAAGAAAAACATATAAATTCACTGAAATTTAATTCAGTAAAATTAAAGGATTAAATTTCAACTGCTGATTATGAGAAAATACCTAATGACTACGATTGTATTGCCATAGATAATCTCTATAATTTCTAAAATATCAATAATGATTTAAACAAAAAGACCATATTCTAAAGTTTAAAGCTTTAAATTATGGTCTTATTTTTCATTAAAACTGTTATTTTAATTTAATATTAAGGAATGCTTTTTTACCTTTTTTGAATAGTATTCCTTTTTTCAGTTCCTCTTTTGTTATTCTTAACGATATATCATTAACTAAAACTCCATCCATTGATAATCCATTTTGAGAAATCAAACGACGAGCTTCACTCTTAGAAGTTATTAATTTAGCTTCGAAGATTAAATCTATAACATTAATATCATCTTCTTCTAATTCTACTTCATATGTTGGAGCATTATCTTTCGCTTGAGCATCTTGATAGAATAAGTTGTTAGTCATATTTTCAGCTTCAATAGCATCTTTTTCACCACGAATAAACTTAGTGATTTCAAAAGACAATCTCTTCTTACATTTTACAATGTCTTCTTTAATCATTTGTCTCACTTCATCCATTGGAACATCAGTAAATAAAGCAAACATCATTTCTACGCAAGCATCGGGTGTTTGATAAATCCCTTGATAAAAATCAAAAGCAGAAATCTTATCATCATCAATCCAAATAGCTCCACGCTCTGTTTTACCCATTTTCTTTCCTTCAGGTGTAAGAAGTAATGGATTAGTAGCTCCTACCATAACTCTGTTTTTGTTATCAATATAATTTAATTTACGAGCAAGTTCAACACCAGCAACAATGTTTCCCCATTGGTCAGCTCCGCCCCATTCAATATTACAGCCATAAGCTTCATTTAAATGAACAAAATCATATGCTTGCATTAACATATATCCCATTTCAAAGAAAGTTAGTCCACCTTCTTTAATTCTTTTAGCATATATCTCATTAGCCATCATCTTGTTAACATTAAAATGAACACCAACATTACGCATAAATTCAACATAATCATAGCCTGCAAACCAATCAGCATTATTTACAATAATAGCTGGATTATCACCTTCAAAACTTAAGAATTTACTATAAGCTCTCTTTAAGCCAACTATATTCTTTTCTAGTTGCTCTTTACTTAACATTGGACGCATATCAGTCTTACCAGTAGGATCACCAATTGCCGCTGTAGCACCTCCAACAAGAATAATTACTTTATGCCCTGCTTGTTGGAATCTTCTTAAAATGGTACAAGGAATACAATGACCAATATGAAGACTATCAGCAGTAGGATCAGTTCCACAATAAATTGTACATTTTTGTTCATTAAGTAATTTTTTTAATAATTCTTCGTCTGTTGTTTGATATAATAAGTTTCTTTCCTTCAAAACTTCAAATAAATTCATCTTTATTACCTCATTTTATTTCATTAAATTATATGTTACTTTAAATAAATCTTTTTGTTCTTCAATTTTATTTTCATTACCAATTACACATAAAGCATTATCATCAAGAACAGATTTTACTAAGTCATATAATGCTTTAATATCCTCTTCTTTACAAGAAATAATTTCATTTAATTCTCTTGTGTAATCTTCATCACTTATATTATTAAAATACGATTCTAAATCAAATGTTCCTTGCATTCTCGGTGTTCGAGGAACAACAACTCCTCCAACAGCCCCAATAATATACTTTGTCATTTCTTCTTCACTAGCTTCAAATGATTTGATAAAATCTAATACTTCATCATATATCTTATTTGTTTCTCTAAGATTTGGATCACGATATGATGTGAATACTGTATTACCATTTCTTCTAAAAACGCACGAACAGCCATAAGCACCACCTAAAACACGACCCTTAACCCACAAATATTCGGTATTGAGAATATTATTAAGAACAGCTAAAGCACCTGCATACTTATAACCATGATTTACATAATTGCCAACCCTTGATACAAATTGAATATTTGATGAAGTTTTTATTCCTTCATTTAAGATATTAACTTTGTAATCAAATTTATCCATTTCATATTTTCCTGTTCGTAAGTCATTAGAAAAACCTTTTATTTCCTTACGCATTAATTCGAATCCTTCTTGATTAGAAGTATATGAAATAAGCATATTTTGTTTTTGGAAAATATAACCTGCTAATGTATTTATATTAGATACTAAATTATCAAATTCTTTGTCATAATTATCAACTATTTTATCAAGTTTCTTATAGAATTCGATACCGCTTAATAAATCTGACATATATGATGCTTTATCGATATATCCTAAGGCTTTAAGGAATGAATATACATTACCTCGGCCAATAATAGCATTTTCTTTTTGATTCTTTAATTCAAGGATAATTTCTTTAATACGTTTCTTATCATCAAATAAAGAATTATTGATCATTTCTTTAATCATTGCAAAAGCAAAAGGTATTTTTTCATATAACACACTTGCATTGCAAGATAAATATAGTTTAGCATTCTTTCCAGAAGTTTGATACGTTGAAAAGCTTATGCCACCACTATTAAGATTCTTTTCAATATTAATTTCGTTATATGTATAATTCTTAGTATTAATCTTACCAAGAATAGCTGTTAGAATAGAAACATATGGAAGCAATTCTTCGCTAACATCATTTGTGTCGAATAAAATATTTAAATATCCTATGCCATTTGTAAAATGATTGTGGTGAATTACTTTTACATTATCTTCATTTAAAACTATATTACTTGTTTTCTCTAAATCAGATTTTAAATCTTCTCTTGTAAGATATGGAATCTTATCTAAATCTTCTTTCTTTGAAGGTGATGCTTGATATTCTTTTAATTCTTTTGTTTCAAGAATTATTTGTTCAATCTGTTCTTTAGTTAGTGAATTTTTATAATTAGCAAGTTTTTCCTTTACTTTTGCTTCTTTTTGTTTGCCTAACTCTTTATTTGGTGAGCATACAACAAATCCTTTATTCTTGTTATTGAGTAAATACTTAATTACTGTTTCTTCGAAATAATTTGTTGGAACAAGTTTCTTTAGCTCTTCGAAAATGGCACCAGTTTCTAAACGCAAGAATGGGCTTTCATCATACGTCCACGTATCAGCAAGATTTAAACCATAGATTAAACCTTTAGGTTCACTACCGAAATCAGCTTCACGATATTTGAATTCGTAAACATTGATAGCAGCTTGAATAGCCTTCTTATCAATACCTTCCTTAACGCATTTTTCTAATGTTTCTTTAATGATGCGATGGAAATCTTCTTCTTTATCTTTGTCAGTTCCGCTTGCATAAATTGTAAATAAAGGTTGTATTAAACCACTATCATAAGAAGATGATACTTCTTTTCCAATGTTAGCATCAAGTAAAGCTTGTTTAACAGCTGCCCCAGGTGCCTCAAACAATACATAAGAAAGAATAGTAAATGTCATCCACAATAATGTATCTTTGCTCTCACCAATTAGATAGTTTTCTGATATATATGTTTTACCTTCTAATGATTCTTCTGCACCAATTGGATAATCTACATAATGTTTAATTGTTTCTTTAAAATCTTTTTGCTTGTTGATTCGAGAATCAATTTGTCTTTCCTCGAACTTCGATAAATACTCTTTATCCATCCATTCAAGTTTTTCCTCGAAATCACAATCACCATATAGATATATATATGAATTAGAAGGATGATAATACTTCTTATGAAAATCTAAAAATTCATTATATGTTAAATCAGGAATAAAATCAGGATTACCACCAGACTCAACCGTATAGCAATTATCTTTATACATTACATGTAAAATCTCTCGCATTAGAACTTGTTCAGGTGAAGAAAAAGCACCTTTCATTTCATTATAAACTACGCCATTATAAATTAGTTCACCATCTGGTTTATCTAATTCATAATGCCATCCTTCTTGTTTAAATATCTTTTCATTGGTATAAATGTTAGGATAAAGGACTGCATCCAAATAAACTTCCATTAAATTTTGAAAATCTTTATCATTACAACTTGAAACAGGGTATACTGTTTTATCAGGATAAGTCATTGCATTTAAAAAGGTATTCAAAGAAGCTTTCAACAACTCAACAAATGGTTCCTTCGAAGGAAACTTCTTCGAGCCACACAAAACAGAATGCTCGATAATATGAGGTATTCCCGTATCATTTGTTGGTGGTGTTCTAAAAGAAATAGCAAAAGTTTTATTCTTATCATCATTTGCCATAACTAAAACTTTAGCTTTTGTTTTGTTATGTTCTAATAGAAAAGCACGAGAATCAATCTCTTTGATAAATCTTTCTTCAAGCACTTTATAACTTTTTAAATTGTATAAATTCAAAATAATCACTCCTTTAATATATTTATTATTAGTATACCATAAAAAGGCATTTTTTAAAACAAAAAGTTTATATGATTTCTATTAAATATTAATATATTATTCTATTTTATCTGATTTAGCCTTATTACACCTCTTGCATAGAGTTTGCAAATTATCTATGGTAGTTTTACCACCTTTAGCTATTGGATATATATGGTCAATTTCCAGTTCAACATTTTTTCTTCCACATTTTTGACATTGATAGTTATCTCTCTTGTAAATTGCAAAACGCATTTTATTAGATACTTTACCTCTTTCTACTCGGCATATTGCTTCCCATATTTCTCTATCCAAATAAAAATCTCCTCTTTTGTTCTCTAATCTTTTAATTATGCTTTCGATTTCATCAGCACAAATGATATCATATTTTTTAGCTAATACTTTACCATTAATATTAGTTTGAATAAGTTCAACTTCAATAGTATAAGAAGTAATTGGCTCTTGGACCAATTGTTTGTAAAGCTTTATTTCCGTTCGAAACAGTTTCCTTTTATTATGAAAAGGACACTCAGCATCAAATTGACATTGGAAATCAAGTTCATCTAATTCATGTGAGTAAAAATCAAATTTATTACAATTATCTAAAGTATCCCTCATTGCAGACTTCACACTTTTCTTAATATATACAAGTTGATAGGTTAAATAATCACTAGGAGATATCTCATTATAAAATACTTCATTATCGTACCTATGTGTAAGTTTTAATTTATGAACTTCTTTAAACTTATACTTTTCATTGATTTGGCGAACATTAGCTAATAATATACTATGTTCTAACACAAATTGCTCATATTTTTTGTTTCTATACTTAAGTGTAATTAGTAATGCTATTATTATAAGAATTATTATTATAAAAATCATTTCTTGCTCCTTCTGTTATATATTCTTTATCAAACATATAGTTATATATAATTAGTCCTTTTGCTTTTAATACTATTTCACTTGATTATTTAATTAATTATATCATTTTTTAACATTCTTGTATAGCTGCAGTTTTGCATAATGTAAATAGTATATTTATAGATATTCTTATTATTTATTAATTATTTTTATTAAATATTAGTCAACTTTCGTAACTTTTCAAAAAAATAAAGGGTCTGACTGTTCTTCTAAACAACCAAACCCTTATATTATCTAATGAATTATAGTTATCTCTATTTAGTTTTCTGTTTCAAACACGCCGCTTGCAATAATCGTTTCTAACGCCTTTATGGTTTTTTCATATGATACATATTTAAACATCATAACTTTTGTTATCGTTTCATAATCTTCCTTATAAATATCTGATTTTATAATATCGTAAAGCATTGATGAAACATTTGCACCATCTTGTGCTGAATAGCAAAGAGCATGCGGCTTTCTTTCAGTACGAACTTCTTTTATCAGATTCTTAAGTTTTTCATCAAGTTTTACTTTTGTAAGCAAACACGATAAATCGTAAATATGCCTTGAATTTCTTTCTATTCGCCTACCTACAACATAATCGCAAATAGCAAATACCTTATCAACCAATGTTCTGTCAAGTGTTTGTACCCGAATTTCAAACGGTTGCAATTCGTATTTTTCAATGGCTGTTTCATTATCCTTCTCTTTCAAGTAGTCATAAATAATTGAACTAACTAATTTCAATTCACTTGGATACGCTTTTGTTATGTATGTCGTTTCAACTAACAACAAAGGGTTTACTTTTACTGATGGGTGTTGAATCGGATATTCAATTTTATAGCAATTATAATCTCGTCTACTTCTTATCTCATCAAAGTTTATTAAGTGCAAACCTAGTACTTCACAAGCCTCGACAAGTTCTGCTTTCATTTGTTTTTTTCCCTGTGTCTGATGATTTTCATCTAAAGTCAAATCTATATCTTCAGAAAATCTATCAATTATCCTGTAACATTTTGAAAGTGATGTACCACCTTTGAATAAAAGACTCGGAACTCTTGTAGTTAATTCTTTTAAAAGCAACGTTACAAAGTAATCCTTTTCAACAAGCGCTGGATCCATTCCATAATGAAAACTCACTAATCTAACCAATTTCTCAAAAGATTTTTTACTGTTGTGCAATTTCATATAATACACCACTTGTTGCTAAATTTTTCATAGCTTTTGCAGGAAATGCATCTGCAAGACTTAATATATCACTTCTTGTAATTTGTTTTTTTCTGATATATTCAGAAACTGAATCTCTAATCATTTTTTCCTCATAATATTGCCTCATATCGATATTGTTAAATAATTCCATAAGTGTATAAGCTCCTTCATTTTCATTTGTGATTGGCAAACGTGATTTACGTAAAATAACTTTTCGTCCTCTGATTTCAATTTCTCGCATCTTACGTGATTCATTATTTGTTATAACCTCAATTACATTCGGAACCTGATAGCTTACCAAAAAATTTAATTCAATCACAAACCTTCCATATATTCCAAACGTTTCGCCTTTATATTTTACATATTTTCTGTTTACAACATCATTTACCGTCAGTACAGAACGTCCAAATTCCGTTTCTGTGGGCAAATAATATATACCAGTATCAAAACGCACAAGAGTTTCTTTTTTAATAGCCTCGTCTATCAACTGATATACTCTTTGGCGAGAATAGTCTTGCATTATTTCAAGTATTTCATTTGTAAATATGGGTTCATCTATGTCAAAACGGGTTTTTAATCTCTCAATTAACACAATTTGCACCTCCTTTATTTCATTCAATACGATTAGACAATATTGAACTTTTTATGTTCAATATTATCATACATAATTATTATACCCATAAAAGAGTATTCTGTCAACATATTTGTAAAGAATTAATTAATAACTCTCTAAATATATTAGTTGTTTATTAGTCCTTTTTCTTTAATTATTTTTTCTATTTGTATAGTTGTAGATTTATATAAAACCTTAATTAAAACCTAAAAAAATTAGCATACTATAATTAATAGTTATGCTAATATTTATTATTCTACTTATTTATAATCTGATTTTGAAAGACCAACAAATACAATATCTTCTTATTTTCATATTTAAATATTATGAGTTAGTGATTGTCATAACTGTTCAATTACACAAAACATACAAGATTCAAATCTTAAAAATACCATTTATACCATATAATAATAGTTTTCCCATCAGTATCGTAATGCCAATAATTGCCATTATATGACGTTCCACTATCATTTAATGGTGGTTCATTTTCACTATAAAAATATATCGTTGTATCCTTTAGACTAGAATTATCATTTTCTATAGATATACAGTCCCAATTGCTTTTAGCTCCTTTGTAATAGAATTCACTTTTACTACATTTATAGAAAGCATAACCAATTATAATTGTTACACTTTCAGGAATAATGACTTCTTTTAAATTGCTACAATCATAGAATGCATAACTTCCTATAGAAACCACATTATCAGGAATTGTTATTTTTGTTAATTTGCGGCAGTTATAAAACAATCCACTTCTTATAATTACTATATTATCGGGAAGAGTTATTTCTGTTAAGTTATGACATTCACTGAACACATCACTTCCAATATTTGTTACGCTATCGGGAATTGTTATTTCTGCTAAGTCCCAACAATCAAAAAATGCAGAACTTCCAATATTTGTTACGCTATCAGGGATTGTTACACTTTTTAAATTTCTGCAATAAGCAAATGCATAAATTCCTATGTCAGTTACACTGTCTGAAAGAGATATTTCTGTTAGGTCATTGCATTCATAGAATGCCTTACTGCCTATAAACTTACAATTATCATTTATAGTACACGATTTTATACTTTCTGATGATGCTTTTATTAACCATAGATAAGGATTATTATCATTACCCAAGTATTCTGCATTATCATATGTGTTATATTCTAAACTAGTACAATTAGAAAATGTTTCATATCCTATGCTTGTTACGCTATCTGGAATTGTTATTTTGGTTAAATTTTCACAGTTAGAAAATACGCAATCTCCTATACTAATTAAGTTATTAGGAATAGTTATTGTTGTTAAGTTTTTACAATTCTGAAATGCAGAATTTCCTATGCTTGTTACACTTTGAGGGATTGTTATTTCTTTTAAGTTATTACAGTTATGGAATGTTGAATTTTCTATGGTTGTTATACTATTACCAATAACTACACTCGTTAAGCTGCTACAACTAGAGAACGCTGCACCACCTAAACTTGTTACGCTTTTAGGAATAGTTATGCTTGTTAAGCTGTTACAATCAGAGAACGCCCCATAACATATATGCTTACATTTTTTGTTTATAGTACAAGATGCTATATCTTTTGATGTTGCTTCTATTAGCCATAAATAAGGATTCTTTTTATTGCCTAAGTACTTAGCATTATCATATATGTTATATTCTAAATTGTCGCATTCACGAAATGCAAAAGCATCTATAATTGTTACGCTATTGGGAATTGTTACTTTTATTAAGTTACTACAATTTTCAAACGCACATTCTCCTATGTTTGTTACACTTTCTGGGATTGTTATTTCTGTTAAGCTGCTGCAATTTTCAAACGAATGATATCCTATGTTTGTGACCTTGTTTCCAATCGTTACACTTGTTAAGCTGCTACAATCTTTGAAAGCAGAATATCCTATGCTTATAACACTATCAGGAATTATTATTTCTATTAAGTTATTACATTCAAAAAATGCAAATTCTTCTATGTTTGTTATGCTATTGGAAGTTGTTACTTTTGTTAAGTTATTACATTTACCAAATGCAAATTTTCCAATACTTGTTACGCATTCTGGAATTACTATGCTTGTTAGGTTGTTGCATTCATAGAAAGCTTCATAATATATAAATTTACAATTATCATTTATAGTACAAGATGTTATATTGTTTGATACTGCTTCTATCAAACACATATAAGGATTACTACTATTACCTAAATATTTAGCATTATCATATATGTTATATTCTAAATCATTACATCCATAGAATGCATTACCATATATAAACTTACAATTAACATTTATAGTACAAGTTGTTATACTTAGTGATGTTGATTTCATTAACACCATATAAGGATTACTGCTATTACCTAAATATTTAGCATTATCATATATATTATATTTTAAACTATCACAAGCATAAAAAGCATCATCTCCAATACTCATTACGCTTTCTGGAACTGTTATTTCCATTAAGCTGTCACAACAAGTAAATGCATTATTTCCTATATATGTTACGTTATTGCCAATAATTACGCTTCTTATTTTTCTACATTCATAGAACGCTTCATTTCCGATGCTTTTTACAGGTTTTTTATTATATATACTTGGTATAATTATATCAGTATCTGTACAACTACCTACACTTGATACTTCATAGTATTCATTATTTATTAAAGTAAATGCTAATCCTTCAGAAAATTCCTCAGTTTTGCAAATACTACAAATTCCATTAACAAAATTATGATTACAATTATCTTGTTTATTACATCCTATTCCTAATATTAATATAAATAATAAAATTAATAATTTCTTTATATCTATCTTTATCTTTTTATTCTTAAGAACCATTTTTCATTCTTCCTCCTCGTATAAAATTATTGTATACCACCTTCATACTTGTGTCAAGATTAATTTTTTTTCTTAAATATCTCCTTGAATAATTAATTAAAGTATATTATAATTAAAATATAAAAAGGAGGATACTTAAATGGCAAAAAGAAAATCTAAAGGATTAATTACCAAATATGGTACACTAATTCTTCTAATCATCTCTCTTGCAATTGTATTAACGGCATTATTACCAGCTGTAGCTTATAATGCGGAAAACAGTAATGATAGTTATAATGGCTTTGAAGTTATGTTCGGAAAGAACCTAGGTTCAGCTTCATTATTTGGTTTTGGTGGAGGAGCAAAAATTAACTTTTCTATTTTAGCTGTTTTAGGATATTTATTACCTATAATTGCTACTGTAATTTGTGTTTTTGTTCTTAAGAAACAAAATCTAACTGGATTTATTACATGTATAAGTTTTATTGCTTCATGTATTTTATTATTCTTACTTCCTTCAGTAACAAGCGTTACAACAACACTTTCTGCTTTAGGTGGAAGTACATCAAGTGTTTCTACATTTACTGAACTAAATTATGTTTTAGGTATTGGTAGTGTTATTGGTGCATTGCTTTCTATCATTGGTATACTTGTTTCTGCTTTACATTTTGTAAGTAAGAAATAATAAATTTTAAAGGTGGTATTGCTTTAAGCAACCACTTTTTTCTATTTTTTCATATATTTTTAATAATAATGTCAATATATAATGATAATAACTTTTAAAAAAATACAAATAATGATATACTATATTTATCGAATGTTATGAGGTTTATATGGATAAAACACAAGAAATAATTTATACTTTAGCATCTAAAGTTAAAGAAAAAGGTGGAATAGCATATTTTGTTGGTGGATATGTTAGAGATAAGTTTTTAGGAATTGATAACAAGGATTATGATATCGAAATACACAATACTACAAAAGAAAGCCTCGAAGAAATTTTAGACAAAATCGGTGGAAAATTAGAGTTTGGAAAAAGTTTTGGTATTTATAATATAAAAGGGTTTGATATTGATATTGCTTTACCACGTAGTGAAAGGAAAACTGGTATTCATCATTATGATTTTGATGTTGATGTTAATCCCTTTATCGGTGAATACGAAGCAGCAAGACGAAGGGACTTTACGATTAACTCTTTGATGGAGAATATTCTTACTGGTGAAATAATAGACAAGTTTAATGGTATTAGTGACCTAAATAATCATATCATTCGTCACATTGATGCTAATAGATTTATTGAAGATCCTTTAAGAGTATTACGAGCTGCACAATTCTCTTCAAGGTTTTCTTTTGATATAGCTGATGAAACCATTACTCTTTGCAAGAGCATTGATATATCATCTCTTTCAAAAGAACGCATCTTCGGAGAACTTCAAAAAGCTCTTCTTAAGTCTCCTAAACCATCTATTTTCTTTGATAACTTAAGAAAAATGAATCAATTATCTTATTGGTTTCCAGAAATCGCTGATTTAATTGATGTAAACCAAAGAAGTGATTATCATAAAGAAGGTGATGTATGGAATCACACAATGATGGTTCTAGATGAAGGTGCTAAAAGGCTTGATGAAGTTAGCAATAAAACAGCTTTTATGCTAGCGTGTCTTTCTCATGATCTTGGTAAAAGTGAATGTAGTTACATTGAAAATGGTATTATTCATTCATATAAACATGATATTGTTGGAAAAGATATTGCTTTAAAGTTTTTAAAAAGAATTACTAATGAAAAAGATATTATAAAATATGTTTTAAATATGGTAGAATTTCACATGAAGCCTAATCAATATGCTCAAGAAAATTCTTCAATTAAAGTTACTAATGCTTTGTTTGATAAATCTCTCAATCCGAAAGATTTGATTATTCTTTCTGAATGTGATAATAAAGGACGCATTACTGAAAAAACGATCCCTGATAATTCCGAATACTTGTATTCACGATTAAAGATTTTCGAAGAAACAATGAGTAAACCTTTTGTTTCAGGAAAAGATTTAATAGATTCTGGTATTAAACCAGATACCTATTTTTCTGAACTTTTAGCTTATGCTCATAAAATGCGTCTAGCAGGAGTTGAAAAAGATTTAGCCTTGAAACAAACTATTGCATATTATAAAAAGCATAAGTAAAAGCCAAGCGTTTCGCTTGACTTTTTGTTATTATTTAAAATATCTCTTTAATAAAGCTTCTAATGCCTTTCCATGACGAGCTTCATCTTTACACATTTCATGAACAGAATCATGAATAGCATCATAATTTAATTGTTTAGCACGTGTTGCAATTTCTTTCTTGCTCTTGCAAGCTCCATTTTCACCAGCTAACATCTTCTTTAGGTTTTCTTCAGTGCTATCAGTTACTAGTTCTCCTAGCATTTCCCCGAATCTTGCGGCATGTTCAGCTTCTTCGTGAGCTATTTTTTCTAAAACAACAGCTATTTCAGGATATCCTTCTCTGTAAGCTTGACGAGCCATTGCTAGATACATACCAACTTCACTGCACTCACCTTTGAAATGATCTCTTAAACCTTCTAATACTTTTTCATCAACGCCCTTTGCTACACCGATAACATGTTCATCTGCCCAAGCTAATTCTTCTTCCACATATGGAATTATTTTATTTGGACCAGCTCCACATATAGGACACTTCTCATTAGTGTCAATTATTTGTCCACAAACTAAACATTTGTACTTCATTATTGTTCCTCCTTATGTAATTTGTTTTGGCACTCTTTGCATACACCTCGAATAATTACTGATTTATCAACAATTTTCATTCCTGTCATATCAGATAATAATTCATCTAATTTTTCAATATTTGTTTCTATATCAAATATTTGATTACATTTTACACAATAAGCATGTTGATGGTTTATCATTTTTCCATCATAATGTGTTTTGCCATTGGGCATTACAATTTCTTTGATGACATTTTCTTCACTAAGCTGATGAAGATTACGATAAACTGTGCTAACACTAGTTTTGTAACCTTTGCTTACCAAAATTAAATAAACATCTTCTGCTGTGGGATGAGTAAAAGTAGTTAGAACAACTTCTTTAATTATTTCTCTTATTTTCGAGTTGTAGTACATCTTGTCACCTCATACTAGTATTTTACCATAATTATTTTTCTTTGTCAATGAAATTAAAAATAATTTTTATTTTTATTTTTGAAATATCTTTGCTATTACAGGAACAATATCTTTTATAACTGTATCAGTAGTATTAATACATAGATCATAGTTTTCTTTAGCTCCCCATTTTTGATAAGTATAAAACTCATAATATTTTGCTCTATCTTTATCGACATTTTTAATATACTTCTTTAGTTTTTTGATTGGTAAATCTTCTTGTTCATTTTTACGACTTAAACATCTATTGATTTTACTTTCCATACTAGCATGAATAAATATACGATATGGTTTATAATCTTTTAAAATGTAATCAGCACATCTACCAACTATTACACAGTCGCTCTTATCAGCTAAATATTTTAATATTTCACATTGTGCAGCAAAAACTGATTGAATTTGTTTTGTATGATAATCATTAAAGAAAGTCATACTTTGACCAACAGTAATTGGATACAAATTGTGAGGTTTCTTTTCTAATACTGCTTTAACATACTCTTCTGATAAATCAGTATGTTTACTGATTTCAGTGATGATTTCCTTATCGTAGTACTCAATGTGAAGTTCTTCAGCGAGTCTTCTACCGAATTCTCTTCCACCACTACCAAATTCACGACCAATTGTAATTATTCTATTCATAAATGCTTACCTCCTCGTATAATAAATAATTTCAAGTTCTTTGCCTAGTGTTAAAATACCACTATTTGTTGAGGCACCAGGATATGATAGCCATGTACCAGTTTCTTCCCTTGTATCATATGTGTGAGGGCACCACAAATATTCACCAGGGTTTAAAGTTAAAATGTAATTAGTTGTTGAATCATTAGTACCAGTATCAGGTAGTATTTTTGAAACAGCATATTCTCCTTTTTCGTTAATCGCAAATATTATTTTAGCATAACCATAGGATCCATTATTATTTCTTCCATAAGTATCACTTAAATCAAATTTTAGTGGTTCAGATGTAGCATTGTAATAAAGAGCTCCTGCACCTTTATATGCTTTTCCAGCTCCTAATACAATTCCTAAATTATTGATAGTTGTATCATTTTTTAATGGTCTTAACTCTTCTTTTGTTAGTAATGTTCCATTTTTCGGAGCACTTAAATTGATTAATGAGTCTTTACCAATAAAGAATAATTTGTTATCAACTCTAATAGCTACTCCACCAAAACCAGTTGCGCTTAATTGAGTATTATAAGTACCATTGCCATCGCATGTTTTTCCAGAAGATGGTTTAGATTCACCTGTATAATATACGATTGTATCAGTTTCTTTTGCTACGCCAAAATTAATTTCGAATTCTAATTTGCTATCGTTTAACGAAGCAACAAGTTTAATTAATTTATATTCGTAACTTGTCTTTAAATACTTACCACTTGCAATATCAAAATAACTTTCATCTTCGCCATTTGCATAACTAAATACTACACCTTCATATTTTGGAAAACTATAATCATCAATTATTTGTTCAGGAATTTCTAAAACTAATTCATATAGGACTTTCATATCAGGATCTTTGAAACCTATTAAATTAGCTTCAATACTTTTTAGAAGTTTACCTTTCTTGATACATTCCTTCACTTCTTCTGAAATATCATTGAATTTCTTAAAGAAATCATTTATTTCATCATAATTATCACTATTAACATCTTTATTATAGAAAATAATTTCATAATCTAATATATAAGCTAATATTTCATTTACCGTTTTTATTTCTAAAAGGCTTTCAAAATTACTATTAGTTGGTGTAAGACTTCCTATTATAAAGTCTCGATTATTATCATTTGTATCAATCTTATGTTTTCGAGAAATACTTAAGTTATTACTATAAGAAACTGGTGTACCTTCACCTGCTATATTTCCTATACCTAGCATATCAATAACTTTATCACCATTAAGCAAACTAATACACATATTATCTGAAGTAGTACAATCAATCACATAATCTGGTAAAGGCAATTCTATTTTATTACTATCCATTGATAAATCCTCAGAAACTGCTAAGTTCTTAGATATTGCTATTAAATAATAGCCATTTGCTTTTATTATGCCTTTTTCTATTTTATAATCTATTTCGTTAATTTTTATTATGAAATTACTTAAATCAATATTGTTTTCTGTTGGATTATATAATTCAATATATCGATAATATCTTTTGTCTGTTAAAGCACCTATAAAAACTTCATTAATTAAAATATCTGTTTTGATATTATATAAGGCAAATAGTTCTTCTTCCTTTTTAAACAATATTTCTTTTGTTGTGATTAATGTTTGAACTTTTTCATTATATGAATAATATTCATTAACTAATTCTTCTATTTTCTGTTCATCAGCTAATGTAACATTATCACCAATTTCAATAACTTTCTTATCAAAGTTATTAGCACATTCAATTTCTTCTATACTTGAGGAAATAGGGCTTGAATCCTCAGAGCCAGCAATTACTGAATAATAAATTTTTGATTCTTTATAGCCTTTTCCAGTGATTTCTATTTTATATGCTAATCTAGTTGTTTGGGTTGGTTGTTTGATAACTTTTCCAGTATTATCTAAATATTCTGGTGAAAGCGACTCAAAAGTTACTTTATAATCTTTCATATATGTATTGAAGAGTATTTCTCCTTCGATTAGGGAAATTGCGTAACTATATAAATTGTTTTCACGTAGAGTTTGAGGACAATTCTTGCCACTCATTTCATAATGTTGCTTTATACATTCAATTGATAAACCATATTTTTCAATTAAACTAGCCATTAGTTTTGCGGCATTGAGCCATACACGATACAAATCAGAACCATAATTGACACAAGTTTCGATACCAATTGATTTTGCATAAGCATCATATGAATCACCTTGCCATGTGATTTCGTTATCTGGTACTTGTTGGTAAATGCCATCTTCATCAACAGTATAATGCCATGAACGGGCTCTTAGATTTCTATTTCCACTTGACACCATATAATCAGCGTGCATTTTCGCATTTGCACCAGCATTTATATTACCCGTATCATGATATATAATATACTTTAATTCTTCTAAATATATTCCAGGTCTAACTAGTTTCATTGGTTCAACTGTTTCAAGCATTTCTTCAGTTGCAACTTGTCCTGTGTACTGATTCTCATCAATAGGAGCTATTTGACTTATGATATTTAAATCATTAAATGAATATCTTAATACACTTCCTAAAACTGTTTGATGTCTTTCTTTAGGATTTTCCCCAAATGTTACAACATCTTTAACTAAAACATCGGCAATATTAAGTTTATCCATAATAATCATTGGATCAATAGTAACTTCAAATTCAGCCTCGCAAGTTACTTCAGTATTTTCTTTTAATGTTACTTTAATTGTAGCTTTACCTAAAGATATACCTTCTAATAGGCCATCATTTGTTATTTTGATAATACTTTCGTCTGATGATTCAATGATATAATCATCATTAATAGCATTATCTATATCACAAATTAGTGTTAAAAAGCCATATAAGCTTACATTTTCACCTTTATTAGCAATTGAAATAGATGGTTTGGGTGGTTCATTAACTGTTACAGTTATAGTTTTCTTTTGCATATCACTTGATAAATATATTGTTATAATAGCTGTTCCAGCTTTATTTGCAATAATACTATTATTTTCAACTGATACTATTTCCTCATTTGATGTTTCTATAATTACTTTAGTACCATCTTTAAGATTTTTAGTTTCAAAATCTAATGATATACTATCACCAAGTTCTAAAGTATATTCTTTTTGATTAACTATTAGTTCTTCTTTAGCTTCTTCTATTTTTTTATTTACTGTAACCGTGATTGTTTTTTTATCATTTGTACTAACAAGTAATAATTCTATCTCACAAGTTCCTTCTTTTTGAGCAATTATATACTTATCTTGAATTAAAACAACGCTTTCGTTTAAAGATTTTATTGTAACTTTATCATTATCTTTTTTGTTTTTTATCTCATATTCGATTTTTACGCTTTCACCTTCTACTAATGAATAACTTTCTTTTAATAGCAATAATTCTGATTTTTCTTCTTTGCAGCTTATGAAAATAGCAAGAAAGAATATTGATATTATTAAAATAATAAATTTGTTTGTTTTACTCACTTTAACCTCCATATAATATAATTTAAAGCTTTTGTTAGCGCTTACGTAATAATTATACCATTTTCTTGCTTTATTAACAATATTTTAATTTTCAAAAATAAAAATGTGAATAGTACATTTTTATGTAGTTATTCACAATTTTCTTGTTTATTTTTTGAAAGAAAGGTAAAAAGTTTTGTAACTGACTTCTTGCTTAAGAATGGATATATCTTATTTAAATCAATATTTTGATATTTTCCATTTACATATCCCTCAACAAGTTTATCTAAGGTTCTAACCCCTATAAAAGGAATAATTGAATAAATATCAATATCTTCTCCTTTTTCTATTGCATTAATAAATAATTTACCAATTGCTTCTCTTGATATATATGGAGCAAGTTTTCTCATATTTACATTATCACAATTCGTTTTACCTGAAACATACAAATCAACAAATTCTTCAAGTTCTTCTCGTGGTATATATGAAATTATTTGATGAATAGAAACATTATCTCCTCTTCGAACTAAATAAATGAATAGTTTTCCTGCAACTTCCCTTGATAATAAAGAAGCTATTGATGACATATTCATATTTTCGCAATTTGTTTTACCTGCCATATACAAATTAACAAATTCATCAAGGTCTTCTTTTAATACATATGGAGCCATTGTATGAGGTTCAAAATATGTTCCTTTTTCCATTTCATTTATAAACATTTTAGTCACAGTTTCTTTTGATAAGAATGAAGCGATTAATGGTATATATATTTTGGCATAGTTTGTTTTACCTTTCATATATAAATCAGCAAATTCTTCTAGAACTTCTTTTGATATATATTTTACAATAGTGCCAAGTTCTATTGTTTCACCTTTTTGAACTGCACATAAAAACAAATTGTTTGCGGTTTCTTTTGATACAAATGGAATAATTGATAAAATATTCCCACTTAAAACTTTTAGTTTTTCCTCCATATAAAATTCTATAATTTCATCTAGAGCTACTCTTTCTATAAACCTTACACCTGCTGTTAGATTTGCTTTTATTGGTGGATTCTCAAATGTTTCCACAATTAAATCGTCATCTTCATCATCCCAGTCGTCATCTTCATCATCCCAGTCGTCATCTTCCCAATCATCATCTTCCCAATCGTCATCATCCCAATCTTCGTCTTCCCAATCATCATCTTCCCAATCGTCATCTTCCCAATCTTCATCATCCCAATCTTCATCTTCCCAGTTATCTACGTCATCATCTTCATCATCCAAAGCAAAAAAATCATTAATATTTAATATAGTATAACTATCATTTGATTTAGTTTCAGCATTTTTGTTTTCTTCGTCTTCATTTTTATAGTATTCATTATCATTGATAACAACTTTTTTTAATTTCATTTTATATTTCTCCAAATAAATACTTTTTTTCTTCTTCTGTTAGATTTGAAGCAAGTTGTGTCAAATCACAATATAACTTCTTATCTTTAAGTTTATTTAGTAATCTTCTTCTTTCTCTATAAGTGAATTCAGAAAAAATTTCTGGTAAATTAACTTTTATTTTTCCTGAAACAATGTTATTGACTGCTTTTTCTCTTCCAAAAGTAGTAAAAAAACAAGCATCATCTACTCTCATTTCATCTAAGCATAATAAATCATCAAAATTAGTATTAAACATTTTGCAAAGTTCAAATATATTATCAATAGTAGGTGCAATTATACCATTTTCCATCTTTGCAATTTCTTCTTTTGTATAATGTAGTTTTTCAGAAAGTTCTTCTTGTGATAAATTAAGTTTTTTTCTGTATTGCGATATTTTATATCCAACCTTGAACAAATCAATCATTTCTACCTCCAAATATCTATATCATAATTATACAATACTTTCTATAAATAATAAAGAAAAAATGAATTATTATTTATATACCTATCACCATAAAAAAATCACTAGAAATCTAGTGACATTTTATATTCCTAAATAAGCAGTTTTAACTTGCTCATTTTCGAGTAATTCTTTTCCTGTTCCTTCGAGAACAACTTTTCCTGTTTCTAGAACATATCCTCTATCAGCAATACTTAAAGCTGCCTTAGCATTTTGCTCAACTAACAAAATTGTTGTTCCTTTTTCGTTTAGTGATTTGATAATATCAAACACTTCAGAAACAAAGATTGGAGATAAACCCATAGATGGTTCATCAAGAAAGAGAATCTTAGGTTTACTCATCATTGCTCTAGCAATAGCAAGCATTTGTTGTTCTCCTCCTGATAAAGTTCCAGCTTTTTGTTTTTTTCTTTCTTCTAGTCTTGGAAATAATTTGTATATTTCTTCTAAATCTGCTTTTATCTTTTGGTTGTTATGGCGTTTAAATGCTCCCATCTCTAAGTTTTCTTTTACTGTTAGACCAGCAAAAACTTGTCTTCCTTCAGGAACGTGACTTACGCCATACATTATACCTTCGTATGAAGGAACTTTGAGAATATCTGCTTTAGCATATTTATTATATTTGAATCTTAGTTTATTAATCTTACGTTTTTTAAGAAAAGAGCTTTTTTTGAAAACTTCTAAAGTTATATCTTCATCACTTTTGATTTTCTCAAATGCCTTTTCACTTGTCCCATAAACTGCTAACAGTCTATCAGTGATTTTAGGCCCAGCAAATCGGTTTAGAGTTCTTCTGTCAACTAAATCAGTTAAATCTAGGTTAGCATGTGAATCTTCATCAGCTTTTACTAGTCCTGTTAAAGCTCTTAATAAAGTTGTTTTACCAGCTCCATTTGCTCCAATAAGAACTACTATTTCGCCTTTATTTACATCTAAATCTATTCCTTTAATAGCTTTGATATTGCCATTATAAGTTACTTTTAAATTCCTAACGCTTAACATATTATTCTCCTAAATATGCTGAAATAACTTCAGGATTATTTTTTATTTCTTCTGGTGAACCAGAGGCAATTATTTGGCCAAATGATAACACTGTTATCCATTCACATATTCCCATAACAAGTTTCATATCATGTTCAATTAATAAAATTGATGTATTAAATCTTTCTCTTACAAGTTTTATTGTTCTCATTAATTCCTCTGTTTCAGTAGGATTCATTCCAGCGGCTGGTTCATCTAACAAAATGATTTTAGGTGAAGTAGCTAATGCTCGAGCAATTTCTAACTTTCTTTGCATACCATAAGGAAGATTTGCCGCAATTTCTTCAGTGAAATCCTTTAAACCTAATATCTCAACTATTTCGTTAACTTCATCATTAACTTCTTTTTCAATTCTCCAGAACTTTTTAGTTCTAAAGATTGCATCAAATGGTGAATATTTCATTTTGAATCCACAAGCTGTTTTGATATTATCCATTACTGACATTTTCTTAAATAAACGAATATTTTGGAATGTCCTTGTTATTCCTTTTGATACTCTTACGTGAGAAGAAAACTTAGTTATATTTTCTCCTTCTAAATATACTTCGCCATGTGTTGGTTTATATACTCCTGTTAGAAGGTTGAAAACAGTTGTTTTACCTGCTCCGTTTGGACCAATTAGTCCAACTAGTTCATTTTCTCTAATTGTTATATTGAAGTTTGATACAGCTTTTAAGCCTCCAAATTCGATACTAATATCTTTTGCTTCAAGAATAATCTTTTTGTCCATACTAGTATCCTCCCTTAAATACATTTTTTATTTTGTTTAAGCCTTTTGGGATACGGCTTTTTATTCTTCTTCCAATGCCTTTTACAAATTCAGGGATACCCTTTATAAATTTTATGAAATTAGCTGGGAAATTCTTAATCCTTTGAGGTAATAAACGTAAGAAACGAGTCATCGAGAACTCATATCTTCCTAGTAATCCTCCTGGTTTAGTTAACATAATTATAATTAGAATAACAGAATATATTATTAATCTATAATCAGCAAGGAATCTTAATGATTCTGGTAATAATGTTAAAACGATTGCGGAAATGATTGAACCAGTAAATGATCCTAAACCACCTAAAACTACAATTACAAGTAAGTCTATTGAATAGTCAAAAGCAAAATCATTTGGTCTTAATGTTCCTTGATATTGGGCAAATAAGACGCCACCAATTCCCGCTAAAGCAGCTGAAAAGGCAAAAGTTGCAATTTTATATTTCGTTACATTTACGCCAGATGCTTCAGCAGCTATAGCATCATCTCTGATAGCTATTATTGTTCTTCCATATTTTGATCTCATGAAAGTAAAGAGAACAGATATAACAATTATTACAATTACAACATAAAGTATTAAGTTTTTATTTGTTGGAATTTTGTTTAGACCTGCAGCTCCACCAGTAAAATCAAATATTTCGATTAATTTTACTATTATTTGGCCAAAGCCTAATGTGATAATAGCTAGATAATCGCCTCTTAATCTTAAAGCAGGTATACCAACTAATATTCCAGCAACGCCAGCTGAAGCAAAGCCAATTATTATTGCTAAAACAGTATATATATTATTGTTAGTTGCTGCATCACCCATTCCTTTGAGGAATAAAGAACCCGCATAAGCTCCTATAGCCATAAATCCCGCATGACCTAATACAAGTTCTCCTAAACAACCAGAAGATAAGTTTAACGAAACAGCAAGTATTATGGTATAAGATAGTACAAAGGCTAAACCTAACATTTGTCTAAAGTTAATACCTATTAGGTTAACATAAATTGATTTTGAGAAATCAGCACCTAAAGTTACATATACTAATGCAACTAAAGCTATACAAGATATTAAATTAATTAAATAAGGTTTTTTTCGAGAAAATAATGGAACCATTGAATTCATATTTTTATCCATAATTACACCTTCTCTCTAACATTCTTTCCGAATATTCCTGCTGGTTTAAATATTAAAATAATAATCAATATACCAAATAAGAATATATCTGAGAAAGCACTATTTATATTTAATATAATAGGTAATACTTTTATTAAACCTATCAAAAAGCCACCTAAACACGCCCCAGGTATACTGCCAATGCCTCCAACAACAGCAGCAACAAAGGCATATAAACCTAAATTTGATCCAAGTAGTGGTTCAATTGCTCCGTACTTCATAAAATACATTATAGCAGCAACACCTGCTAAGAATGTACCAATTACAAATGTTATAGCAATTGTTTTATCAATATTTATTCCCATTAAGCGAGCAGCATCAGGGTTTTCACTAACAGCACGCATCGCTTTTCCAGTTTTAGTTTTCTGAATAAATAAAGATAATAAAACCATAAATAAAATTGAAATACCAATTGTAATAACTGAAATGTTATCGAAAGAAATACCTCCAACATTTATTTGTTTGCTAGGAATTATTTCTCCATACATTTTTTGATCTCCACCATAAATTCTCTGAAAAGAATTTTGTAAAAGTAAGCTTACTGCTATTGCAGTTATTAAAGCTGTTATCGAAGGCGAATTGTTTTTTCTTAGTGGTCTATAAGCAATTCGTTCAGTTAACAATCCTAAAACAATTGTTAGAAGGATTGAAATAATTATTCCTAGAATTGCTGGTAAACCAAGCATATACCAAAAAGTATACATCATAAAACAAGCCACCATAATAAAATCACCATGAGCAAAGTTTATTAGACGAATAATACCATAAACCATCGTATACCCTATTGCCACTAAGGCATATATGCTACCAGTTTGAATTCCAAGAATAATTTGATTTATAATGTCGCTCATATTTATATCCTTTCTTTATATGAGGAAAGCCTATAAAATAGATAATTCTATAGAATAGGCTTTTTTATTTTTATTATTTTGTATATTTTTTAGCTAGAACCATTGCACCATCTTTATATTCGCATATTGAGATAGTTTTGATTGGATCACCGCTTGCATCAAATTTGATATCACCAGTTAATAATCCTGTAAATGTTTCTGTTTGTAAAGCAGCTTTAACAGCTTCTTTATCAGTTGATTTAGCACTTTCCATTGCTTTTGCAGCCATCATAACTGAATCATATGCTAATGCAGCAAATGAAGTTGGAGTTTTTCCATATTTGTTTTGATATTTAGTTATAAATTCTTGAATACTTGCTTCAGAAGAGCAGTAATGATTTGAGAAATAAACATTGTTTGCAGCTGAATAATCACCAGTTCCTTCTAATTGTGATAAAACGCCATCAAAGCCATCTGCACCTAATAAAGGTTTATCATATCCAACTTTTCTTAATCCTTGAGCTAATAAAGCAGCATCTTGATAATAAATAGGTGCAAATACAGCATCAGGATTTTCGCTCTTAATTTTAGTTATCATAGTATTTCTTTCATCATTTTTACCAGCTGGTAGACCACCTTCGTAAAAAGCAACTTCTAAACCTAATTCTTCAGCTTCAGCCTTAAATGCTTCTGCTACACCTTTTGAATAATCATCAGAATCATCATATACAACACCGACTTTTGTAACTTTTAATTCTTCTTTAGCATATAAAGCCATTGTTTCACCTTGTGTAGGATCTAAGAAACAAGCTCTAAACATATATTCTCTATCTTTTGTTACACCTGCTGCAGTCGCACTTGGTGTAATTGTAGGCATTTTGTCAGTGTTGATTTGAGCAGCAACGATTTCAGTGTTACCACTTGTTACTTCACCAATTAGGAAATCGATATCATCAGCCATTTTGTTATAAGCAGATAAAACGCTCTTTGAATCACCTTCATCATCTTGAGAAACAGCTACAACTTTTTTACCAAGGATTCCACCATTACTATTTAAATCTTCAATAGCAAGTAATGCTCCTTCTTTTACTGAAGAGCCATAAACTTGTAAACTTCCACTAAAAGGTCCTAAGATACCGAATGTGACGGTTTCTTCTTCTGTTTCACCACAACCTAAGAATGCGAATGCACATAGCAATACTACAACAAGACTTAATAATTTTTTCATAAATTTTTCTCCTTTTTTATATAATTTCATATAAGAAGCCTGAGTTTAAGTAGTTAGATTTAAAAAAACACCTTCGTTCAAAAAGACGAAAGTGCAATTACCCGTACCACTTTTTGAAAATGCTAACACATTTCAGCACTTTAACGGGTGCCAAACGATCCATCTTAATCATAATAATTATTTAGTAATTATTATTATTTTCAGACGACAGCTAACAGAATGATTTTCACTATTCCTTGTCGTTATCTTACACCAAACGATAACTCTCTATAGACAAATGCAAATTGTTACTCTTTTCTGCTCAGCGCATTTACTTATATAGCATAAATTATATATTAAACATTGATAAATGTCAAAGAGTTTTGAAATGTAAACGTTTTAAATTATTGTTTTATTTGCTTTTTTCTTATTTTTGGGAAAATAATAGTTTTATAGCTTATTATACTTTTAAAAATAACCTTTAGACTTATAAATTGGATATTTCTTAGGATTTTTAGATATTTTGTTTTGAACTATCTTTTATTTGAAGTATCAATTATTTATGTCGCATAATCTTCATATAACATTTTCTAATACTCAAAAAAATTTTGTCGTATTTTTTCATTTACTATTTATCTAAATATCTATATTTATATAATTTTAAATAAACTTAAACAAAAAACTTGTTTATTTTTTTGTTATATAATTCAAAGAAAAAAATTAATGTTTAAATTTGTTATTGACAATTACAAGTGACAGTTCTTAATATATTTTCGATGATACTATACTTAATAATTGTAATTAGTTTTCAATATTTAAAAAGAGGATCATAGGGATTAAAAAGAAACATATGTATGAAGTCAGAAGAAATATGGCATAAAGTTCATATGGTTACAAGTTATACAACTATGCCATTTGTTCTTATAGTTTTATTATACTATTTACACTTATAAGTATAGTTTTAATTTTTATTAGTAATATGTGGTTTAAAATTGTGATGGGATTAGTCATAGCATTTCTATTACCAAGGATATGGAATATAATTGTAAAAATAGTAAAAAAAGATGTTCTTGAAATAAGCAAAGAAGAACAAAGGGATTTTGAAGATCAAATAAAAAAGAATCAGGATGGAGATAATATTTTTTAGTGTTAATCGAAAATAGAAAACGTTTTCGTAAATATTATTTACTGAAAAAATTAAAAGTATGATATAATACTAGCGAACCATGGGAAGGCTTGGGTAATGCCTGAATCCAAATATTCCATTTATGGGATTAAGAGTGGCATGCCATTCTTTTTTATTTATAAGAGGATAATTATGAAAAATGTAGCAATAGATATAAATAAACAGGTAATAGAGATTGGTAAATATATAACTTTTTCTGGCAAAAAGGCAATGAGTCAATTTCTTTTTAAAAATGGCTATTATAGAGTAAGTAGATATGCGAAATTTGCAATTAGTTACTCATCAGTTTTAAAGAAAAAACCTAATTCTAAATTTTTATTTAATCCATATGAGTTTGATAATGAACTAAAAATGGAGTTATTTAAAATAATTCGTAATGTTGAAATTGTATTTAGAAATTATGTAAGCTATTATATGACTATTAGTACTTCTAATCCTACATTTTATTTGGATCAAAGTTATTATACTCCTTCAAAAAGTGAAAAAAATAAAGTATCAAGAAACAAAAATATTGCTGCATTTCCTAAATTTCTTAATGAACTAAAAGAAAAGGAAAAATCAATAAGAACAGATGTAAAAAAATATCCTGAACTAAAGGATTATAGAACAGGTGGTCAATATTATAAAGAGAAGTTACCTGCTTGGGTATTGTTTGAATATGTTGATTTTGGAACAATTGTAACTTTGTTTGAATATTTAAATGCGGTTCACAGAAACAAAATATTATCAAAAATGTATAATGTTAAAAATGTTAATAAAAGGATTGCAAAAGAGTTTGATACTTGGCTAAATGCTGTTAGAAACTTGCGTAATAAATGTGCTCACCATAATAGGGTTATAGGTACTACGTCAAGTATTGTTAGTAAATCAAGCCAAGAAGCAGTAGCATTTAATATGACAAGTCAAACAGATTTATTTTCTAGAATATATGCAATAAGTAAATTTTTAAATCAATCTGAAAGGAATAAATTAAAACAAAAAATTTCAAAACTTATAAAAAAATTTGAAAAATGTACAATTAGTTTTGATTTGATAAATATTCTTCCTATTGATTGGGAAACACAGTTTGATAATATTTCATTATTTTTTTAGTATTAAATTATGTTTTTAAGGAATAATATATAATGTACATATAATATGTATACCATAGGAAGGCTTGGGTAATGCCTGAATCCAAATATTCCATTTATGGGGGAAGTAGGTTTATATAGCCTACTTTTTTAGTTTATCATAAATGTTAAAAAATATATCGAATGATTAAAAAATAAAGACCACTAAAGATAATAGTCCTAATGGTTTTTTGCTTTACTAGAATATTTACTTTCTTTTCTATGTGTCTTACCATACTCATCGTATGATACATTAGAACGACGTTTAATTTCTTGTATTACTTTTTCAAATTGTTTAGCACTTATAATTGCTGAATGATTATTTACAACATGGTACTTAGGATTATAGAGATTTGACATATTCTCAATATATCTATGAGTATTAATTTCGTTAATAGTTTTAAATAGTATTACATTACCTGCGTATTTTTCATTTTTAAGCATTCTTCTCTTTTATATAAATCCATAAAATCACTTCTATTTACAATACAGTTATATCATTACAAAAACTATCTTTTATTGGAAGTATCAATTATTCTAACAAAAAATTATATTTCACATAGGACATTTGTAATTTCCTTTGCCACATAATCTATATATAAAATTTGTCGTATTTTTTTCATTTATTATTTGTTTAAATGTACATATTTATATAATTTTAAATAAACTTAAACAAAAAACTTGTTTATTTTGAGTTTTTGTTATATAATATATGAAGGTAAAGATTATGAAATTACTTTATATAAAAATATCAGGATTTAAGAATTTAAAAAACAATTCAATATTAGACTTTACTGCTAAATCAAAAAAAACAACTGAAGATAAGGAATATGAACTTCAAGAAATAGCCGATGGTTTATTTACCTATAATACAATTGCTTTTATTGGCAAAAATGCTTCTGGCAAAACTACTTTCCTGGATTTACTTGACTGTGCTTACTCTATCCTTGGTAATTTTTCACTAGATAATAAAAGATATACATATAATGGCATTCATCTTACACTTTTCTTCTATCACGATGGTAAGATATTCAAATATTGTACTGATATTTCTTCTACACAAGCATTGGACAACAAAGCTGCTTTTTTCAATCAAGAATTATTTGAAAAAGTATATTACAAATCAAAAGCTAAAACAATTTTCGATGAAGAAGGTTTTGTTCCCGTTCAAAATATCGGTATCCTTCCTGAAGATACATCTATTGTATTTTTTGTCTTAAAGAAAAAAGAAACAAAAGCTATGTTTTTTAACTCTGATGGAGAAGGTGTAGATACTTATCGTTTAATGTTTAATGCATTAAAAAGATATGAACTTTCTGATTCAATACTTTCTAAAACTCTTCATTTGTTTGATGATAATATCCTTGGTTTATCTATGCTTGATGAACACAATTACAGGCTTACTTTATCTAATGGAAATAAAATAATCTCTGATAAAGAGCTTTTATATTTCTTATCAGGTGGAACAACAAAAGGGCTTTTACTTTATATTACCATTATTGCTTCGCTAAAATCTGGTTTTGATCTAATTATCGATGAACTTGAAAACCATTTCCACAAAACACTTGTTGAGAATATCATTAATTTGTATAAAGATAAATCTATAAATAAACTTAATGCAACACTTTATTTTTCTACACATTACTGTGAACTTTTAGATTTGTTTAATCGCCAAGATAATATTTTTGTCTGCCGTTCAGATAAACAAATATTTTCTGAAAACATATACGAAAACTATAATATACGTACTGAACTATCTAAAAGTCGTCAATTTTACAACAACGTATTTAATACTGCTGTAAATTATGACGACCTTATGAGCATTAAAAAGGAGCTCTTATGATGAAAATCCTTGTAATGTGTGAAGGGCCAAATGAACTAAAGATTATAAATCTTCTTCTAGATAATGATAAGTTAAAATTCACTCGTGATGAATTACTTGATATGAGACCTTTTCACGCAAGACAGCTAACATCTACAAAATTAAAACCTGCTCTCGTTGCTTATCATGGGAACATTAATGTTTATCGTATTGGTGACAAACTTTCAGATACATTAAAAATTTTGTACTAAGCCTGAACTGGAAATGCTTTTTATTATAGTTGCAGGAAAAACGCAAGATTTTGAAAAAGTTAAATCAAAACAAAAACCGAAAGACTTTTGCAAACAAAACATTGTTTTAAATCATAAGAAATACGATAATTCAACATTGTTTTATGAAGAATACCTTAAGGAAAATATAAACCTATTAGTTTCGTCAATTACTGAATATCATCGCACGCATAGTAAACATAAATCTGATGAAGGATATCTTTTTGATCTCTTAAAACAATAAAATAGTTAGACAAACTTTGCTGTGCTATTTACACCAATATTTAATTTACATTTGTTGTATAAACATTTAGATTTGGGATTTTATCTATCCGATTATAGTTAAAATGTGTTTTCTTTTCTCATAGTTATCGAATGGAGATTTTTACAATTTTAACTTGGTAATCCTAAATTTACTAAAAATATAGTATACAAAAGTCCTAGATTGATTCTAGGGCTTTATCTAGGGCTTTATTAATATGCATTTTGAGTTTTTGTTATTATCATTAAAATTGTTTTATCGCTGCAGAATTTTGCCACTTTTATTTTTTCTAATTCTAATAGTATTATTACTATAGTATTATCACTCCATTGAAAGCATTATAACAATTCATTCACTTCAATGAAAATTGATTTTGCTAAATCTGTAAGATTATGGAATTCATTTCAATCCTTTTATAATTTTCTTTATAATCGTTTTTATTTTTTCACGGCTATTTAATTGTTTAAAGCATAAAGCTTCAAATAAACTGAAAATTTCAAACAATTTTGCCAAATATTAGATATTCTTATTATTTTATTAGTTTTTCTGTTAATCAAATTTTATCTTTGTCGAGAATTTCTTAATCATCCTTGCCATCAGCAAGCATTGCAAGTTCTCTCTTTCCATAACCATTTGCAATAGTAAGTCTTAAATAAAATTCCTTTGGTTCATCTGTCTTGCATCACAACATAATCAATAGGTTATTCGACCACGTAATTTCTCTCACCAGTGGTGAGAGTTTTTCGCTATCCTTATAAGTTTCGTAAAATTGCTTCATTCTCCATATGTTTTGAGCTGAAAATCCGCTCGAGATAGGATATGCTTTTTTCACTAATATATTTTCCAATTTGCCAATACATTTCAATCATTTCAGCATTAACAGTTCTAATAGATCGTGCTTTCGATTGTTCGATAATTGCTATAATATTCTCAAAACACAAAATTTAATGTAAAAGAAAATTTTTATATAATTTTGCTCAAATTTCATCTAATAAAGTTTGTTCGATAAGTTCTATCATCAATAGGTTCTTTTAAGCCTTTCTCTTTACCTGTTTCTATACATTTTAAAATATAAGCCATATTTTTACCTAAATTACGCATTGTTTGTAAGCCTTCTAAATCTGCTTCTACTTCTTCTTTAGTATTTCCATGAACATTATTCCAATATGAAGAGGTGATAATTGGCATACTGCTAATTGATAAGTATTTGTTAAGTTGGTCAAAAGTTGTTGTGGTGCCAGAGCGTCTCGCTGAAACAACGATAGAAGCAGGTTTGTGTTTTAGTTTTCTTCCCGACGAATAGAATAACCTATCCATAAATGATGTTATTTGACCTGATGCTGAAGCGTAATATACTGGAGTACCAAAAACAAAACCATCATATTCTTCTAAAGTACTAGCCACTTCATTAACAATATCATCATAAACACACTTTCCTATTTTCTTGCAAGCACCACAGTCTTGACAGCCTCTAATCGCATCTCTTCCAATCCATTTTATATCCGCCTGAACACTTTCTTCGTTTAATGATTTTTTCACTTCTTCTAAAGCTCTATTTGTGCATCCATTTTGGTTAGGGCTACCATTTATTAATAATACTTTCATTTGTTACTCCTTATTTTGTTTTTCTTTTGATCGTTTATCGTTGATTATTTTCATTTCTTTTGAGGTAATTAAAGTACAGTTATTCTCTTTTGCCCAAGATACACAACCCTTTAAAACAAGTTTCAAAAATGGTCTTGGTACTTTCACAAGCATTTGTAAAGCATCATCAGAAAATTTAACTACATCATCAGCTCTGTTTGCGGCATATTTAATTGATGTTAAATCGACCTCACGATTTGGTATTGGTTCTGGACTTGGTTTTGTGAAATCCGAGCACCAAAAGTTAATTGAATCACGATATCCCCAATTAGTTGGCAGAGGGCAGAAATTCTTTTTATTGACGCCATTAATTAAAGCATCATAATACTTATCTTTTATAAGTATTTTATCGATTTTTAAGATAAAATGAGCACCATATTTAGATGTAATACCATTGAAGTTATGATATGGTCCATCATACTCATCTTGAACTTTATCATTCTCACAATTATCTAGTTCTTTTATCCAAGTACACTCAAAAACTTGCAAAGCTTCTTTTATAACTTTAGGACGTTTTTCACTAGTTTCTTCTGTCATAAGACCTTCTTCTAAAGAAAATTTAAAATCCTTCATTTTTTCTTCTGGAGTATCTCCAGGAAAACCTAAACGAACGTGTTCCTTGAATGATTTCTTCGAATAACCTAAAAAATTAATTGAGCACTTACTATGTCTTAGTATTCCTCTTGCAGTATTTGATGTATTACGACATTCTAATATCATCGCATAATAATCTTTACCAGCAATGTAATATGGAAAACACAAAGAGTAAGCACCAAAACTAGTCTTTTCACCACTTTCATCTAAAGTACCTATTAAGCATAAAGGCATTGGAAAGAAAGATGATGTTTGATAAAAGTTATCAACTATTCGTATATTTTTAAATGAACTCATAATAAAACCTCCATTATGTATATTATAAACCTTTTGAGTCTTTTTTACCATTATTTCTTTAATTTGAAAAGTGTATTTTTTATTACTTAATTTAATATGAAAAGTGTATTTTTTATTACTTATTTTTATATGAAAAATGTTTTTTAAAGTGTAAAAAGTATTGAAAAATGTATAAATATATAGTATAGTAATTATTATACGAGGAGGTAAAAATGCTATATCGTAAGATTGAATCATATATTAGAAATCACTTAGAATCTAAAAGTGATAAAATACTTTTAATTGATGGCGCAAAGCAAATTGGAAAAACTTATATTATTCGCAAAGTAGCTCAAGAATTATTTGAAAATTACATTGAAATTAATTTTGTTGAAGATAAAAACAAAGATAAAATTTTTGAAAACATTTATTCTATTAAAGATTTCTATTTTGTTTTAAGCACTATTGCTGGTGATAAAATGATAGATAAAGAAAAAACAATTATCTTTCTTGATGAAATACAAGAATATCCTCAATTTTTTACTCTACTCAAATTTTTAAGAGAAGATAACCATTTCAGTTATATTGCAAGTGGATCACAACTTGGTATTGCATTATCTGAAACTACTTCTATCCCTATGGGTTCTATTCTTCATAAACGAATGTATCAACTTGACTTCGAAGAATTTCTTATTGCTAATGGATTCTCACATTCTGCTATACTTTCTTTGGAAGAGAAATTCAAAAATAAAATTTCTCTTGAACCTCCTATGCACAATAAATTGCTCGACTTATTTAAAAAATATTTAATTGTTGGAGGTATGCCTGAATGTGTTAAAACATTTATTTCAACTCAAAATGTTATGAAAATAAGAAATCTTCAAACAGATATTATAGAATTTTATAAAGCAGATGCAAGCAAACGTGATAATGAAAGAAAGCTTAAAATACGAAGAATATATGAGATGCTTCCTTCAGTTATGCAAAATGTAAAAAAAAGAATTATTATAAAAGATATAGAAGAAAAAAACGGAAAACGATATTCTGATTACACAGATGAATTTGATTATTTAATTAATAGTGGTATTTCTAACGAAGTAAGAGCCGTTTCAACGCCAGTATTTCCATTATGCCAAACTCAAGAAAAGAATTTATTGAAGTTATATATGAATGATGTAGGATTACTTTCAAATGTGTTATTCAAGTATAATATTAAGCCTATTATGGATAGTATTAGTTCGATAAATCTTGGTTCGCTTTATGAGACAGTTGTAGCAAGTGAACTTAAAGTTATGGAACACGACTTATATTACTATGACAATCGTAAAAATGGTGAAGTGGACTTTCTCATAAATGATTATGAAGCTTTATGCGTTTTGCCAATCGAAGTCAAAAGTGGAAGAGATTATATGATTCATAGTGCTATTAACCGTTTTTTGAATAATTCTGATTACCCAGTTAAACATGGTGTCGTTCTTTCCAATGAAAGAGAAATTAAAACAGTTAATAAAATAACTTATTATCCTATATACTTTGTTATGTTTTTTAAAAGTACTTCAAACTATGGCAAAGATATATTATTATAATATTAAGATGGATTTTCCATCTTTTTTCATTGCTTTAATTCCTCATTTTTGTAAAGAAAAAACTTACAAGTATTAACCTGTAAGTTTTGAGTTGTTAGTTTGTTGAGTGTTTTTACAACATTGGCTTCGCATTGGGCAGCAGCAACACCTTGAACTACATACCACTTTACCTTTTTTCTTGCCTATTATTTTTAATATAAATGGTAAAAACACTAAGCCAATAGCAACAATAGCAATGATAGGTTCAAACCATTTCATATTATGTTACCTTCCTAATTTGTTCTAAGGTTATTCTTTGCTTTCTTACTAATTGATATTCCAGCAAATACTAGTGCGGCAATTAGAACAAGTATCACTACTATTCCTAGAATCCATGAGTATGAAATTAAAGTTCCTAACCAGTAAACGACTAATGAGATAACATAAGAAGCTGAAAGCCACCATATCATTGTTACAATAAAGCCTTTTTTGCTGCTTTCTGATTTTGCAGTTGCAACTGCTGCAAAACAAGGAAGAGTAAATAAGTTGTAAGAAGCAAAAGCATAAATAGCAGCATTTGATAAGGCAATTGTTCCTTCTGTTAATCCTAAAGATTCCATTGTGGCAACAACATCTTCTTTGGCAATTAAACCTGTAATTGAAGCTACAGAATATTTCCAACCATCGCTTCCCATTGCCCATCCTAATGGATAGAAAACATATTTTAATACTTTACCTAAATCAGCAAGCATACTTTCTTCGATATCAACCATTCCTTGCCAGAATGCCCATTTAAAGTTCGATAAGAACCAAATAACGATAATTGAAGCAGTAATGATTGTTGAAGCTTTGTATAAGAAATGTTTAAATTTCTCCCAAAGGTGAGCTAATAAGTTTTTAAGTTGTGGTTTGTGATAACTAGGTAATTCCATGATGAATGGAGGAACATCGTAGTTTTTACTAAAGCTTTTGATAATGATTGCTGAAACGATAGCAATCACTATACCTAATAAGTAAATAGTAAATACAAATATGTCACCAAGGAAGCTACCTGCTATAACTGTAGCTAACATTGCCCAAATTGGTGCTTTAGCTCCACAACTGAAGAATGGTGCTAATCTTATTGTCATATCACGTTCTTTTTCATCTTCTAAAGTTTTAGTAGCCATCATTGCAGGAACGCTGCAACCAAAACCCATTAGAAGTGGAATAAAAGCTTTTCCTGAAAGTCCAAACTTTCTGAAGGCTCTATCCATAATGAAAGCAACACGTGCCATATATCCTGAATCTTCCAAAATAGATATAAATAGAAATAGTAATAATACTTGAGGTATAAAACTAAAAATTGAAGATAATCCATTGATTAAGCCATCAATTACTAAACCAGTGTACCATGTGCCTTCTGGCATAAAGCTTTCAAATAGAGTTGAAAGTAAACCAGTAAGCCAGCCCATCCAGCTTTGGAGGAACACACCTGGAGCTGGTATAGCTATACCAGTAAATACTTCTCCTGCTTCTAATGCTTCAGCAACTAAATCTTCATATCCCATAGCACTAAAGAAGTTTACCCAACCTTTACTTGATACTTCTAGTCCAAATAAACCATTTAAGAAGAGTAAATCTTCTGAAAATACTAAATGGAATACAACAAACATGATAACTAAGAAAATAGGAATACTCCATATTCTGTGAGTTAACACTTTATCTATTTTATCTGATTTTGTGATTTTCTCAGCTTTTTTTGTTTTAATAACCGATTTACGGAAACTTTCAGATATAAATTTATATCTTTCATCGGCAACTAATGCTTCAAAGTCACCTTCAAATTCCATTGTATCAACTTTTTCTTTCATTGATGCAATTTCCTTTGCAATCTCAGGATGACTCTTTAATTCTATTTCATCATTTTCAATTAACTTAATAGCATGAAATAGTGGGCTTTTCACTTTTCCCGTAAAAGCACGTTCTGTATTCTCTATTAAATTAACCAATTCTTTGTTTTGAATAACAGTTTTACCAAGGCGTTTTTTCCTAGTTATTTCATATGCCTTTTTCATTAAATGGTCTATACCATCACTCTTCAAAGCACTTATTTCAACAACTGGAACACCAAATTTTTCTTCTAAGTCCTTAACAAGAATAGTAGTACCATCTTGCTTAACAAGATCCATCATATTTAGAGCAATGATAACTGGAGCATCAATCTCTAATAATTGAGTAGTTAAATAAAGATTTCTTTCCAAATTCGTAGCATCAACAATGTTAATGATACAATCAGGATTCTCATCAACTAAAAAGTTTCTTGAAACAATTTCTTCTGGTGTATAAGGACTTAATGAGTAAATTCCAGGTAAATCCACAATATCAATTTTTTCAGGAAGCTTCTTATAGACACCTTCACGTTTATCTACTGTTACACCAGGCCAATTTCCAACATGTGCTGTAGCACCAGTTAAACTGTTAAATAATGTAGTTTTCCCACAGTTAGGATTTCCAGCTAAAGCAAATTTCATTAGTCAATTACCTCCATTAATACCTTATTTGCTTCGTCCTTACGAAGTGTTAATTCATATCCTCTGATAGTTATTTCAATAGGATCGCCTAGAGGAGCTAGTTTCTTAAGTTCCACTTCAGTTCCTGGAGTAACTCCCATATCGAATAATCTTCTTTTTATTTTCCCTTCAGCTTCGATTTTTTTCACTTTTCCTTTTTGTCCTACTACAAACAGATTTAAATATTTTTCCATTTCACATCTTCCTTTCATTAAGCAACGATAATTTTTAAAGCTGTTTCTTTATTAAGTGCAAGCGTTGTATCTAATATTTTCACAATTAAATCCTTTGGTGTGTGAGATATTACTTTAATCTCTGTACCAACATTTATACCTAAATTTAATAAATGTCTTTTTGTTTTTTCATCTGTTAGCACTTTTGCTATCTTTAGATTCACATCAAGTGGTGCTATAAACAAAGGCATATGTTTTCCTCCTTTTGCAAGTTAGCACAAGCTAACCATTATGTTTAAATATTAGTTAGCTGTTGCTAACTATATATATTATATTACTTTATAATAACAATGTCAACTATTATTTTAAAAAAAATTTAACAGATATGAGTATATTATGATATTATCATATAGTGTTATATTATTATTAGAATAATACTATATGAACAAAGTTGTATAATGTAAATAATTATGAAAAAATATACGTTTTATACTGATTAAATTTTTAAATAAACGTATAAAAATATCAAAAATATGGACTTTATGCATAAAAAATGATAAAATATTATTAATATAAAGAACTATACATTAAGTGATGGAAAATCAGTCGGATTTGAATCATCTAGAACGATTTCAAACACTTGTTTAATGTTAGAGTCATAAATAATTATTAAAAAATATTTTTGTTAAAATAATAAATTTCAGTTGAAATGATGGCAAAATCTTGTTAATAATGAATTAACAGAAAATGAAAAGAGAATATTATTAGAATTAATTAAAAATTCTTCAATCTAACATAATCAATTAGTTAGAAACTAAAGATATCTCGTAGAACTGTTTCTCGAGTTTTTGCTTCAGTAGTTGAAAAAGAATACATAGAAAATAAAGTTACAAACAAGAAAGATGTAAATATTAGAAAATTATTAAATAAGATAGAATAATTATGAGGTGTACTATGGAAGAACAATTATGCATAATATGCGGCTCAAAAGCAAAATATGATTTATGTTATAACTGCTTTGTAGATAAAAATAGAATAAAAACTGAATTAGAAGGAAGTATTAATACATTAGAAGATACAAAAGATTATTATAATAATTTAAAATATAATATTTTTAAACTTAAAAGAATGGATTATGCTAAAACGGCTTGTTTAAAACTTCTTGCAATTGGTGAAGTATTAGAAAAACAATATAATCAAAAAAATTATATTGAAAAATCAAAAAAAGATGCTGATGATTTGTTGAATAAAAAGAAAGCATATTTAGAATCACTTAAAAATAAAAAAGATATAGAAATAGAGGCACAATCATCAGTACAAGTTGATAACAGAAGCGTTTTAGTCAAGGAAGAACAATTCGGTTCAGACGAAATACTTGATTATAGAAGAGTTTACCCTATGTCTTATCGTTGCAAAGATGGTCATTATGTGAGAAGTAAATCAGAACGTATAATTGATGATAGCTTATTTGAAGCCCAAATACTTCATATTTATGAAAAAAGAGTTGTTAATGAAGATAACGAGGAAGAGTACTATCCTGATTTTTATTTGCCATTTGAAGGGAAAACATTTGGTAAAGAAAAAGGAATTTATATTGAATTTTTCGGCTTAGAAGATAATGAAAAATATATGAAAACAGAATTAAAGAAATTAGCTTATTATAAATCAAAAGGATTTGATGTCATAGAAGTGAGAGATAAAAATATTAGTTGCATAGATGAATACTTAGAAGATGAGATAAGAAAGATAAATAAAAAACATAATAAATAAAAAATAATACTGATAGTCTCATTTTTATTCGTTAATGAAGATGGTGAGACTTTTTTGTCTTTTATAAAAAATAATCATATTATTATTTGAATTAGTCTGTATAAGTTCACATTAAGTATATGATGAGATAACATATTTAGATATGATAAATATCATAAACATTTTTAATTCAAATAAAATTTTTTTATTTTACGAAAAATAACAGTTTCACTATTTAAACTGTGCAAATAGTGTAATTGTCAATAAAAATTTTAAAAAAAGTAAAATTAGTATTAATAATTATGGTAATTTATACTTGAGAAATCATGTGCAAAAATGCCTATGTTTATTTATAGTATATCCTTGGTCCTATACGAAGGTCCATCAATTTGAAATATATGTGAATGATGCAATAATCTATCTAATATTGCTGTTGCTATTACTGAATCATTAAATGTATCTCCCCATTTTGAAAATGGTATATTTGTTGTTATTATTGTTGATTTCTTTTCATATCTTTTTGCTATTAACTGAAAAAACATATTTGCATCATCTTTTGATAATGGTAAGAAGCCTATTTCATCAATTATTAATAACTTGTATTTATTATAAAATTTCACCTTTTGTTCTAATTTATTTTCATACTTTGCTTTTCTCAAATCATTTATTAAATCATTACAATTAATAAAATATGTACTTACCCTATTACTTGCAGCTTCCCTTCCTATACAGCACGCCAGCATCGTTTTGCCTGTTCCTGGCATTCCTTGAAATAGAATATTTTCATTTTTATCTAAAAACCTTAGTGTTAATAAATCCATTATTTTATTTTTATCTATCGAAGGTTGAAATGAAAAATCAAATTCATTTATATCTTTCTTTATTAGAAAGTTTGATACTGTTATATTAATTTGCTTTGCCCTTTCATCTCTAAATTGTAATTCATTTGTTGATAATTCATACAATATATCAATTAAAATATTATTATCGATTTGTTTTCTCTCTAAAATGTATGGTAATGTTTCATTCATTTTTGTCAGATTTAAATTTATTAAATTGTTACTAAGTTCTGTTAATTTACTCATTTATTTATTCTCCTCTAAATGTTTGTTTATTATTTCATCAATTTCTTCTAATGTTAATTGCAATGTGTACAAATGTATCTTTATATCTTTTGTTAGTTCCGAATTAACATTAATCTGTTTACTAATTTCTTGAATTAATTTTTTTGTTTTTTGTAAGTTATGATAAGTTATGTTATTTAATTTATTATATACATTAAAATATTCGTTTAATTTGCTTAATAATTCGCTTGTACTAGTTTTTTGCATATTTAGTTGCCACCTTTCTTGCCTAATTTATCATAACTAGCTAAACGAGCATCAGCTATTTTTTCTAACTCTTCATATGATTTATTTTTGTAAACATCACTTTTCATAACATCTATTAAATCTTCTTTATGATAATTGTAAATATTATTTGAAATTGTATGACAAGTTATAAATTTTTTGTTATAATATATTGATAGTTTTTTACTATCAAATTCTATCTCAACTATTTTATTAATGTAAATAGTTGGAACTGAGTATTTACATCCAGAATATGTAATTGTTGAGTCTTTAGAAACTTTTCTGGTTTGACGACTTTCATAGTTTCTTAAAAGATCAATATTATTTATTTTGATTAAATACTCTTTTTTCAAATAAAATAGTAGGTTTTTCTTCTTTAGAGTAATGTATGATGTTTTTTGATTATTTATGTTTATTCGTATATAAAGGTCTTTTGTACCTTTTCGGTGAAAATAAAAAAACATCTGTCAAGAACTTTTGTTATCATCACAAGAGTTCTTTACAGATAGTAAAACCACATTTTTTATAAGACTAATTTATTTTATACGTTTTTGAATATCTTCTACCGATGGGAGTTGATAGTTTAATTCTTTAGGCAATACGCTGCTTATTTTGTATTCGCTAATTCCCATAGGCTTGCTCATATCTTTCAAAGAATATTCTGCAACTAAATTATTTTTACTTTTGCACAGCAACAACCCGATAGTGGGATTGTCGTTTTCCTTTTTCAACTGACCATCAACGGCAGAAAGATAAAAATTCAGTTGTCCAGCGTATTCAGGCTTAAATTCACCTGTTTTTAATTCGATTACAACATAGCAACGAAGATTAAGATTATAAAATAGTAAATCAATATAAAAATCATCGCCTCCCACGTTCAAATGATATTGATTTCCAAGAAAAGCAAAACCCGTGCTTAGTTCCAATAAAAGAGCTGTAACGTCTTTTACAAGAGCGCTTTCGATATCACGCTCGACCATATCATCCTTGAGAGGAATAAAATCGAATACATAGGGATCTTTCATCGCTTGCATAGCAAGTTCACTTTGTGGTGTAGGCAAAACCTTTTCAAAGTTGGCTATCTTTTGTGCTACCTTTTGTCTTTCATACAATCCACTTTCAATTTGATGAACCAGTACGCTGCGCGACCAACCGTTTTCTATAATTTTTCCTATATACCATTTGCGAATTGATACATCGGCTATCTTATCAAGCAAAACAATGTTATGCCCCCACGGAATTTGTGCAGCAGCTTGTTGCACAAATTGTTCATCATAGGCTGTGGCAAATTTTGCCATATATTTTAAGTTTCTTACCGAATAGCCCGTGCTGCTCGGATATGCAAGTTTAATATCTCTGGCAAGATTATCTATGAACTTGTTTCCCCACGATTTATGCTCGTTAATAATGCAACCAATATGATAATACAACAAAGTAAGTTCTTTATTCACCTGCAATGTGGCATTATATTGAGCTTTGGATATTTCAGTCTTTATAGATTCGATTACACCTATATATTGATTATCGTTTATAAGCATAGAATTACCTCATTATTACAAAATTACAATTATAGTATAATACAAAAAGCATAATTCATCAATAGCTTTTATTATGCTTGTTAATACTTTATTTTTAATTTTTCAATTAATTTTTTATCTTTTCCACAAGATATTTAACTTTTTGATAAGAATCTTGTTTTATTCTTAAAGCTTCACTCCCCGTAGCGCCTAAAAATTTTACTCTATCAATGGGTCCAGAATGATCTAGTTCGGTTCACCACAGCCAAGTGTTAAAGTTTTCATTATTATATATGGTACAATTGAAATAACTCGTATATGTCCGTAATCAAATATACCATCCTGACGAATATATTCAATTTTAACATTATATGAAAGACAATCAAAAGCAAAATTGCCTCCAGTTGTGAAGCACTATCAATTACTATTGTCTTTACAAACGTAAAATACTTTTGATGATGTTTTTCATAACCATTTCTCAAAAGTAGCCTTTTAATATTTCATACTTTTTCACCATATTCCTTCAAAATAATTGTTTCTGCAGCCTCTTCTCCCCTGCCTGCATCTCCTAATAAATCAATTACAGTTTGAACTGGTGATGTAACATAGTCTTCCTTTATTTTTCGTGAAAACATTTCTACAGTTTCATCGTGAGGAATTGTAATAATAACATTACCTCCAAATTCAACTGGTTTTAGATCTAAATATTCTATAAATTTTGTTAGAAGCTGTAAATCAACATATAAGTTTATTCTTTGATATCGAACAGTTGGTGCATATCTATCAGCTGCTGAGAAATACCCTAAATATACTTTACTATTATTAATCATATTCCATTCGGATATATGTTTTTCAATTTCAGGTATAGAATCCAATGAATAATATTCATATATAAGTGAATCTTTTTTATGATAATCTTTTGACCATTCACATAATAGTTCTTTAATGTTTTTTAGTTCAAAACCATTCTGATATTCTTCTATCCATAAACGCTCTTTTAAGAAGTTTTTTACATTTGATACAGTTCCGATTGCCTTACCAGTCATTTCTGATAATGATTTAACTCCCCATCGTTCATATGGCTTATCTAACATTGTTCGCATAATCTGTGATGCAACTGAAGAAGACTTTGAAAAATATTGTTTTTTCTCTTTTTTTAAGAGATATTTGTTTTCTTTGCCTTGATAATGCATAATTATTCGTTTTGTTAGTATATAACAGTTGCCTGACAAATCCATAAAACTATTGCAATTATTAATCAAACTAACTGCTGAAGATTCAGATATATATGGAGCCATAAAGACATAACAGGCATCATCAAATTTTGAAGCCACTTCCATAAATGTATTAACATATCTTCTTTCACCATTAGACTTAACCTCAATGCAAAATTTTTGTGAATCATCAGTATCAGAGTATTTAACAAGAGCATAAAAACTACCAAATTCATCTTTTGTATTTATATTTCTTATTTCAACATTTGATACATAAGGTATTTTATTAAGAGTTTCATAAAACAATTGTTTTGCTAATTGTATATATTGGTTTTCACAATAATTTTGTTTCATTATAATCCTCCGTTTCACCGATTTGGTGAAATAATTTTATCATATCTCATGGGATATGTCAACAATTCATATAAATATTATTTTAATATAACTTTTACTATGCTTTTACATCTTCATTTTGTTTGAATGGTTATAAAAAACTTATGTTCTATCTCAAGGCCTCCATTTTATTTTAAATATCTATTTAACTCTTCTTCAGTCGGTAAATAATTTCTTATTTCATAAGAAGCGACACCAATCGGCGCAGTTGTCGATTTAAGCGACCATTCCACCGAATATCTATCTCTTCCTCTACAAAGCAATAATCCTATTGTTGAATTATCTTGTTCTTTTTTTAACGTTTCATCCACAGCCGTAATATAGAACTGCAACTGTCCAACAAAATCTGGCTTAAAATCTGCATTTTTCAATTCCACAACGACATAACAACGAAGTTCCAAATGATAAAACAATAAATCTATCAAGTAATCATTATTCGGTGTTGAAATCATATATTGATTTCCAACAAACGAAAATCCCTTGCCAAGTTCGAGCAATACCGTTTTTATTTGTTCAAGCATTGCCTTTTCTATATCTTTTTCTACGATTTTTTCTTTTAAACCCACGAGTTCGAAAATATACGGATCTTTAATAATATCGCGAGAAAGTTCGCTTTGTGGTGAAGGCAATCGACTTTCGTAATTCGTCAATTTTTTAGATGAATCTGCTTGCCTTTCATATAATTGCAAATCAATTTGATGTTCTAAAACAACCTTGCTCCAACCGTTTTCAATACATTTCTCTGCATACCAAATGCGCATATCCAAATCTTTTACTTTTTCAATCAATATAAAATTATGCGCATTCTTGCATAATTTCTCGGAGAATATCCGTTGGCGTTAGGAAATTCTAATTTTAGATGTTTCGATAATTCATTAATAAATCCGTTGCCATATTCTGCATTTTCGTCTATAATTTTCCCTATTCTAAAATACATAGAGATAAGTTCTTTGTTGGCATAGGATAAAACGCGAGTTTACATAAAAGACCATAATTTCAAAGTTTATTTGCTTTGAATTATGGTCTTATTCTCATTACAAGAGTTCTTGACAGGGGCGATTTATCACAATATTTTTTTACAAAGCCTAATCTTAAGCGGATTTCCTTGTTTGTTTTTTGTTTCTCAATATAACAACTACTGTTACCACTGCAACAAAGAATATTGCCGCAATAATCCAAATCCACGTGTAACTTCCTTCTTTTTCAGTTTCAGTAGTTGATGGAATATCAACATTATGTGCTTTCAAAAGCAATTGTTTACCATCTTCAAGATTTAAAGTTACTATTCCTTCTTTGCTTTCGACTTCTACTTCATCACTCCAACCGTTTTCTCCTTTTTCAAGTACACAAATTGAATCAGTATCAGAAAATCCTAGTTGTGCAGCATTGACTTTTAAAGTCGTTCCAGCAGGAAGTTTTGCGTTTGCAAGGAAGTCTATTATTGCATACCCATTACTTGATGAATATCCACTCTTAAATTCTAGTGCTGTATGTGAATCAAATTTACTTCCATCAAATGTTACACTATAAAGTAGTTTGTCATCGCTATCTTTCATATTAAGTGTAAATATAGCATTACTTTCAGAAATTAGTGTGAATGCTTCTTCGCTCAAAACAATTGTTCTATCAACATCAAGTGAGAAAGATCCATCATCGTTCTTTTCAAGGTTTGATAGAATTTCTCTATTTACAGTTTGGCCTGATTTACGAGTACTTGATGATATATAGCTTGAATCGAAAGTATATGTTTTATTTTTTATTTGTTTTTTGTTTAAATTAAATTTAACACATTGACCTTTTTGTCCTTCGGCAACTTTTTCAGTTATGATAATGTAATCACAATACCAATCTGGGCCTACGCCACTATTATCTTTTCGGATGACTATTTTGTTAATTGTACCTACTGTTCCTTTGTCATATACAACATTAAAGCAATCTTTATCGTTTCTTTCAAAATTATTGCCGTCACCTGCATATTTTCCAATATTAACTTCACCAGTATCTCCTTTGTCACCATATATAGTAAGATATATAGCAGAATCAGTTCCTGCGCCACTTCTGTCTGATGTTTTTACTTCAAGATAGAATTGACCAGTATATCCTGAATATTTACCAAAACATACGGTTTTGTCTTCTGTAAGCCATTGAGCACAATTGTGTGTGAATCCGTTATCGGCACTTGTTCCTAAAACTTTTTCAACTGTAAAACTTTGTAATAACCAATCGGCTTTTGCCCATTTATGATTTGAATAGAAATATGCATAAGTGCATTCTGCGAATTTGTCAGGAGCATAAATATAGAATGTTTCTGAGTCTCCATTCTCAAATGCATTAGAGAATTGTGATATATCATTCAGTTCAACAACATCAGTTTTTTCGCCATTGCTATCCTGCAAATAAAGAGTTATATCTGCATCAGTTCCCGCGCCATTTTCTGTTCCAGTATTAACAGTTACCGCATACACGTTATCAGTTGGTTTAAGTGTTTTTCCACCTTTGCCAATCCATCTTCCTCCGTATAGTGTTACACTGTTTTCACTATAAAGGCATTCAATTGTAATTTTACCAGCCCACCAAGCATTATCTGCATTAGTTTTAAAATCAACTTTTGTTATTTCACCAACAGTTTTTCCTAAAACAGTTTGTGAAGAATCCCCTTTATCGTTACCAATCTCACTTGCTTCAATCCAATCACTTTCTCCTTTTGTTCCGTAAAGTTTAAAAGAAATTCCATCAGTTGTAACTCCGTTAGAGCCTTTTGTAAATGCTGATATCTTTATTTCTTCTGGATTAAACACATTTTCCACATCTTTCTTATCAATTCTTGAAGTTATAGATGCACTTTTAGTTGTTATCGTGCTATTTCTGATTGTTCCACCCTTCATACAGTAGTAATGCCATTCTTCGCTTTCTCCTTTAGGATCGACACCAACAGTTAATTCTACTCCACCGATATCTTCAACTGTAACTGGTTTACTGATTTTTGCATTTTGGTAAACATCACTACCATAAGCACTAACCGTTGAATCAACAATTGAAAGTACTCCAGTTCCTGTTTTTCCCGAGTCACCTCGATAAATTAAACCATTTTTCGAAATGAAAGTATTTTGTTTTGATACAACCCATGTCGTTGTATCAGTATATGTTTTAATATAGAATGAAACACAAGAGCCAATACCTGCACCAACTGTAATTACGTCATTAACAAGTTTTGAACCAGTTGCTTCTAATGTAAGATTATCAATTGTAAGATTTCCACTATTAAAGCAAATACCTGCTCCCCCATCTTTACCTGTTGCGACAACTTTTCCACCACCTGTTAACGTAACATTGCCATCAGTCATGATTCCATGGCTAGCAAATATTGGTCGCGTTTTTGTATAATTCATATAAAATTCATCACGATTTGTTGTACTACTAACACTAGCTGTTCCTACAAATGTGTTAGTACCTGTCATTTTTACAGTACATGCAGTTTTAATTTTTAAAGCTGCTTCACTAAGTTTTGTTGCGACAACATTAACGTTCTCTAACTCAACAACATCACTTTCATCAGTATTACAAATAATAATATTCGAATTATTTAATTTAATTTTAGGATTAGATTTTATTGTAGCTGAACCTGTTATATAAATAGTAACATTAGATGCATCTTTTGTTAGTGAAGATATATCAAATGTTTGGCCATAAGATACATGGAATACTCTATTTGATAGATTATCCACATCATTAATCTTTTTTGTTCCAGTCTTATCATAACTCATAGAAGTTACAATATCTTTATAAATTACCATTGCTTGATAACTAGTGTTGCCTTCGTAAACTGCTCTTGCTTTTACATCTTCAACTTCAACATCAATATTACTAAGATCAATACTACTAAATTTCATCGGCCAACTTGCATAAGTTGAAGCAGCATTTAGTGATTCTGTCCATTCAAAATTATACAAAAGAACTTTATTTATATCAGCTGATAAGCCTGATAAATTACCACCATAATCATCACGAAGTGATGCTCTAAGATTTGTCCAACTATTACTAATAAATGAAAGTTCCTTAAGTGATGATATCATCTTAAATTGACCATCATCGGTATATTGTCCATTAAACATAAACTCTGGACGATAAAGAACAAATTTAGATGCTCCGTTGGTTCTTTCAGTTATCGAATAACCTGTAACTAAATCACGTCCTGTAAAAGATTTTTTTAGAATAATATAATATTGAAGATCTTTATTTGCTCTTACTCGATATGAGTTATAAGTTGTACCATTAATTGAAACTTTATAATTGATAGTTTCTGGTTCTGTAAAATCAGAATAAATTTCCATTGCTTGGTCTATTTCATCTTGAGTAAGTTTATCTTCAACTAACCAACTACTTACACCAATAGATTCAACCATCGCATTTATATTTTGCGTAATACTATATTTTATATTATTGAAATAATTTTCAGTATAAAGTTTATATGTTTCAAAATCACCATTTTCTTCAGCTTTTTCTTTTAAATATGTATAATATTCAGTATAAAGAACAAATATTTCATTATACAAATCGACACAAGAAGAAATAGCTACTCCAAAATTGTCAATTATTTGATGCTCAAAAGTATATCTTTCTCGCAAGAATGCTTCGTATGCTCCTAAATAAGAAGATGTTTTATTGTTAGGATCCCAAAAAGTTCCTGAAATAGTTTGGATATCAGTAAGAAAATCCAAATTTTTCGCAGTACTAATATACATTTCAGTTGCAACTTCAAGGGCATATTCTAACGCCTCAATTTCAGCTGTTTGAGAGTCAGTTCGACTGCTTTCTGGATATTTTTTTTCAAGATTATCAAGTTCTAATCCTATCTCTACAACTTTTTGATAATTTGACCAAGCAGCTTGATACTTTTGTGTGTAATTATCACGTAAACTAATTGTTGCACGTTCATACGCATTAGCTGTTTCGTATTTCCCAAGTTCATCTGCTACTTCATCAAGTTGACTTGATATTTTATTTACACTTACTTGTATATCTTTTACAATCGTAGCAATTTCTTTAACTAGAGCTTTATGTTGCATTTCTGCTCTTGTTGCTGGATCTTGCACAGCAATAAGAAAATCACTCAATACATCTATATCTTCTGAAATAACATAAGAAGTAAATTCTTTAAGTGCTCTATTAGCAATCCATGTAATAGCACCTGTACAAAGATTCGAAAATGTTGAAGTTGTAGGTGTTATTGTTTCAGGAAGAATTGTTAAATCAACAGCCAAATTCGTCACATAATTTGCAGCTGCTTGTGCTGCTGTTGTTGTTCCTGTTGGCTTTGAACCAGGAATAATAGTCGAAGTATCAATTGTTGGTATTGCAGTTTCATCTTCTTCGATTACAATCTTAGCATTTAATTTATTACTTTCCAGTGGTATAAAGATTGCACCACATAGCAAAATCACTATTGCAATCAAAATTACCTTTTTAAAAATAACTCCCATTAAATGGGAATAAGTATGCTTGTTTTTTTCTCTCATAATTTCTCCTTTTATGATGTTATATATGTTGTATAATGTATTATACAACATATAAATTATACTACAAATGCCTACTATTATCAAGACGATTTTATATATATTAATATACAATTTTTATATATCTTTATACCTAAATTTTGTATAATAATTATACACGTATAAAAGGATTCACCTAAACAAAATTAAGTAAAAAGTCATTATGATATTTTTTAGTCCATAAACAATCCTTTAAAAAGTTTTCACAGTTGTTTTCCAAAGTAAAAGATGCCTTACATAAGGCAACTTTTAAGATTAGGTTTTTATATAAAGTTTATGGTGAAAATCAAAATAGTAATCCTTTTGAAGGAATAGATGCTTCTTTAAAAGCATATTTAATATTTTTAGCTTCTATTATTTCTGTTGTAGTTACTATGCCACACTCAGTGCATTCTTTATGTTTACTTTCCTTGTCTCAATATGAAGGGTTTTTATCAATTATCCAATCAGACTCAATATAATTTGTCTTTTAAATAACTAATTCTTTAAGAGTTTTTTTCTTTAGTAAATTCTTTATCACTATAATATTTATCGCACTTTAAACAGTGAAAATATTCAATGTTACCTTCTTTTGTACAAGTTGCTTGTTTGCTAGCAATGCATTCAATTTCATGTTTATATGTATTATCTTTGTTACAACCTATTCCTAGTAATAATACAAATAATACTTATTAATATTAATTTTTTATAGTTCATAATTTTCCTCTTATAAGTTTTTTTGCTTGTTCAATTAGTTCTTTGATAGTTTTTTCTTTATTTTCTTTGAAAAACTTATTAATTTTAGTTGCATCTTCTAATATATAGAATAAACAATCTTTCATTTCAATAAAGAAAAAATAAAATGCATATTCATTGGTTAATTCTTCAAATAAAACTGAATTGTTTTCAAAATGCTCTTTAGGATATTTACTTTCATCATTATCTAGGTAAAACTTAGTGTAAATATTTTTAAATAAATTACTTTTTTGATTATAGTAACTATTTATAAATAGATTATATCTAGAACAAAGGTATAAACTATTATCGTCATCTGGAAATAAATATACGTGATTTATATGTTTATCATTTTCGAAACATAGTTTATATAACTCATCTATTTTATCAATGCTTTTAACTAGATTTTCTTTTTTCCCCATTATAACATTATGTTCATCACTAATGTTATCACCTTCTAATCTGTTGCCTGGGACAATGAATGCTCCATTTTGTCTTTGATATCTTATATTTTCTGGCAAAATATCAAATAAACTTTCATACTTTAATATTGCATTGTTAGTTATAGTATTATAACGAATGACATTATCTGTCTCATTCTCAATGAGATTGATAATGCATTTATTTTCTGTACTTATATTTTTAATACATAAGAACTTTCTTCTTACTGTTTCTGCTTCAGCACTCTTAAAAAACTTCATATCCTCACTTACCTCAAATGAATAAACATATCCATCTCGATCAAAATTTGAACAACTAGCGAAATAATATGCTACATCTTTTGTTTCAGTGATATCAAGTAGCCTAGTACCAAAGCCATAATGTTGCATAAAGCATACATTATATATATACTTCAATAGTTCATCTTTTTTTGATGTAAAATTAAACATATTTATATGATTCATAGAAAGTTCATAATAAGCCTTCTCAAGTAATAGTAAATTATTACATCCATTCAAGAATCTAAAAAGCGTTGGTGTACACGGTTGTTCATATTCTTTAGACTCTCCTCTAAAAAACTTTATTTTTTCAGTATTTTCATTAGTGTTCATAATTTTCCTCGTATAATGCATTGCATATTAATTATTTATTGTATTTTATATTTTAGTTATAAATACTGTAGTATAGATATTCTGATTATGATTTTTTCGATATTGTCCATTTTTCATCACTATCATCGATATCAACGTTAACCCATCCATTTAATCCTATAATACCACTTTTCCATTTCTCGAATTCATTTTCCGGTTCTGGATCATCTTCTTTTTGTTCTGCTTTCCTTTTTTTTATTCCCGTTTCTACTTCCTTTTTCACATCTATATAATTTATAGATATACTATCACTAGTAACTTCAAATCCTATTTTCTTTGCAAAAGTTGTTACACGTGTATTAGCGGTTTTACCTTTTTTATTTTTTGTGTGTAGTTTTTTTACATGTTCTATCGTATCACATAATGATAATAAAAATAATAAAGGTTCATTATCATAAATTATTTTAAAATTATTTTTATAAACTTCTTGAACTTTTTCTTTATCAAATTCATCAAAGAATTTATTATCATCTGTTATTTTCCATATGTTATGTTCCATTATTCGATAACAGATATTTTGATATAAATAATTATCATCAACATCATTAAACTTCATTTTATTCTTTATCATTTCATCAAACAGTACATATCCACCTATAGTTCCGTGTTCTAAATACTCCTCTTTATCTTTTTCGTCTGTTGCTTTTTTCTTTTTCTTTGCAAATTCACTAAAATATGCTTCTAACAAGTTTCTTGAATAACGTATTTCCTCATTTTCATACTCATATTCAAATATATTATTATCAACCTTTATTTTTGACAATTCTTCTATTCCTTGCAATTTGTCTTTATTTTTTGTGATATATGCATATCCATAATCATGAAAGATGGAAGTTATTGTCCATACTTTTAGAAATATATTGTCTTTTTCCTTAAAATATTTTTCATATTCTTTTTCTATTTTAGTTTCTAAATCATCGAATTTACATACTAATAGTCCCAAAAAGAACGTGAATAAAGTGTGAGTAATTTTATTAGATAAACTATTTTTTATATAATTTTTACTAATGATTTTACTTTCTAGCCCAACACTTTTAAATAATTCTTTAATATAACCCGCAGTTTTATCTTCTTTATTAACAAATCCTTTAACATTATTATAATCGTTATTATTAATTATTTTTCTATCTTCAAGAACTTCTTTTATTCTATCAAATAATGAATTATTTAGTTTATTAGTTTCCATATTTCTTCCTTTTTGTATTATTTCTAATTGTTTGATAAAACATATAATTATTACCTTTTAATAAATAATCTTTATAGAAAACTATTCTATCTTTTGTATCATCTAATGTTTTTAAATATCTTTTTATTCTTTGTTTTTTAGCTTTGGGTATTTTCATTAGTATTTTGCCATTAGATAAAATCATATATCTAAAACCTAAATACGTAAATCCTTCTTTTAACTTATATATTCTTGTTTTAGTTTCATTAAGTTTTAGTCCTATTATTTCACATTCTTTAGTAATATCATTTAATAAACTTCTTACTTTATCTTTACTTTCACATATGATAATGCCATCATCCATATATCTTGAATAATACTTCATTTGATATTTTCCTTTGATGAGGCGATCTATTCCATCTAAATAATATAATGCAAAACATTGGCTTGTTTGATTTCCTATTGGTAAACCAGAATTTTCATAATCTGAATATGAATCTATTATTGCATTCAATAAACTTAAGATTTCTTTTTCTTTAACAATTTTCTTAATCTTTTCTTTTAGGATATTATGTTTAATTGATTCGAAGTAATGATGAATATCAAACTGTAAAACGTAGCCATTTATGTTATGTTGTTTGTAGAAGGAAGTAAGAAAGGATTTAACTCTTTTTCTGCAGAAATCTGTTCCTTTTCCCTTCCTACAAGCACCATTATCATATATTAGATGTCTTTCTAATATTTCCATCAAATACTCATCAACAATACAGTGTTGAAGTACTCTATCACTATATGATAATGCTTCTATTTTTCGTTTCTTTGGTTCGTATATCATAAAGTGATGATAATCTTTCACTTTGTAAGTTCGATTATTAAGTTCCTTTTTTAGCTTCCAAATATTATTACCAACATCTAACTCAAATTCAATGACTTCTTTTTTGTTTCTTTTGGAAAGTCTTGCCTTTTTATGAGCTTTGTATAGATTTCTAAATGTGAATACTTCATCATATGTTTTCATAAGTCTTCCTTTAAAAAAGAAAACCACTTGACATTCATTATGCTCAACTAGTAAATTCATTAATGAAGTCACTAGTACAAGTGGTTATATTTAGTTATTTAATAACAGGGAATAAAGTTCCTTTATCTTAAAACTGTAATATTTTACCTAAAATATTATTCTGTAAATCCATAGATTATTTCATCTACTAGTAAGATAAATCGGGGGCGACGCCAATGTTGTCGTTGTTGACGTTGTTGTTGTTCACATTGCCATTGTTGTTCACGTTGTACGCGTTGTTCGAGTTGTTGTTGTTAGGCGAGCGAAGCCAATACCCTCCACTAGTTTTACAACCTTATCCCCATAATAATAATTATTATTATTATTATTATTTCTTTTCATTGATTCTTCTTAAATCACTTAATATCCAACTATTTAATAAATTAGTTGTTGTACAAATCATTTCTGATATGTTTTCATATTGTCTAAATATTAAACATTTCTCATCAACTGCAATATCACAAAAATAATCTAGTAACTGTAAGCATACTAATGCATCTTTTTGATATTCTTGTCTTTTAGGATTTCCTAATTTTTCAATATTAGCTCTATAAAGACATTCAACTAAATCAAATAATATAGTATGAATTCTCTCTACAAAAGTGTATCTATACTTTTTAGGACTTTTTTCTGTTACTGTTAATACATAATCAACTAATTTTTTAGTACTTGTTATAACTCTTAATTCTGTTTCTTTTCTTATTTTTGGCATTTTTTCTAAATTTTTCTGGTTGGCCTCTCTAAGCTAAAGCTTAAGATTAGAGAGGCCAACCCCATTGATTTATCTCCTTTTAGTCGATTTGGATTGTTAAAGCGGGGGCGACGCCAATGCTGACGTCGTAGACGTAGTAGTTGCGCACATTGCCATAGTAGTGAACGAAGTACGCGCCGTCCGAGTCGTCGCTGAAAGGCGAGCGAAGCCAATAATAACCGTTATTGTAGTAATCATCAGTTGTATTCATAAAACATCCCATTGCTTTAGCATAATCTGTTAGTTGCTTTTGTCTTGCTGTATCTTCTCCAGAACTTGTTCTATAGTCATATTCTGCTTTTAGCATTTCTGCACGGCTTGGTAAATATATTTTATCCATTGTATTTTCACAAGCATATTTATTTTCTGAATACTCAGTTGATGAAGCACTATTATCTACTTCTGTTACATTTATATATTCTTGAAGAACTTCTTGGAATGCTTTGTTTAAGAATTCATTATTTAACCAATTTCTTATATCAGAATATTCATAATTATTAGCACATATTGTTTTTCCATCTATTGTTCTTGTTGATGTTGATGAATGATATTTTTGACAATCAATAATTAAATCACTTATTAGTTTATATGTACTATTGGTTTGTGCCTCAATTTTCCATCTAATTGGTTCAACTTTGAAATAGTATGTTGTTCCTTTTACTATTTTTGTTGTTTTATCATTAAAGTAATATGAACTATAAGGATAAGGATATGGTTTTGCAGTAACTTTCGCATATCTTTCGCCATCACTACCTAGATAATAGCCATCACTATCTGGTGCATCACTAACAATTGTTACACTTTCTTCTTTTAGTGTTTGAGGATATTCGCCAAAATAGATATAACCTGTACCTATTAAGATTTCTTTATCGCCAACTTCAATCCTTTTAATATTGCATTTTGTGCATATATTATTAATATAATTATGACCAATTGCTTCTATTGTTTCCGTCTCAACAACATTTTCACATACTGTACATTCTTTATGTTTACTTCCAGTTTGCATACAAGTTGCTTGTGAATCGATTATCCAGTCTGTTAATGTATGCTCTTTTAATGGAAGATATGTAAATGTTGTATATGAACAATCAATACATTTTTCGTATGGTTCGTATCCATATTCTGTACATGTAGATTCTTTTCCTTCGCACTTTACTATATTATGCATAAAAGGAATATTATCTTTTGTTATTGACATTGAAGGAATAACACCAACGCCACTATGATTAATATAATCATTAAATACATAACCATCTGTGCTTACTCCACGTACATATGTACCTATATAGTTTGTTGATGAACGAAGCCAATAGCTGCCACTATTGTAATAGTCATCAGTTGTATTCATACTACATCCCATTGCTTTGGCATAATCTGTTAGTTGTTTTTGCCTTGCATAATCTTTTTCTAATGAATCAGTACTATAACCATATGCATATTTACACATTTCTTCGTAACTTGGTAAATATATTTTATCCATTGTGTTTTCGCAAACATATTCATTTTCTGAATACCCAGTTGATAAAGCACTATTATCAACTTCTGTTACATTTATATATTCTTGAAGATCTTCAGTAAATGTTTTGTTTAAGAATTCATTATTTAACCAACTTCTTATATCAGAATATTTATAATTATTAGCATATATTGTTTGTCCATCTATTGTTCTTTCATTTTTAGATGAGTAATACATTTGACAATCAATAACTAAATCGCATATTAGTTTATATGTGTCATTACTTTGTTCTTCAATCTTCCATCTAATTGGTTCTACTTTGAAATAGTATGTTGTTCCTTTTACTATTTTTGATGCATTGCCATTAAAATAATATGAACTACTATATGGTTTTGCAGTAACTTTTGCGTATCTTTCACCATCACTACCTAAATAATATCCATCACTATTTGGTGTATCGCTAACAATTGTTATACTTTCTTCTTTTAGTGTTTGAGGATATTCTCCAAAATAAACGTAACCATTATCTTGCCATATTTTACTTTCTGTAGAAGCGTTTTGTGTTTTCCCACAAATAGTACATTTTCCATTTTCATAGTTATGATTAAAAACTTCAATTGTTTCTGTTTCAAGAATATTCTCACAAACACTACATTCTTTATGTTTACTTCCTGTTTGTGTACATGTTGCTTCAGTATCTATTATCCAGTCTGTTAGTGTATGTTCTTTTAATGGAAGATATGTAAATGTCGTATAAGAACAATTTGCACATTTTTCATATGCTTTATATCCTTGTTCAGTACAAGTTGATTCTTTACCTTCATATTTAGTAATATTATGTGATGCTTTTATAATAATATCTTCATTAGTTATTTCATTAATACATTCATTATCTTTATATAATCTATTACATATTGTGCAGTAGAAATATTCTATATTACCATCAGCTGTACAAGTTGCAGGATTATATAGTTTGTGTTCTAAACTATGATTATGTACTGATGCAATATTATTAACAACATAATATAATACTTTGTTAATTTCTATTAATATATCATTACCTATTAAATATCCATTTGCATTAAATGTATATCCATTATATGTTGTATTTACTAATGCTTTACCAGTTTCATCAAAGAAATATATACATTGTTCATAAACTATAAATACTTCTTTTTGGATTATGTTATTAATAACATAATATAAATTATCTTCAAATGTAATAATTGTATCTGTTAGAACAGTTTCTTGTTTTATTCCATCACTACCAAAGTCATAGATTGTTCCATCTATTATATAATAATTCTTTATAATAGTATTATTAATTATATAATATGTGTTTCCATTTACTTCTATAAATGATTCATTTAAATTAATTCTATTACCTGAATTATCAAATTCATAAGCAATATCATTTAGTAAATAATATCCTGAATATATTTCATCTTTATAACTAGTACAATTAGAGCAATAATATCTTGTTACTGCTTTATTGCCTTCATCTAAGAGCACTATATTACTTGTACTATGATTATGTCCTTTAGCTTTGATTACTTCTTGTTTTACTAGTATTTCTCCACAGACTGAACATTTCTTTCCTTCTGTTAGTCCACTTTCTGTACATGTTGCTTCTAATCCTGAAATAATTTCTTCTGTATGTCCTAAAGCATTTACATAAGTATCTTTATACTCATCTCCACAGTGGCATTTATGAATTGTATAGCCATCTTCTGTACATGTTGGTGCTATAACTGTTTCATCATAAGAATGAATATGATCTAGCGTTGGGATTTCTACTGTTTCTTCTTTCTCACAGTCAAGACATTTTCTTGTTTTTAAACCTGTTTCTTGTTCAGTTGCAGGCTTAACTATTATCCAATCACCATAGTTATGTTCTTTTATTTTTATTACTTCTTGTTTAACTAATATTTCTCCACAAGCTGAGCATTTCTTTCCTTCTGTTAGACCATTTTCTGTACATGTTGCTTCTAATCCTGAAATGATTTCTTCTGTATGTCCTAAAGCATTTACATAAGTATCTTTATATTCATCTCCACAGTGGCATTTATGAATTGTATAGCCATCTTCTGTACAAGTTGGTGCTATAACTGTTTCTGTATGATTATGACCTTTTGCTTTTATTACTTCTTGGTTAACTAATATTTCTCCACAAACTGAACATTTCTTTCCTTCTGTTAGCCCACTTTCTGTACATGTTGCATCTAATCCTGAAATGATTTCTTCAGTATGTCCTAAAGCATCTACATAAGTATCTTTATAGCTATCTCCACAGTGGCAAGTATGAATTGTATAACCTTGCTTTGTACAAGTTGGTGCTATAACTGTTTCTGTATGATTATGTCCTTTAGCTTTGATTACTTCTTGTTTTACTAATATTTCTCCACAAACTGAACACTTCTTTCCTTCTGTTAGGCCACTTTCTGTACATGTTGCATCAATTCCTGAAATGATTTCTTCAGTATGTCCTAAGGCTTCAACATAAGTATCTTTATATTCATCGCCACATAAACATTTATGAAGAGTATAACCTTCTTTCTCACATGTTGGATTGATTATAGTTTCAGTGTAACTATGTTCTGTTTCTCCTATTACTTCTTCTTGTAACTTTTCTTTACATACTGTACATTCTTTATGTTTTAACCCTTGATTACTACAAGTTGCTTCAGTATCTATTATCCAATCTGATTCTGTATGGCTTGTTTTTTGTAACACTAAGTCTTCATGCTTTACCTCAGTAGTTAATTTTTCATCAGTGTAATACTTATTACATTTAGTACAATAATAATACTCAATATTACCTTCCTTTATGCAAGTTGCTTCTTGTGCTTTAATATTTTCAATAGTATGCTCACATTCTCTTGTATTATTACATCCTATTCCTAGTAGTAATATGAATAATACAAATATCAATAGTTTTCTTGTTTTCATTTTTCCTCCTGTTATTTACTTATAATTCATATTAATTTATTTGATATTTATCAATTATTTTCATTAGTTCTTCACAATTACTGTATGATTCAATTTTGGCATTTAATTTTTTTAAATACTCTTCAAATTTACTATTTTTTTCCACATTACTTCCATAATCACAATAAATTATGTTTAAGTTTTTATTTTGTTGTCTAAGTTCTAAAAATAACGTTTTTATGTGTGAATCCTCGTTACAAAAGCCATACCCAATAACAAAAATATTATTAGCATTTTTCATCTCATTCATCGCATTATAATACTTTTCAATAGTTTTATATGCAATAATTGGTTTAATTGGAGCTTGTGTATATAAAAATGGAATAGAATTATTGCTCAATTCATTTGAAACCATAAATGTATCAATTTCCTCAAATTCGTCTAATTTGCCTGCTAAATAAATATTATTTTTAAAAGCTTTTTCAACAAAGAAAGTGTAATTTGTTGTAATGGCAAAAGTATTATCTGTATACTTTTCAGCTATGACTTGGTAATAACTTTTTTCATTATTTTTTGTTTTAAAATCACTTATATTTGCTTTTTTTAATTCTTCTATAATTTTTAAAAATTTATATTTACCATTTTCTTTATTAAAAAGTTCTTTATAAAATTTTTCTTCTCCATAATATGCTTTTAGATATGGTATAAAAATAGAAAAATAACAGCTCCAAAAATAATTAATTAGTCTTGAGGCTCTTTTTATATATGCATTATAATCAAGCAAGCAAGAAAAATCTTTTTCTATTGTTCCATAATATTTTAATTTTTTAAAAAACTTGTCCAATTCTGAATCATTATATTTTCTGTTAATTATGATATCAAACAATTGTTCTTTATCTTTTTCTTGACTTAAATTATCTTTTATTTTCTTTAGAATATCTTCCTTTTTTTTAGATTCATCATACTTAAAATCAACATCTTTAAATATCTTTTCTATTAAACAGTTTTCATCTTTTTTATAATCTTTTTCATTTATAAAAGTCTTATATGCATCCAATAAAATATTTGCAAACGTGTTACTATTTGAAGAAAATAGAAATTCCTTTTGATATTCTATTTTTGAACCTTCGTAAAACTTTTCTAATTCATCATATAATTTTGGCTTTTTTGTCATCATAGTATCTAACACATATTCACCACCTAGTGGTAAACCATAGATATCTTCCGCACCTGCTCCAAAGAAAAAGGCATTTTTCATATAATATTACTCCTTAATGTAATTTTTTCTTTTTATAATACTTAATAAAATTTTGTGATTTATGTTCTTCTAATTAATCTTATTCCATTTTTTAGTATTTTACCTAAATTTATGATTAGGCTCCTTTTAGTAGATTTGGATTGTTAAAGCGGGGGCAACACCACGATATTCTTTATTTACTTCGTGATTTTGAAAATAAAAAATTCCTTCCGATGTAGAATATACACCATTAGCAATATCTCCATAATAATCTATACTATATGCACAATAACTACATGAACTATAATCTTTATTATAATAAGTTGTACCTTTATAAATAATAGGTGAACGAAGCCAATAATAACCATTATTATAATATGTACTTCCAGTATTCATATAACAACCCATTGCTTTAGCATAATCTGTTACTTGTTTTCGTCTTGCTGAATCAGAGTCAGAAACACTTTTACTATAGCCATAATTCACATTTACCATTTCTTGATAACTTGGTAAATACACTTTATCATATGTATTCTCACATGCAAATTTATCACTTGAAGCCCCCATTGATGATGCCCCATTATATACGCCTATCGTATTTATGTATTCTTGAAGGTCTTCAGTAAATGCTTTGTTTATAAATTCATTATTTAACCAACTTCTTATATCAGAATATTTATAGTTATTAGCGTATATTGTTTGTCCATCTATTGTTCTGTTATCTAATGATGAATAATACATTTGGCAATCTATAATTAGATCACTTATTAGTTTATATGGGCCACTACCTTCTTCTTCAATTTTCCATTTAATTGGTTCTACTTTGAAGTAATATGTTACACCATCAATAATACTAGTTACTTTGTCATTAAAGTAATATGTATTTTTATAAGGTTTAGCAGTAACCCTAGCATATCTTTCACCATCACTTCCTAAATAGTAGCCATCAGCATCTGGTTCAGTGCTTGTTATTTTCACAGTTTTTTCTTTTAGTGTTTGAGGATACTCACCAAAATAAATATATCCATCTTTAATTTCTACTTTCATTTTTTCACAGTTTGTACATACATTACTGACATAATTATGCCCTAAAGCAGCAATTGTTTCTGTTTCAATTATCTTCATACAAGCACTACATTCTTTATGTTTACTTCCTGTTTGTGTGCAAGTTGCTTCTGTATCTATTATCCAATCAGTTAGTGTATGCTCTTTTAATGGAAGAGACTCAAATGTTGTATATGAACAGTTTGCACATTTTTCATATGCTTTATATCCTTGTTCAGTACAAGTTGATTCTTTACCTTCATATTTAGTAATATTATGTGATGCTTTTATAATAGTATCTTCGTATTCTATTTGCTTTGTACAAGAACTATCTTGATAATACTTATTACATTTTGTACAGTGGAAATACTCTATGTTTCCATTATCAACGCAAGTATTTTCTTTTCTTTCATATTTTGTAACTTTATGTTTTGCTTTTATAACAATTTCATCAGCATTAATTTCCTTCATATAATTACTATCTGAATAATATCTATTGCATTCTGTACAGTGATAATATTCATAATTACCATTTTCTGTGCAAGTTGCTGCTTTATATTGACTATTTTCTATTGTATGATTATGAACACTTGCTGAATTGTTAACTACATAGTATAATACATTATTAATTTTAATTAATATATCATTTCCTAATAAATATCCACTCACACCAAAAGTATAGCCTTCATATGAAGTATTTTTTATAGCTTTTCCATTTTCATCAAAGTAATAAATATTTTGTTCATATACTTCGTACGTATTCTTTTGTATTACATTATTAATGACATAATATTTATCATTTCCGTATGTTATGATTTTGTTTGTAAGAATTGTATCTTGTTTTATACCATCACTACCAAAATTATATATTGTCCCATCAATCATATAATAATTTTTTACAATTATATTGTTGATTACATAATATGTATTACCATTAACTTCAACAAATATTTCATTCAAATCAATTCTATTCCCAAAATAATCAAAGTAAAACAAACCATTACTTTGTAAATAGTATCCAGAGTATACTTCATCTTTGAAATATGAGCATTTATCACAAGTATATCTTGTTACAGCTTTCTTATCATTTTCTAAAAGTATTATTTTACCTTCATCATTATATGTGTGCCCCATTGCACTCAAATAATTATCTTTATAATTATCCCCGCAAGCACATGTATGTAATGTGTACCCTTGCGTATCACAAGTTGGTGCAATAGTGCTTTCGGTATAATTATGTATATGACTAACCATTGGTATAATCTCTGTTTCTTGTTTATTACAAACTAAGCATTTCCTCATCTTTAAGCCTGTTTCTTTTTCAGTTGCTTCATTAAGTATTTCCCAATCACTATAATTATGTCCTATAGCATCAACATAATTATCTTTATATTCATCGCCACAACTACATGTATAAAGAGTATATCCTTGCGTATCACAAGTAGGTGCAATAATAATTTCAGTATAGTTATGCTTAATAATATCTATCGATTCCTCTTGAAGTTTTTCTTTGCAAACTGTACATTCCTTATGTTTTAGTCCTTTTTCAGTACAAGATGCATTATTATCAATAATCCAATCGGATTCAGTATGTTTTGTTTTTTGTATAACTAACTCTTCATATGTTTTTTCATTAGTTAATTCTTTGTCAGTATAATATTTATTGCATTTAGTGCAATGATAATATTCTTGATTACCTTCTTTTGTACACGTTGCATCTTGTTTTGCAACGCTTTCAATTTCATGCTTACATTTGCTACCTTCATTATTATTTTGGTTACAACCTATTCCTAATAACAATACAAATAATAAAACAATTATTAATTTCTTTGTTTTCATTTTGTCCTCCTGTTGTTTATATTGATGAAATTAATTTTTCATTATTAATTACTTTTTTTATTATTTCTTCAAATTCTTTTGTATTAAAAAAGTAAATATTCTTTGCTTTTGATTTAAACTTACTTTCTAGTTCATTTTTTGTTTTTTGAGTATCATTATTCTTTTCTTCAACATATAAGAAAAATACCATTATTTTATTATTGATGCTATCTCTTATTATTGTTTGAAAGTGTTCGTCATCAGATTTAAAACTATATCCTAATACAAATATATACTCACTATTTTCTAAAAATTCTATTGCTTTGTGCCATTCTTTTATTTGGTAAGGAGAAATAACAGGTTTAACACCACTTTGTACCATCATATAGGGGAAAATAATATCATCTTTATTAAATTCCCTTATATCTTTTATTTCTTTAGTTTTTAAGTTTTCAAATAAATTCAATTTACCATGTACGTATGCAATGTAATTATCATCTAGGCCTAATACTTTCTGACAAATAGATGTATAATTTGTTGTTATTACTCTTATTGGAAAGTTTTGTTTGTTTTCACTAATTTTCTCTTTTAATATTTCATAATATGGTTTTTGTTTTTCTTCAGCCGAACCATTTTCTTTATGTTCCTTTTCAACTTTTTCTTTTCTTTTTTCAATATATTCATCAATTTCTTCAATTATTATTTTTCTATTTGTCATTATATCCTTGTCAGCACATATTTTTTCAGTATTTGCCAAAAAGTTTTCATCTAAACATGAAATAATGGAGACAAAAGCAGAATAATATAGTTTTATTACTCTAGCACATTCTTTAGGGTAATTATTTGTATCCCTTAAATAATTGAATAAAGAATCTACAAACGAACAAAATGACAAATTATTTAGATAAAAATCAAGTATTTTACTATATGAAGTTTTGTTACTATTTTTTAACTTATTATATATTTCCGTTTTAAACAAATTGTGAAATTCTTTTGGATATATCTTTTTTTCTTCTTTATTGCATTTGCCAATTTTGTAATTAAAATAGTTATTAATAATTCTTTTTGTTTTACCTGAAAATTTATCAGTAAAAGTAGATTCATTTTCTTTTAGAGTTTGATATAAAGTACTACTTGAATTATGCCTTATCAATAACCCATTTTTTAATGGAATTAATCTATCTTCATTATTAATTAACTTATAAATTTGCAAAACATTTTCACACAGTAATATATTCTTTTTAAATTCATTCCCACAAGATAAACCATAATCCTTTCCTTCAGCACCTGCTCCAAATATAAATGTTATTTTATTATGCTTCTGTTCTTCCATTTTATTATACGTATTTTTCCCCTTCATATATATTATATTTTATACCCCCCCCCTCATTTGTCAACGATGAATAAACTTTGAGTTTCCCCAAATTTTTTATAAGTTCTATTTTTATTGAAAATCGATGTTTCAAATTGCAAATTTCATGAATTATTCACTAAATTTGAACATTAAATATATAGCTCTAATCATATTTTAAAGTAATAACCTTAACAAAATATATAAAAAAATAATATTAATAAAAAATGGGGAAACTTAAATGAATAAACATATAAATCAACTTTTTCGCTGTCACACAGGACTTATTGCAGTTCTTTATGGCATATTTCTGGGAGCAACACTTGTTGTTTCTAAAAGTGCCTAAGATTTACCCAGAATCCCATATTCATTTGTGTTTTTACCCTTTTATCCCTAGAAAACGCCTAGATTAATTGAACTACATTTTCAGTTAACAATAAAAAAAACATAAGACATTTAAAATAATCTTATGTTTATGAAATTACTTCTTATCAATAGTTATCTCCCACTGGTTATTTTCATCTTTATATTTAACATTAAGCCAAGCACTTAATCCTTCTATGCCACTTTTCCATCTTTCAAAGCCTAAAGCATCTTTCACATTATTGTAACTTATAATTATTGATTCTTCAGTTACATCTATTTCTATTTTCTTTGCGAAAGTTAGCACCCGTGTATTTCTCTCACCATTGTTTTTATTCGCTGTCCAAAGCCTTTTTACATGTTCTATTGAATCACATAACGCTAGGAGAAAAAGCAAAGGTTCGCTATCATCTATTTTTGTAAAGTTATCTTCTGATATTTCTCTAAATAACTGCTTATTGAAGTCTTTAAAGAATGCATCATCAGTTATTTTCCATATATTATGTTCCATAATTCTATAGCAAATATTTTGGTAAAGATAATTTTCTTTTACACCTTCCAACTTTATTTTACTTTCTAATAACTTATTAAATAAAACATAGCCACCAGTTATTCCATGTTCCAAATATTCTGTTTCTAGTGTTTTTGATTTTGCATATGCACTAAAATAATTTTCAAATAAATCTTGCGAATAACGAGTTTTTTCATTACCTTCTTTATAATCAAATATATTATTATTTGCATTTATTTCTGATAACTTCGTTATTCCTCTTGCATTATTCTTTCTAATATAAACATACCCAATATCATGAAATATTGCTGTAAAAATCCATACTTTAAGAAAAACATCTTCTTGATTATCAAAATACTTCTTATAATGGTTTTCTATTTTTTCCTCTAAATTATTAAATTTACATATTAAAAGTCCTAATAAAAAGGTAAATAAAGTATGTGAATATCTATCAGTTATACTTTCTTTGACTTCATCTTTATTAATTTGAATATTTTTTAGCCCTATTGTGTTTAATAATCTATTTATATATTCTGCAGCTTTAACTTCATTATTAATAAACTTTTCAATAGTGTTTTCTTTTGCAATTCTTCCTGTATTTGCAAAATTATCTGCTGCTTTATCCCATTCAATCAGTTTTTCTTTTCGGCTTTTAAGTGCTGTTATAATTTTTTCATATACAGAATTATTATTTGAATTTTTCTTCATAATTCTATCCTTTTCATAATATTGTGTTAATTATAGCACAATGATTTTCTTATTACAAATTTTAAATGATAATTTTTTTAATTAGTTTTATCAAATAATTGCTTTTTTGCATTTATTATGTTAAAATAAAATAGTATTAATGTTGGGAGGTTTTTTATGCGAATCTATGAATCTGCTGAAGATTATTTAGAAAGAATACTTATTCTAAAAAAAGAAAACGGAAAAGTAATTTCCATTGATATTGCAAATTCAATGAATTATAGTAAACCTAGTATTTCTCGAGCTATGAAAAACCTTAGAGAGAATAACTATATTATCATTGGTGCAAATGGTGAAATCGAGCTAACCCAAAAAGGGCTAGATATTGCCACAAATATTTACGAAAGACATACTCTTCTAACACAATACTTTATGGCCTTAGGTGTTTCAGAAGAAATTGCTAAAGCAGATGCTTGTAAGATTGAACACGATTTATCAAAAGAGACATTTGAAGCTATTAAAAATCATGTTTCAAAAATTAACAAACCTTTATAAATTTTATTTATTTAAGTTCTATTCAAATCATATTTATTAACACTTCCTAAAAAATAGTCCTCACACGAGGACTATTTTCCTTTAATAAAACTATTAAATTTTTCTTTTGTTAGTTCGTAATCAACACTACTTTCTAGTTCGCCTAATTGGTTTTTCCAACTATTGATGTTTACTTTTACTTTTTGAAAACCTAATCTTTCATAGACATGTTGAGCACGTGTATTCTTTAAGTTGGTATCAAGTATTATTTTTTGATAACCTTCATTAAACAAATAATTTATTAACATACTTATAATTACTTTACCATATCCTTGGTTTTGTTTTGTAAAATCACAAATCTTTATTCCAATTTCAACATTTTTATTGATTAATTCCTTGTAACACATTTCCCCAATAGGAAGATTATCTATTTCAATTATTAATCTGTGTTTTCCATCATTTGAGTTGATTTGTTCTATTACTCTTTCTTCGGTGATAAATAAACCATTAGGAAAACCTGCATGTGCCATTACTTTTCCATCGTTCCACCAGTTTGCTAGTGTTTTTGCGTCTTTTGTGGTAGCACTTCTTATTACTATGTTTTTATAAGTAATTAAATCATTATACATTTATTATTTATCTCTTTCTATATTATTTATTAAGGTCAAGGACTTTAATAGCATCGTTAATTGTTTTTTCAAAAGCTTCACTACCATATTTGTCGACTTCAGATTTGTTTTTCTCTCCGTGAGTCAAGCAACCTGCTCCGCCAATGCATCCTCCACTACAAGCCATTCCTTCGATGAAATTTGCATCTAATAAACCTTTATTTTTCTTTAAAAGTGCTAATCTACATTCATCTATACCATCACATACTGTAGCTTTTAACTTAAAATCATTCAAATTATTTTCTTTTAAACCTTGTTCAATAGCTTGTGTTAAGCCTCCAGACCTAGCAAAGATTCTCCCATAGTATGAAGCATTATTTAAGATACTTTCTTCAAGTGTTGTGATATCTATATCTTTACTATCGAATAAAGCTTGCAACTCTTCGAAGGTTAATACACCATCAACATACTCTTTGACATTTTCTTGTTTAGCTTCTTTCTTTTTAGCTGTACACGGACCGATAAAGACAACTTTACAGTTTTCATCGCCTTGTTTTATGTATTTTGCTAAAATGGCCATTGGCGATAAATTATGAGAAATATATTGCACTAAACTTGGAAATTCTTTGTTGATGTAATCAACAAATGCTGGGCAACAGCTACTTGTAAGGAAACCTTTTTCTGTTAGTTCTATAGCTTCTTTTGCAGCTACCATATCAGCTCCTAGTGCAGCTTCAATAACTGTATAAAAGCCTAAGTTCTTTAAACCTGTTATAACTTGTCCTAATTTAGCATATTTGAATTGACTTGATACAGATGGAGCAACAATAGCATATACTTTATAATTTTGATTATTATTGCTTTTCTTGATGAGATCAATGACATCAATGATATAAGATTTGTCAGTTATAGCCCCAAATGGGCATTGATAAACACATGCCCCACAAGCGATACATTTTTCATTATTTATTTGTGCTTCTTTGTTTTGTCCCATAGAAATTGCTTTTACTTTGCAAGCAACTTCGCATGGCCTTTTGTAGTTATGAATGGCACTATATGGGCATACCTTAGCACATTGACCACATTCAATGCATTTACTCTTATCAATTTTTGCCACGTGATTGCTATCAAAAGTAATAGCACCTCTTTTACAAACATCTTCACACCTATGAGCTAAACAGCCTCTGCAAGCGTTAGTTACTTCATATCCTCCTATTGGACACTCGTCACAAGCAATGTCTATTACTTCTATTACATTAGGATTGTTACGATCTCCTCCCATTGCTACTTTTACTCTTTCGGAGACTATTGCTCGTTCTTTATATACACAACAACGCATAGTTGGAATATTTCCTGTAACTATTTTTTTAGGAATATCTAAGATGTTTTCATGTAAACTATCATTCCAAGCTTCTCTAGCAACTTCTCGTAAAACTTTATATTTTAAGTATTGCACTTTTGTATCAAATTTTTTCATACTATTCACCTATAAAGGTAACTTTAGAAATAACTTACCTTTATCCTTTTTCCCATTTGTTTTAGGTATTTTGATAATTCTTCAACTAAATTCATTTTTATACTAAAATTAATCGGTAGATCTGGGTTTTGATGGGCTGGATTAATTGCTCTACCAACAAAGAAGTTTATATCAGTAGCTTCTTCAAAGAGCATTCTACTTATTAAAGAAGCTCCATCTCTTTTAAAGCACCATTCATCGTAATATCTATTTTCGCCAATATAATCTTTAGCATATTCCACAACTTTATTAATTGTTATTACACCTTCAGTAACTAGGTCTACGCCTTCAATCTCCGCAATTGGTGGAACACTAGAGTTTGCAAAATCTAAAGATGTAATAACTTCTTTTCCTAAATAGTTAGCAGCAATAGATGAAGTAGTTCCTCCGCAGACGATATGTTTGCCTTCTTTGGCAAAGAATAAAGCCATCATACGGTCACAATCGTTTCTGTCAGATGGTGGTCCAAATAAAATGTTCACTGGTTCTCGTTTTCTAATCTTCACCACAACAGCTGTAGCATCATCTCCTGGCTCACCACCATAAAGCTTATAACATTCATCGATTAGCATTGTTGACATTGTTTTGGCAGTATATCCTCCAAAATTAACAACACGCATATAATCAGCAATGTCATTTAATTTCCAGCCAAAATTATAAGCTCCACCAATTCCAGCATGAGGGCAACCATCACTCATTGCCGTGATAACATCACCCTGCTCAAGTTTTATTTGCGTTTTGAATATTTTTTTACCACCAATAATTAACTCAGTTTTGGGATAATCATATATTTCATCGTTGCGAAGAAAAACTATTTGAGGATTATCATATTGTATTAATTCTGCTTCTTCATTCTTCTTGATATGTATTATAGAAAATGTTGAATAAGCTACTCCTCTAACAGAACAAATAGGAAGTGTTGCCGCAATTGTATCAACACATGATTCTAAGGATAAACCTGCCGAAATCATTGTTGAGATTATTTTAGAGGTTAGAGTAGAAAGGATACTTGCTTTTACACCACTTCCCAGTCCATCTGCTAGAACGATAATAACTGAACCATCACTTTGTTCAATTATATCTATATGGTCACCACATAATTCTTCACCATAGTGATTTATGCTTTTGTAACCTATATCAGCACATAAATTATTCATCTGTTATCGACTCCTTTAGTTTAGTTAAGGCTATCTTTGTTTCTGCTGCTGTTTCACCTAATAAGGATGCAATTTCTTGAACAATTCGCATTTGTTTATCAACAACCTTATCGGCTATTTCAATTGTTTGTTTGCTTATAGTTTCTTTTTTTGCTTTTTCTTTTGTTACTTCCGTAACATCTCTCATTATACAAACTAACAAATGATAATTACTATCATAGATAATTGTTTGCTCAACGTATTTATCATATTCAGCTAAATATACTTTTTCATTTTTCATATTTTCTTTTGAATCTAAAACTTTAATAAAAGGTACTGGGTCAAGTATTCTAACAACTTGATCGCCTAAAACATCTGATTCATTTCGTATATGCATAAGTTTTTTAGCTGCTGAGTTTAACTGTTGCACTTCGAACTTTTCGTTCAAAACAATTAGAGCGTTAGGTGTATTATTAACTATACAATCAGAAAAACTTTCAGCTTTTTCTTTTAGGTATGGCAAGCACATTGATATTTGAGCTTTACCTTGATAAATCGCTACAGCTTTTTCACGGCAAGTATTGTACCCACAAGAACCACAGTTTAACTCATCACTTTTCTTAGTTTTATTCATTTGTTTCATTATTTGCATAATGTCATATTCTGATGGAATATCATTATTTATTGGAAGTGGTGCGAAGTTCTTTTGATAGTAAATACTTTCACCTTGCTCAATAATAAAATCTTCTTTTCCCGCATAATTATTAACTCGTACATAGTCTTTTAAGTGTGATTCGCGCTTCTTTTCAATAATTGGTCCAGCGATACAGCTGCCAACACAAGCAGACATTTCAATAAAACATTTTGATATTTTTCCACTTTCAATATCTTTAAGTGCTTCAATACAATTTTCTATGCCATCTATTGCCATATATGTATATTGAGAATTATCGCATACCATTGTCTTAAGTATTCCACCAGTAGTAGGGAATAATCTTGCTTTACTTTTTTCTTCTTTTGGTTCTTCTTCCATTTCTAAAGAAATATTTTCTTCTTTTAACCATTTTGATAATTCTTCAAATGTTAGTACACAATCAACGATTCCTTCGTATCTATCACCCTCATCTTTTTTGGCAACACAAGGGCCAATGAAAACTGTTTTGGCGTTTTTATTTCTTTTCTTTATATCGCTAGAGTGTGCTTGCATTGGGCTCATTACGTTTGCTAAGTATTTTATGGCTTTAGGATAATACTTTTGAATTAATAAATTTACAGAATGACAACATGAAGAAATGATTATATCGTGTTCTCCACTATTAATCATTTTTTCATATTCGTTTTTAACAAATGTAGCTCCTACTGCCGTTTCTTCAACATCATAAAAGCCTAATTTTTTTAATGCTTTCCTTAGTGTCTCGATTCCAACGCCATCATAATTAGCAATAAAAGATGGAGCAATACTAGCATATACGGGAGCATTTGTTTGAATAAGCACTTTGGCTTTTTCGATTCCATCTACTATTTCTTTGGCGTTTTGTGGGCAAACAACAAAGCATCTCCCACACAAAATGCATTCACTCTCCACAATGTGAGCTTGGTTTGCGGAAAAGCGTATAGATTTTACAGGACAATTACGTATACATTTATAACAATTTTTACAATTTGATTTTTTTAGTGTTAAATATGAAGCCATTTAGTTCACCTCTTATCATATCAAAGAAATTATATTTTCTTTCCAAAACTTCTCAATAGTTTCTACTGTTACACCAGTGTAAATGTTATCGTTAACGAAAACAGTAACACCAACTCTATTACATTTTCCTGCGCAAAAACTTCCTGATAACTCTATACTATCACTTAGGTTTTCCGCTTCAATCTTTTTATTTAAATAATCAACAATTTCAGGAGCTCTTTTTAGAAAGCAAGAACTTCCTATACAAACTTTTATTTTAACCATTTTAAAGTTTTCCTAAAACTTCTTTTTCGAAGAATTCATTTACTGTTTCAGCTGAAACAGAATGTAAAGTATCATCTACCTTTACACATACCCCTTGTTGGCACTTTCCTAAACAAAATGTTCCACTTAACTCTACTTTATCGCTGATATTGTTTTTAGCAATTAAGTATTGCAATTGTTCAACAACTTGTCTAGAACCTTTGATGTGACATGAACTTCCTATACAAACAGTAATTTTTTTCAATTAGTATTCCTCCAAATATATTATTCGTAGTCTACAACGTTAACCCACGATAATAAGAATTCACGTTCCTTTTCGTTGCCTTTAACCGATTGAGAAGCAGCAACTATTGGCAACCATCTTTGGACATCTTTTTTTGTTTTCTTTGCTTTTGCACAGTATAATTCCAAATACTTTTCAGCGCCATCTAAATCTCCTGCTAACCAAAACAATAAATATGTTCTAGCAACATCAGCACAAGGATTTCCTTGCGTTGCATGTGACCAATCGATGATATAAGCTTTTCCATCTTCAGAAATGATGATATTTGAAGGATTAAAGTCACCATGACATAAGCTATTCCCTTTAGGCATACTTTCAAGTCTAGTATGTAAATCATATTTAGTTGTAGCATTAATATCAGCTAAATTGATTTTTCTATTCATTTTATCTTTTAATTTCGTTAATAATTGACTTGTATTATTTTGAACCATCATTTGTAACTCAACAAATTTTTCTAAGTATTCTTCTTTCTTTTCAGGTTCTTTTTCCATTAATTGAGCTAATGTATTTCCTTCAATATATTCAGTAACAATTGCCCATTTTCCATCGATACAAGAAATTTCTTTTATCTTAGGAACATTTATTGGTAATTCTTCTACTCTTGCTTGGTTTAAAGCTTCATTTAGAATATCTGCTTTAGAGTAGTTTTCATTAAACATTTTAATACAATTATCGCCATCTTTATAAACTGTTTTGGCATTTCTGATTGCTATTATTTTTTCAAGATTCATATTTGCTCCTCCATTCTACTTTATTTTTTTACTTTTCTTATATAAACGTTTAAAATCTGTTTCAGTGCTTGTTGAAGTTATGTTTTGATTAGGAACTTCCTTTTCAATAAATGTTTTTCCATAATAAGCATTTAAATACATTTGTTTTATTTCTTCCATAAGAGGATATCTTGGATTAGCTCCTGTGCATTGATCATCAAAAGCTTGAGTTACCATATCATCAAGACGTGATAAGAAATCTTCTTCATTTGGAACGTACTCTTTAATAGTTGATTTAATACCTATTTTTGCTTTTAATTCATCAATTGCTTTAATTAAGTTTTCTACTTTTTCTTTAGCTGTTGCTCCTCCGATGTTTAGATAATCAGCAACCTCAGCATAGCGAGCTAATGTATGTGGATGATCATATTGAGGGAATGTTCCCATCTTTGTTGGAACTTCAGCTGAATTGAATCTAATTACTTCGTCAATCATTAAAGCATTAGCAATACCATGAGGCAAATGATGGAAAGCACCAAGTTTGTGAGCCATTGAATGACATACACCTAAAAAGGCATTTGCAAAAGCCATACCTGCCATTGTTGCAGCATTAGCCATCTTTTCACGAGCTTCAACATCTGTTTGGCCATTAGCATAAGCTCTTGGCAAATATTCAAAAATTATCTTTAACGATTGTAAAGCTAATCCATCAGTATAATCGGTAGCCATAACTGATGCATATGCTTCTAAACTATGAGTAACAGCATCAATTCCTGAAGCCGCAGTTAAGCCTTTAGGAGCAGTCATATGGAAATCTGTATCAATTATTGCCATATTTGGTAATAATTCATAATCAGCAAGAGGATATTTTACTTTAGTAACTTCATCAGTTATTACCGCAAAAGGAGTAACTTCTGAACCAGTACCAGCTGATGTAGGAATTGCTACAAAGTAAGCTTTATCACCCATATGAGGGAATGTATATATACGTTTACGAATATCCATAAATCTCATTGCCATATCTAAGAAATCTACTTCTGGATGTTCATATAATACCCACATAATTTTAGCAGCATCCATTGCTGAACCACCGCCTAAAGCTATTATACAATCTGGCTTAAAGGCACACATTTGCTCAGCACCTTTTTTTGCACAAGCTAAAGTTGGATCTGGTTCTACATCAAAGAACACTGTATATTCCATATTCATTTCTTTTAATTTTTCAATTATTGGATTAGCATTACCATTAGCATATAAGAAATTATCTGTTACGATAAAGGCACGTTTCTTATGCATTACTTCTTTTAATTCACTTAAGGCAACTGGTAAGCAGCCTTTCTTGATATAAATCTTTTGTGGAGTTCTAAACCAAAGCATATTTTCCCTTCTTTCCGCAACTGTTTTAATATTTAATAAATGTTTCACACCAACATTTTCTGATACACTATTGCCACCCCATGAGCCGCAACCTAATGTTAATGATGGTGTTAATTTGAAGTTATAAATATCTCCAATTCCTCCATGAGAAGATGGAGTATTAACAAGAATTCGGCACGTCTTCATTCTTTCAGAAAACTCTTCAAGCTTAGCTTGTTGAGTTATTGTATCTAGATATATAGATGATGTATGGCCATAACCACCATCAGCAATTAAATGTTCTGCTTTAGAAAAAGCATCTTCTATGTTTTCAGCTTTATACATTGCTAAGACTGGTGAAAGCTTTTCGTGAGCAAATTCTTCTGAAAGTTCTACAGATTCAACTTCACCAATAAGGATTTTAGTTCCTTCAGGAACTTCAATTCCTGCTAGTTTTGCAATTGTTACAGCTTTTTGACCAACAATTTTAGAATTTAAAGAACCATTAATTATTATAGTCTTACGTACTTTGTTTAACTCCTCATCACTAAGGAAATAACAACCACGTTCCATAAATTCCATTTTTACCGCATCATAAACATCCTTTAAAACAATAACTGATTGTTCTGAAGCACAAATCATACCATTATCAAATGTCTTAGAATGAATAATTGAATTTACAGCTAAAACAATGTTAGCACTGCTATCAATTATAGCTGGAGTATTACCCGCACCAACACCAACTGCAGGTTTTCCTGATGAATAAGCAGCTTTAACCATTCCTGGACCACCAGTAGCAAGAATAATGTCTGCTTCACGCATTACAGTGTTGGTTAGTTCTAGACTTGGCACATCTATCCATCCGATGATTCCTTCAGGAGCACCAGCCTTAACAGCAGCTTCTAAAATGATTTTTGCAGCAGCAATAGTTGAGTTTTTAGCACGAGGATGAGGACTTATAATAATACCATTTCTTGTTTTCAAAGCTAATAATACTTTAAATATAGCAGTTGAAGTTGGATTTGTAGTAGGAATAACTGCAGCAATAATACCAATTGGTTCCGCAATTTTCTTAATGCCATATGCTTTGTCTTCCTCTATTACTCCACATGTCTTTTCATTACGATATCTATTGTAAATATATTCTGAAGCATAATGATTTTTAATAACTTTATCCTCCACAACACCCATACCAGTCTCTTCAACAGCTAACTTAGCAAGTTCGATACGAGCTTTATTTGCAGCAAGAGATGCAGCTAAAAAAATTTTATCTACTTCTTCTTGTGTATATTTAGCATACTTTTTTTGAGCCTCTCTTATTTCTTCCATTTTCAAAGATAATTTTTCTAAATTATCAACAACAATATATTCTTTATTCATATAAATTTTTTCTCCTTTCATTTATATTATTCATTAATTTCTATAGCTATCATTGTTAGAAGTGAAACAATATCGACATTTCTAACACTTATATTTGTATCAACATTTAACTTAGCATTAGTAAAATTAAGTATTCCTTTTACACCTGAAGTTATTAAATCATCACAAACCTTTTGAGCACTTTCACAAGGAACAGCAATAATACCAATATCTATATGATTTTGAGTACAAAAAGTAGTTAATTTTTTTTCATCAAGAATTTCCAAATCTAAAATTCTCTTACCAATTTTTGATTTATTATTATCAAAAAGACCTATAAGAGCAAAATTATGGTTTACAAACTCATTATAATTGGCTAAAGCTTCGCCTATTTTCCCACAGCCAACAATAATAAAATTTGTTTTTTCACTATTTCTAATTGTTTTTTGTAAATCTTTCTGCAAATCAACAACTTTATATCCTATTTTAGGCTTGCCATTTCCCGAAATTAAGTTCAAGTCCTTACGAACTTGTACCTCTCCAAGTCCAATTTCATCAGCTATTTGCTTTGAAGAAGTTGTTTCTATATTATTACTATTTAATTTATCTAAACAGTTCAAATATAAAGGAATTCTTTCAATAACTGCCTTAGGAATCTTTTTGAAATCCATTATATCACTACCTTTCATTAATATTATACTATATCAATTTAAATATGTAAAATATAAAAAAAATATATCGATATATCTTTATCGATATGTCTATACTTATTTTATTAACAATGCAAAGTAAACGTATTTTTTGTATAAAAATACTCCACAAAAATATTTACAAAGCAATTATTATAGAGTATAATTTTAATGAGGTAATGAATATGTTATTAATATATTCTATTTTAAAAGGTGAAAGAACAAAAATGAATATATGTTAGCAGAGTATGAAAAAGAATTGTCACTTCTGCCCAAAGTGATGGAGTTTATGAAGTCGTTAGATTTTACGAAATTGGCGTGTATAGTCTAGAAGAAACACTAAAAAGATTAAAGGTTGAAGAACTTTATAATCAGGTATTGTTCCATACTGAAAAATCCTTAACATACTTAAAATTTATTGGACTGGAGGAAATATAAATGGATAAAGATAGATTTTCAGCTTTAATGGCTGCAATAACACCCGATATAATTAGCAAATTAATAGATAAATACGGATTTGAAGAAAATGAAGCCATAGCACTATTTCATAAATCTGAAGTTTACAAGGTGCTCGAAAGAGAAGAAACGAAAGTATGGCAGTATAGTTCTGAAATGATAGTTGAACTATTCGATAGAGAATTAAATGGAAGATTAGAATTTCCAGAGGTATAGTATGAGTAAAACATTGAAATTCAAAATGTTTTGCTTTGAAATGTACAAAGCAGAAAAAAATATGACTGGTATTATGACACAAGAACTTTTCGAAAAATACAAAGTATTTGAATATCTTGATACTTTTTATGATGTATTACACACAACAGGGCATAAGTATCTCATTAATGATATTGACTTATATATCGAAGTTCGCATAACATCACAAACTAAACACTAACAATTCAATTTAAAAAAGGTCTCAAATTTACCCTGAGGCCTTTATTTTTATTTATTTGTGATATTTTCCTATTTCAAATTACTTCTTCTTGAGCTTTCTTTTGCTTTCACATACTTTTGTAATAAACATTTTATCAAGTTCAGAAAGAATGTAAGATGATTTATATATAATTAAATCTTTGTACGCTCTAAAATTATCCACACATTCTCTTTCCACTAAATCATAGCGATTAAGTGTATCCTCTGGAATTGGTGAAACCCACATAAAAGTTTCATTATTTTTAGATAGTAGTTCGAATTGACTAGCTCTTTCAAAAACATATATACGTTTAGTGATGTCATCAGATACTTCTTTCTTCGATACTTCCGAAACTGGGATTGAAGGGACATATGGATCAGCGTGACCTATTTCAATAAATCCTTTTAAATCAGCAAATTTTATTTCCTCTTTTGTTGCTAGAGGATGATTTTTACTAAAAATAAGAACATGTTTAAATTCATTAACAATTTCGTATTTAAGTTCTTTCTTAACAAACAAATCTTTAAAGTATTTATCATAGTCAACCGAATAACGAATTATACCTAGTTTACAGTCGTCATCTAACACATTATTAATTGCCATATAGGCATTAGTTTCTTTATATAGTAATTCAATATTATCATTTTCTTTCAAGTATTTAGAAAACTCAACAAAAGCTGAAGAAATATAACTTGCTCGCGGAACAGAAATAGAAAATATTTTTGGGTTTTTATGTCCTTTAAACGACTTTTCCATTTCATCAATTTGATTAAGTAGTTTTTTACCATAGTTAATCAATCTTTCACCATCTGGTGTTACTACCATTCCTTTAGAATTACGATCAAAGATAGTTATCTCTAAATCATTTTCTAATTCTTTTATGGCTCGAGAAACGTTCGGTTGAGCGACATATAGCTTTTCAGCTGCTTTGCTGATAGACCCAAGTTCAGAAACTACAATAGCATATTTTAAATGTACAATGTTCATAAGTTTACTTCCTGTTTTAGTATTTTTGTTTGATATTTCCTTCTAAGTCTTTCCAGTAAAAATAGTCATCAATAATCATATAACCATGGTATCCATCCTCTTTAGGAATAGATACAGAGCCACAATTCATATACGTATATTCGGGATACTCAAGACATTTTTGAATATGAGTATGTCCACATATAAGAATATCTCCATTTCCAATCGGAAGGTTCTGATTATCTTTATAGATATGTCCATGAGTTAAAAAGACACATCGATTCGTTTGTTTATAAGTTATATCTAATATCATATAATCTGCCATAATTGGAAAGTTTAAAACCATTTGATCAACTTCACTATCACAATTACCTCTAACACTTATGATTTTACCTTTGTACTTGTTGAGTAAAGCAATGACTTCTTTAGGATTATATTCTTTAGGCAAATCATTGCGTGGGCCATGATATAATATATCACCTAATAATATTATTTTATCGGGATTTTCAAATTCAATACGTTCAACTAATTTCTTACAGTAATAACTAGATCCATGTATATCTGATGCTATTAAATACTTCATATTTAACTCCTATTTTTTTCTTTAATGTTAGGACTAACAAAACTTAATGAATATCTTTTTTCTAAATAAGCATTTTTAGTTTTAGTAAATTGCAACAAGTTTTTATTATTTTTGCCATATCCTTTGTATACAGTAATTGATTCTTTTAAACCTTGGTCGTGAGCAGTTTTACCTATCGTTTCAAGAATGAAAGAAAGTTTATGTAAATTAGCCTTTAAAACTCTTTCAAGATATTGAACTCTTCCAAAGCGCCAATCATCTAAACTTTTATCATCTAATACTCCTAAGCTTTTAAGAATATCAATAGTACTAACAAAACCTTTACTTTCAATGTGTTTATTAATTATTTGACCTACTTTGTCTTTAATTTCTTTTTCGTTCATATTATTTATTTTCCTTTTTTTTACATTTTCCATCACAAAATGCACAATTACATGTTTTACCTTTATGTTTTATTAGATATACTATAATAATAATTAATATAGTACTTATAAGAGCAATTAAAGCTATATCAATAAATCCTAGTGCTAATATCATATCAATAACCAACCAATACCACTTACTATAAGTGAAAATAGCCAAGCAATTAAACATTGGAATATTGCAATTCCAATTGCCCATTTATGACCGAGTTCACGGCGGATAGAGGCAACAGCAGCAACGCATGGAGTGTATAGCAAGCAAAAGACTAAAAGTGACATTACTTGAACACTTGTTAGGATTGTTGTGATTTCTGCTGTTCCTAAAAGAAGTGTTAAAGTTGAAACAACACTTTCTTTAGCCATAAATCCTGCAATTAAACTTGTAACAATACGCCAGTCAGCAAAACCTTGAATAGTAAATATTGGAGCAATTAAGCCTGCAAGACTTGCTAGAATACTTTTACTTGTTTCTTCGCCGCTTAAATATGTTAATTTAAAATCAAATGATTGTAAGAACCATACTATAATTGATGCAACAAAAATAACAGTAAATGCTCGTTTAAGAAAATCTTTGGCTTTATCCCATAATAAGCGAGCAACATTTTTAGCTCCTGGAATACGATAGTTTGGAAGTTCCATAACAAAAGGAACTGCTTCACCCTTAAATACTGTATTTTTGCCAATTAGAGCCACTATTACGCCACTAATTATTCCTATTAAATATAATGATACCATTATTAACCAACTATACTTTGGTGCAAAAAAGGCGTTTACAAAGAAAGCATAAATTGGAATTTTAGCAGTACAACTCATAAAAGGAGTTAAAATAATTGTCATTTTTCTATCTCGCTCCGATGGCAAAGTTCTACTTGCCATTACACCAGGAACAGTACAACCAAAACCAATTAACATTGGTACAATACTTCTTCCTGATAATCCTATTTTACGAAGCAACTTATCCATCACAAAGGCCACACGTGCCATATATCCTGAATCTTCTAATAGTGATAAGAAGAAAAACAAAACTACAATAATTGGTAAGAAACTCAAAACACTTCCAATTCCTGTAAATATTCCATCGATAATAAGGGAATGGATTACTTCATTGACATTTGCTTTTAAAAGCAGGTTATCTACGGTATTAGTTAAAGCATCAATACCCATTTCTAATAAACTTTGTAATCCTGCTCCTATAACTCCAAAAGTCAAATAGAACACTAAAGCCATTATAAGAATAAAAGCTGGAATTGCTGTGAACTTACCAGTCAAGATTTTATCTATTTTGTTACTTCTTTTATGTTCCTTGCTTTCTTGAGGTTTAACAACTGTTTTATTACACAATGAAGTAATAAATGAAAACCTCATATCAGCAATAGCTGCTGACCTATCTAATCCTCTTTCTTCCTCCATTTGAACAATAATATGTTCAATTGTTTCCTCTTCATTTTGCGTTAAATTTAAGGCTTTTAAGACAAGCTCATCGCCCTCGATAAGCTTTGTTGCCGCAAATCTCACTGGTATTCCCGCACTAATGGCATGATCTTCAATCAAATGCATAATTGCATGGATACAGCGATGCACAGCACCTCCTTGTGAATTGCTATCGCAAAAGTCTTGGCGACGAGGTTTTTCTTGATACTTTGCCACATGAATAGAGTGAGCAACTAACTCCTTCACACCTTCATTTTTGGCAGCAGAAATTGGTACTACAGGCACACCCAACATTTCTTCCATTTCATTGATGCGAATCGTACCACCATTTCCTCTAACTTCATCCATCATATTTAAGGCTATAACCATCGGAACATCAAGTTCCATTAATTGTAAAGTCAAATAAAGATTTCTTTCAATGTTTGTTGCATCAACAATGTTTATTATACCTTTAGGATTTTCTTCTAAAATAAACTTTCTTGATACTATTTCTTCTGATGTATATGGAGATAAACTATAAATACCAGGTAAATCAGTAACTAAAGTATCAGGATTTTCTTTTATAGTTCCACTTTTTCTATCAACTGTAACACCAGGAAAATTACCTACATGTTGATTCGAACCAGTGAGTTGATTAAATAGGGTTGTCTTCCCACAATTTTGATTTCCCGCTAAAGCAAATGTTAAAGTTGTTCCCTTTGGTAAAGGTTTTTCTCCTTCTTTTTCATGGTAAATGCCACCTTCTCCAAGACCAGGATGCTCAGTATATCTTTTCACAGAACTAGTTTTATTTATTTCTTCATTTGTTTCACATTCATCAACATCAATTTTATCAGCATCATCAATACGTATTGTTAGAATATAGCCATGAATTAATATTTCCATCGGATCTCCCATTGGAGCATATTTCAAAGCAGTAACTTTTACTCCAGGAATAATACCCATATCTAAGAAATGTTGTCTTAAAGAGCCTTCGCCACCAACATTTCTAATTATAGCTGTCTTACCTAACTTTAATTCCTTTAGTGTCATAGTACTAATGTTAGTCCTCCATATAGTTTTCTAAACTTCTATTTTAATTATAGCACAAATTAGACAAAACTACAAAACAATTAAGCATTTTCATGAAATAAACTATTTTAAAAATAAAAATAAGCTCTTAGAATAAAAATTCTAGGAGCAAATCTTTTAAGAAATATTTTCATTGATTCTTTTAATCTCTTTAATAATTTTTTCACTAAACTTGTCTTGTCTATCTTCTTTAACTAAACCATTGATTTCCTGCTGAACATCAGTAAGTTGAGTATAACAATAACCACTTACATAAGGAATACTTTGAAACGCTTTGGTAATTCTAGAGAATCTTTCTAAGAATTCTTCTTCGTTAGCTACTTGTTTTCCATAGCCCCAACCTTTTTCCGAAACTAAAGCAACTCCTCCGTATTCACTTATTACTATCGGTTCACCATTATATTTATAATTAATAGGAAATAATTTATGAATACCATTATAAGCTTTTTCATTTTCAAGTATTTTGTTATCACTATAATCAGTTTTTATCAAATCACTATCTTGTTTATAATCATGAATTGTAATTATATCTGATATAGTATGTTCCCAGCCATCATTTGATATAACTGGTCTAGTTCTATCGAAAGCTTTAGTGAGATAATACATACTTTCACAAAAGCTTTGTTCAGATTTGTTAGTAAGAATTTCTTTTATTCCCCATGATTCATTAATAGGAACCCAAGTAATAATTGAAGGATGATTGTAGTTTTGTTTTACAACCTTAAGCCATTCTTCAGTAAAATCTGAAATTGCTTGGTCATTATATTCATAGAAGTTTGCCATTTCACTCCATACTAATATTCCCATAACATCACAGTAGTAAAGAAATCTTTCATCTTCTATTTTTTGATGTTTTCTGACACCATTGTATCCGTACTTTCTGATAATATTTATATCTTCGAGAATAGCTTCTTCATTAGGTGGTGTTAAATGTGATTCTTGCCAATATCCTTGATCAAGAACCATTCGCAAGTATATTTCTTGATCATTTAAGTAAATCTTTGCTTTAGAAGTAGTTATCTTACGCACTCCAAAATACGAATATACTTCATCAATTATTTCACCATCATAATATAAACGATAAACTATATCATATAAGTTAGGAGTATCAGGAGACCAAGCCTTTAAATCATCATTAATATTTATTATGTAGTTTAAAGATTTGTCATCAAGGCTATTTCTTTGCGTACTTACTTTTTTATTTTCAAAACTAATTTCTGTTTCTAGTTCATAATTTGAAAAATCATTGTTTTCGATATCGAAATTTATATTAATGTCCACATTATGCATATCATAATCTGGCGTCACTTTAACATCTTTAATATAGTTTAAAGGAACATTTTCTAGCCATATAGTTTTCCATATTCCTGTTGTTTGAACATACCAACATTTAAAGTTTTCATTTTTGTATCTTTGCTTGCCTCGTGGTTGGCTTTTAGATAATGAGTCTTCAACCTTTATAGTTATATTATTAATACCATCAATAATTGCTGTGGTGATGTCAAACGTAAAACGATGATATCCTCCTTTGTTTTTACCAATAAAAATACCATTTAGCCATACTTTAGTTACATAATCACTGCCTTCTAAGTGTAATAGAGTTTTATTAGTTTTAGAAAGTTTTATGTCTTTAGAGTACCAAATATTTTGATGAACCTTTTCATCATCAATGCCACTTTTTTTAGTTTCATATGTGAAAGGAACAATTATTTCAGTTGACTTTGGAAATGATTCATAGTATTTTTGCTTTTCACCTATGTTTTCATCGTCAAACAAAAAACTCCATGAACCATTTAGATTTAACCAATTAGTTCTTACAAATTGTGGTCTTGGATAATCTTTAATTTTTAACATTATTCATTCTCCTCGTAAGATAAAAAGTTGGGATACGATTCGATGGCTCCTTTTTTTTGAACACTTTCTCCTGAATATAAATTTGAAGCAAATAAGAATTTTTTAAGTTCCTCTTCTGTTATATTTATTAATTTGCTTCTTTCTATATTATTATTATATAGACTATAAAGGAAAGAGCCAATAAACGCATCTCCTGCTCCTGTTGTGTCTATTGCTTTAACTTTCTTTGCTGGAACAAAGACAGCATGCTTTTTAGTATATGCATAGGCTCCTTTCGCTCCGCATGTAAGTATAACTATTTTAGAATGTTCAAGTAATTTTAAGCATCCTTTTTCATAGTTACTTTCTCCAGTGATAAATTCGATTTCTTCATCAGACACTTTGATTATATCAGCTAAAGGAAGAAATTCATTTATTGTTTGTTTTAATAGTTCTTTATTTTCCCATAAAGGAAAACGAATATTAGGATCAAAACTAATAATAGCATCATTTTCTTGAGCTAATTTTATAGCTTTTTTATGGGCTTCTTTCATTGGAAAATCGCCTAAAGAAACTGAACAAAAGTGTAGGGCATAACAATCTTTTAATGTTTCTTTTGTTAGATTTTTACCATCGTATAACATATCAGCTGAAGGATTACGATAAAAAGAAAATGTCCTGTTTCCATCTTTTCCTAAACTGACAAAGGCTAAAGCAGTATTAGCTTTGTCAGTATAAGTGAGATTAGTAATTCCTATATTATATTCTTTTAATGCATTAGCTATTTTTCTTCCAAATGGATCGTTTCCAAGTTGTGTCAATAGTTCTGTTTTTCCTCCGAGTTTGCCAAACGCACCTAAAACATTTGCTGGCGCTCCTCCTATTTTAGGAACAAAAGATGTAACATCAGAAAAGTCACATTCTTTTTCATTTGGAATAAAATCTATCAATGCTTCACCAATAGCAAATAATGTATTTTTCATATTTATAATAACCTCTTATATTTCGTTTTCTAAAAATGAAATTAATAGTTTTGCAAGCACTTTATGGCCTTCATCATTAAAGTGCAACCCATCAGCAGTATATTTCATTTTTTCTTCAGCAATATTAGGATTAATTGGTAACCTTTCAAAAAGATTAAGCACGGGAATATTATATACTTTTCCTTTTTCTTCAATTACTTTTACATACTCTTTTAAAGGTTTAGCATCAGACTTCTTCATTTTTCGTGGTGATGGATAGTTTTCATCAACTATATCATATCGTAAATGAGCTGGCGTTAAGAAGACTATTTGAGCATTGGGATATAAATCTTTCAAAAGACGCATTAAGAAATCTACTCCGCCACAAAATGTTGCAGGGGTTTTGTCATTCATATTTCCGAAAAAAGCATCGCCATGAATATAATCATTTACACCACCATAAACAATTATTACATCAGCTTTAGAAGACATATTATAGGCTCTCCCACAAAAGCACAAATCGAATCTTGGTTTTTCGCTAGGCACCATCTGATGAGCTATTCTTGTACCGCTGATGCCATAGTTATTAACTTTAGCTAGATGGCACTTATTAAAGATGATATTATCATAACGATTCTCGCTTCGATTTATAACTCCAACGCCTTCAGTAATACTATCTCCTAAGAAGTTTATTATTTTACCTTCTAAATTCATAATTATGCCTCTAGGTTAGGTTTAATAATAAACTTACCCTTTCTTCTTAACTCTTTATCAGCAAGTATTAAAGGAAGTTTTTCTAAACTAGCTATTTCATAAATCATTGAACTTACGTCAATACGTTTACTATTAATCATTTCAAGAGCTCTTTCTTGCGTATATGGATTAATATATGAAGCTTTTATTTCTAGCTCCTTTTTGAATATTTCAAAAGGTTTAATCCTTATTTCATCATTAGGAGCTGTTAAACCAAAGAACATAACAATGGCTTTTTTGCCAGCTAGTTTTACTGCTTGTTCCATTGTTTCTGTGCGTCCTACACATTCAATTGCTTTCGTAATTCCTTTTATATCCTTTTGCTTTAAATATTCTTGAAGATTATTTACATCTTCTTTTTGAGTATTAATAACAAAATCAGCACCAACGCTTAGAGCTTGTTTGCATTTTTCTTCGTCTATCTCTATAGCTATAACATTTGCTGCTCCTGCTCTTTTAGCTAACTGAATCATTATTAGGCCTATCATTCCACAGCCTATTACTAAAACTGTATCATTAGTTTTAATCTCACATAAATCAATTCCATGCATACAGCACGCTACAGGTTCAGTCATAGACGCTTCCTCAAAAGAAGTTGTATTAGCTATTTTATAAACTTGACTTTGAGGAACCGCACAGTACTCTTCAAATCCGCCATTAACTGTAGTACCAATACCTATCATCTTCTCACAAAAATGGCCTATACCACTTTTGCAATAATAACAGTTCCCACAAAGCTTATTAGGATCAACACAAACTCTATCGCCTACCATAATATCTTTAACATTCTCTCCCACTTCAACAATTACTCCTGCAAACTCGTGCCCCAATACTGTTCCCTTTGGAGTTTGAGCTGCTCCCTCATCACCTTCATATATATGAATATCTGTCCCACAAATCCCACAAGCCATAACTTTGACTACTACTTCATCTGCTTTAGCCTTCGGCAAAGAAATATTCTCAATTCTTAAATCATGTTTACCATAAAAAACTGCTGCTTTCATTTATTTGTCTCCTTTAGTTAATGTACATTGAATAGGATATCTATTGTAATAATAGTATACATTATTAAATCCTATTTCTTTTAGTGTCTCATATAATTTATCAAAATCATTTCCTGCTTTTTCTGAAATATGAGCATCTGATGCTGTAGTTACTAGATATCCTCCCATATCTTTGTACAATTCAATAATCCACTTTTCTGGCATATATTCTTTATATTTACTATTTTCATAAACACAAGATGTATTAACTTCTAAAGCAATTTTATGTTTAATAATATATGCTAATATTTCTTTAATCTGTGCTTCATATTTCTTGCAATCAATATTCTTTTCAAACTTCCCATTTATATATCTAAATGGGCACGTTATATGTGCTAATATATCAATATTACAAGTTTTAACCATTTCTAGCATATCTATAAAATATTGCTTCAAGTAGTCTTCAATTGTTTCAATTGGCATTTGGTTAAAATCAATTCGTGAATATGGTTTTTCAAAGCCTTTGAACCTAACCGCATGTATAGAACCAATAACCACATCAAAATAAAAACTTTGAATGATATTATTCGTTACATCTTTATGCCAAATTGCTTCGCCAATTTCTATACCCTTTAAACAATTAATTTCTTTAACTTTAGAAGCGTCATCATACGAATTTTTAATTATCTCATATAAATTTAATCTATCACAATATTCAATATCACAATGGTCTGTCACAGCAAAGCCACATAAACCTTTTTCTTTTGCTTTCTGAGCCATTTCCCTCACTTCACATTTAGAGTCATGAGAGTTTTTAGAATGAGTATGCATATCATAATGATGGTTATAGTTTTTTACAGGTTTAACTGTACCATTTGTTTCTATAATATCAGGTTCATATTCTCTTACAACTTGATAGTAACTTTCATAATCATTTATAATCCAAATTCCTAGTTTAGCATATTTCTTAACTAGTAAAACCAATTCTTGCGAAGCAAAAGGTATTTTAACCCACGATGTGCTTTTGCACTCATATGGAAGCCATACAGTTAATTTCTCATAAGGAACTATTCTAGTAAGCTTTCTTAATATATCTTCGGTAACTACTCCATCATAATCAATTCTTAGATTATTATGGCACTTATCAAGAGAATACTTTATAAACTCTATATCATTAGAAGTAAGTGAAACATAGTCTAAATAATCTTTTATTTTCAAAAAGAATAAATCTAATACATCTAAAGGAAATTTTTGTATCTTATTATCAATTTTAAGACGAATATTTTGGCTCTTCGAAAGCCTTAAAACATCCTCAAACAAAGGTAACTTTTCCGAAGCATATTTATTGGAAAACCAAATACCATAATCATAGTTTAATGCTTCTGAATATGTTATTTTATTTAAATATATCTTTTCTTCTACTTGCATACCATTAGTAAACCTTGCAGTACGATTGATTGTTTCATCATGTAAAACAACTATTTTTTTATCTAAGGTATAACCTAAATCAAGTTCTATAACATCATACCCCTGCATAACGGCACAACGAAAAGCTGACATCGTATTTTCAGGGCATTCGCTCGCTACTCCTTTATGTGCTTGTAATTTGATGTTTTTCAAAACAATCGCCTCCTAATTATTTACTAATATAATAAACTATTTTAATGATTAAATCAATAAAAAATACAAAAAACACTAGCAATATTTAAAAACTAGTGTTCTATAAATCTTTTAATAAATCTTCCACACGGCAATCTAATATCTTGCTAAGAGGAACAAGATATAATATACTAGGTAAGCTTATATCCTGTTCCCATTTAGATATTGACTGTCTTGAAATTTGTAATTTCTTAGCAAGTTTTTCCTGAGATATTTTTGATTTTTCTCTCAAGGATTTCAAGTTAGTTCCGAAACTAATAGTCAAATACCTCTTTTCTAATAATTTTGTTTAACATCATTATCAGTCCTCCTTTCACGGCTAGTAAAAAAAGCACCTCTAATAAATTAGAAGCGCGTATATTCTTTATATGCTACTAGCCTTATCCCAGTTGGAATTGATTTCTTCTAATTTATTATAAAACATATATTTCATAAAAATCAACTCCTTTCTGCGTTTAAGGTTCTTTTATACAATTATTATATTACTTTTATATTATAATGTAAACATATTTTTTTTGAATTTATGCACCAATTAGTTGCATATTAAAGAATATTTATGTTTTAAATACTTCACCACTAAATAGCTTTGTTCCTTTCATGGTCTAACAGAAATATCAATAAATGTTTCATTTAAAGCATCACAATAATTGATTACTTTATCAAGTGAATCTATTAGGAAAGTATATCCGTACTCATTTCTTTGTATAAATTTAGACTTGTCTTTTTTCTTTAAAAACTGCAACTTTAATTTACTAAAGTATTCTATAAATTTAATTTTCATACTGAGGAATAATAGTTTCTAAAAATGGAAAATTCAATAAAAAATTACTTATCATATGCTATTCTAAAATAATCAAGATGTGCCTTAAATTGATCTTGAGCTGAAAGACACGTATCAATTAAGTATCCTTTTTCTTTTTTCCATTCTTTTAGTCCTCTATAGTAGAATAGCTTTAGTTTCTCATCTATTATAAATGGCACTATGTTATATTTAAGACACTCCTTAAACATTAAAAGCCGACCTACTCTACCATTTCCATCTTGGAAAGGATGAATATATTCAAATCTATAATGAAACTCAATTATGTCATTTAATGTTTTATTTTTAATGCTATTATACCATTCAATTAAAGATTCAACTTCATCTTTAACTTTTTCAGGACTTGATGTAACTCTTCCACCAACTTCATTAGGAAGTTTTTTATAATCACCTACAACAAACCAACTTTTTCTGCTGTCAGTTGTTCCACTTTTTAAAATAAAGTGAAGTTGTTTTATTAAGTTTTCAGTTATATTAAGATTAGCTTTGTCTATGATTAAATCAATACATCTAAAATGATTGACTGTTTCCATAATATCATCAACCTTAATAATATCATTAGTTAAACCAATAGTATTTGTTTCATATATGTGTCTTGTTTGATCATAGGTAAGATGGCTTCCTTCAATATGATTAGAATTATATGTAAGTTCTATTTGCACCTTATGATAAATCCCACCTTTAAGCTTCAACTCTTTCTCTTGCCTTAATATATCAAGTAATGTTTTCTTACTACTACTTATTCTTTCTTTCCTATTAGGTTTAACTGCATCACTTGGAATCATCCATGTTTTACCAATAAGCATTGCACCAGGAATTCTTCCTTCAGCACAATAATTTCTAACACTTCGTTCTGATAAATTCCATATTTTTGCAATTTCTGCTACACTTAAAAGATTCATACTAACACCTCAAGTTACTATTATTATACAACATTATCGGCAAAATATCAATTGTTTTATACTTGCACTTATTGTGATATATTGCCGATAAAGGAAATGTTATACGCTTAGACAAACGTATGAATACATAATTAATGGTTAACATTTTTTGACATAACCATTTTTTTCATAGAGCGACAAAAAGTTTTATTTATTTGATGATTCAGTAATCCCATTAATTGTAGTATATATAGTAACATCTTCATTTGGCATAATGAATTCATAAATTTCATATTCCCAAACAACATTTTCAGATGACATCTCTATAAGTTCCCCATTAACATTAATACCAGTCCTTACACCTGAGAAAAATTTTACTTTAACTTTTACTACTTCTCCAGGCTTATATTCTTTATCAAGTGATTCTATCAGTATGTCATGATTATCAATAACATTTACCTTATATTTAACATCATCTGCATATTCGTCATTATAATAAAAAATAGTTTCATCATCAAACTTCCACCCTTCTACACTTGACTTTTCAAGATCAAAGATTAGTTTATTTTCTTCAATCTTAAATGCAAACCTCATATCTTGACTGCTACTATTTATTAGATACACATATCCATCAATTATTTCATAATCACCAAAACCCATTATACTTGAACTCCCACTATAAACAAAAGTATATTGATGTGAATTTTGAAATGAAATAGTAGGCATAATTCCTAAACCATCTAGAGATTTATTGCAAGAATAACTTCCAAATTGAAATCCATCTTTATACTGTTCATATCGATAAAAAGGATTGCCATCAAGAGGTTTATTTTCGAAAACTGCACTTTGCCAAAAATTTTGCATAGAATCAAGTACAACTTGATAAGTATGACTTTCATTATTTGATAAGCAGTAGTATTCAATTTTTTCTATATTACTTCCTTCTTTTCCTTCTTCCTCAGAATATACTAAATATTTATACTTTGTTTTCGTTGGAGAATTGGTATACATTTGATAATCAGTAACATAATATTCCCCATCATATTCAATAAAAAAAGTATAAGTTTTTTCAACACCATCTTCAACATATTTATCTATATAATTTAATCTAAGTTTTTCTCCATTTTTTGTTCGTGCATAAAAGTCATCTATAGCTTCGTTTCCTTTTACAATTTGCCCATTAACATCTTCTATAACAACATAATCTCCATTATATTCTTTCTGACATCCTGCAAAAAGAAATATACTAAATAAACAAAATAATGCAACTAAAAGTTTTTTCATTTTACACCTCAAATTTGATTGCAATCAATCTTTTCTTTTCTATTTGAAGACAGTATAAAACATATTGATGTTTATCATCATTTGATGATATTTCATTAATTGTATTTGCCGTTAAATCTACTAGTTTATAGTAATCACATATGTATGGATACTCACTTACCCCAATTGGAATGCTATTAATAATCTTTTGAGGTAATTCTTCATACCATGTATCATCTAACTTAATAATTTCATTTTTAAAAACAAAATAATACATTTTATGTGGGTACATATAATTGTTGAAAGAAACCCAATCATTATATTCAATTATATTATATGTTTCTATTTTAGGTAGTTTAATATCTAACGCTTTTTCAGTTTCATTAATAATTATTTTTTCTTCTGAAATTTTACTATGATTAATTACCATTAAAATTATGAAAATTAGACATACTATAATAGAACATATGATAACTACTATCTTTCTTAAGGCTAATTTGCTTTTATTAGTTTCATTTCCCATTAGCTCGTCAACTGTTATATTTAATAAACTCGCAATAGTTGGATATAGTGAAACATCTGGCAAGCTTTTATCATTTTCCCATTTACTTATTGCTTGTTTAGTGACATATAACTTGTCAGCTAACTCTTGTTGTGTTATGTGATTTTCTTCTCTATACTTTTTAATTCGTTCTGATATTTTCACAATAGCACCTCCTTTGATTTCAACGGCATATCTTCAAATACATTAAGATTATACAAAATAGCATTGTAAATTACAACCATATTGAGGTATACCGTTGGTTGACAATGTAATTATACTATTTATTGAATAAATTTTCCAGAGAATTCATTCTCTTATTATCTTTTGTTGTGGTTAAAAGTTCAAACAGAGCAAAATTCTATTTCACATAAAAAAATGCACCTAAATAGATGCATAATCCCTTGATTTTTATTATAAATCTAATGACTTATATTACCTAATATATCTACTTTTTACTATTATCATAAACAGTTTTTTCTTTTTTACATAAAACAAATAAATGAATTGACTCTAATGTTAAAGGTATTATAAATAGCATAATATATAACAAAGGCTCACCATTTAAGCCTCCAAACAACGTAGGATGTTCAATTGATTTTACTTCTCTGATAATACTTAACACTAATTCAATTATAAACCATAATAATGTTAATCCTAAAATGCATAATTCAATGATAATTTTAGTTTTTAGTTTAAGTTTTACTTTTATTTTTACTTCAATAATTTTATTCACTAATCTTTTTAGCCATTGAGGTATAAACATAAATCTTTGATATTTTATCGAATATGTACAAATACTAAAAAATAAATATATCAAATAATAAATACAATGTATGATAGTTGGAGTAAACCCACTTTGTGTGATTGAATCAAAAAGTACGGAAAGTAATAATCCAATAAAGCCCGCTAAATATGTAATATAATGTTTTCTTATTAACAATGATGATACTATGCCTATTATTACTGAACAAAATGGTGCAAAAAATAATCCCCAGGCTAAACCACTAGTTGGATCAATTGACACAACTAATTCTCTTAATCCAATTTGTACTATGAAGTAAAATAACGAAACTACAACGCCCACTATTATATCAAAATGTCTTGTTAGCTTTGTATCGTGTTTTATTACTTCAAAAGTTAATTCCTTTACTACTTCATTACTAATATCATCACATAACAATTCATCTATAGTAATATTAAAACACTTGCATAGTAGTTTAATACTTTCAATGTTTGGATAACCTTTATCATTTTCCCATTTACTAACTGCATTTCTTGTAACATAGCATTTTGATGCTAAATCATCTTGTGTCATATTATTCTTTAAACGTAAATCCTTTATTTTTTCTCCTAAGTTCATATAATCACCTCAACAATAATATAATTATATATTATTAATTCTTAAAAAGCACGACACTATTAGTTACTTTTAATTATTTGTTTTTATAACTTTCCACATATCCTAATAAATAAAAATTGGTGCAGGAATTTTATAAATTGATTTTCCATTCTTTTTCTCTATACTTATCTAATAATTCTATAGTTAATAATTTGCTCATCATATAATTTGAAGTTTTATAATAAATAACTTTACTTTATAACAATCTCTATTTGGTCTAAAGCCATAAGAATAATCATTAAATTGCTTTTCATATATTGGTGTTAGTATTTGTGCGATTGCTTGTTGGATAATTCTATCAACAACAACTGGAATTCCTAATTTTCTTTTGCCTCCATCTGGTTTGGGTATTTCTACTCTCTTGATGGAGCTTGGTTTATATGTCCTACTTCTTAGGGCTTTCTAGTACACCTACTGCGGCCTCACTCAAAAAAAGTTTGTGTTAGGACATTCTTGCTACAGATTGTTAATATTTTACATCCTTCTTTTCTCCCACATTTTATAGAAGTGGAAATTTGGAGTATATTATAATTTATCATTTACTTTAATCTAACTGAAAAATGTTTTATTATTTTAATATTTTCCAATGTCCACCTTTATTAGATCCTTCTCTAGCTATCATTTCTTTTTCTTTCAAACTTGTAATAATTCTGTTAACAGTTCTTCTTGGTATATTTGTTTTTTCTATTATTTCGGTAACAATAATTTTGTGGTTTTCCTTCATTAACATATAAACAATGTTTTCATTTTCATTTATTGTGCCATTTATTGTGCCATTTATTGTACCATTGTTTGTATTTTCATAATTAGCATTATAAATAACAACACTAAAATGTGTTCCTGTAGCATAGAACTCTACATGGTTTTCTTTATCATCAAAAAGTCTATTTGTTCCATTTACAATTTTATCAAAACCACTACCACGTCTATCCATAAATTTCATTCTAGCAAATATATCTGCTAAGATTGGATTTCTTCTAATTGATGGGATATTATTTTTTAATTCTTTATTTATTAATTCTCCTGAAGGCATTGAACCAGGAGATGTAACAACAATTCTATTGTCATAAATATCAATTGTTACTTCAGAGCCAACATTTGTATACTGTCTATGAATTATTGCATTGACTATAACTTCTCTTATGGCTATTTCATCATATTCAGGCATTTCAACTCTACCAGTTGCTGTTTTTTTCCATTTCTTCTTTGTATTCTTTTTTACAAAGTCAAGTGCTGAGTCAAGAAGTTTAACAAGTCCACCTGAATACTCATCATCATCTGATGCTTCCTCTAATGAAGTTTTATTTAATCCATTCCATCTTGTACAAAATATTCTATTATGTCTATATATATTTTGATCACTTAAAAGCACACCTGCATTTGTTAAAAAACCATCATCATTCATAAGCGAAAATGATAAATAATCAGATTCAGTAATTTTAGTATGAAGCCTTTCTAAAAATGTTGCTTCAAAAAAAGTAAACGAATATAATTTTTTTTGATAAGTTGTAATTATTGAATCATATGTTTTATTTTGACCCTTTAATATTAATTCTTCAAGTATATATCTTGGTTCCTTTATACTTTGATTACCACTTCTAATATAGGCTTCATAAACACCATCTGAAGAATAATAATAAGGAGTTCTAGGACCAGGTTCAATTTTAAGGGCTATATATACAAAATCAGTTTTATCCAATCTTTCTTTGTATGGTTCAATAATGTATTTTGGAACAGGATCAATTTTTGAATTAATTAGTTCTGATATTTTATCACACACTAATTGTGGATTGTTAATATTTACCAGTTGTTTATTATCATTTACTCCGAAAAATAATATACCACCAATTCCATTAGCAAACGCTGAGACAGTTTTTAACCAACTTTCTGGTTTTTTTGTTTCTAATTGTTCTTTAAAATCATAATCTGAACATTCTGCAATAAGTTTAGAAAAATTCATCAATTTGACCTCAATAATTATATAAACATTGATCACATATTAAATAATCATATGTTTCATTCTCGACAACTATATAAAATCCTAAATCTTCAATCATTGGTAAATAATATTTCATTTTTTTATCCTCATACCATGTAATATTTACATATTATATTTTATCAGTAATTTGTGCATTTATCAAGAAATATGTTTATTTTGCATATTTAAAAATTATGTGGTATAATATAATTATAGGAGAATAAATATATGACTTTTGGAGAAACTTTAAAAAGATTAAGACAAAGAAAAGATGTCTCACAAGATGAACTTGCAAAAGAGTTAAATGTAAAACAATATGTAATTTCAAGTTGGGAAATTGGTAGATCAGAACCTAATATTGAACAAATTAAATTATTATCTACTTATTTTAATGTCCCTACAGATTATTTATTAGGTAAAGATGTAATCATAGTTAATGATGAAAAAGAATTTGAAACTGTAACTAATCATTTTAAGCAAGATGTTAATGATGATGTTATTAATGAAGTAGTTAAATTACTAGAAGAATTAAATGAAAAAGATAAAAATAGAATTGTAAAAATTATTAAAGAAACAATTTATTTATTAAAATAAAGTGAAGTTGTTTTACCAATAATCATTGCACCAGCAATTCTACCTTCGGCACAATAATTAAAACTTTGAATGTTTGGAACTATTCTAGTTCAAATGCTCCTGTGTAAAGAGAATAATATGTCCCTTTTTCTGCAATTAGTTTTTCATGATTTCCTCGTTCAATTATATGACCATGGTCTAGGACAATAATCATATCTGAGTTTTGAACTGTAGAGAGGCGATGAGCAATTACAAAAACAGTTCTGCCTTTCATTAGTTTGTCCATACCATCTTGAACTAAGGCTTCAGTACGTGTATCAATTGAAGATGTTGCTTCATCTAATATCATAACTGGTGGATTAGATACAGCAGCTCTGGCAATGGATATCAATTGTCTTTGTCCTTGGGAAAGTCCACTACCATCACCTTTTAGTACTGTATTATATCCTTCTGGTAGCATCCTAATTAAACTATCAGCATTAGCTAGTTTTGCGGCATTAATACATTCTTCATCTGTTGCATTTAAATTACCATATCTAATATTTTCCATTACTGTTCCTGTAAATAAATTTACATCTTGAAGAACTACTCCTAACGAACGCCTTAAATCAGCTTTTTTTATCTTATTAATGTTAATACCATCATAACGTATTTTGCCATCATCAATATCATAAAAACGATTAATTAAATTTGTAATTGTTGTTTTTCCTGCTCCTGTTGCTCCAACAAAAGCAACCTTTTGTCCTGGTTCAGCAGAAACAGATACATCGAATAGAACTGTTTTTTCAGGAATATATCCAAAATCAACACTATCTAAAACAACTCTTCCTTCTAGTTTTGTATATGTTATTGTTCCATCGTGATGAGGATGTTTCCAAGCCCATATTCCAGTTCTTTCTTCTGTTTCGATGATTTCACCATTTTCAACTTTAGCATTAACTAAAGTAACATAACCATTATCTGTTTCTGGTTCTTCATCCATAAAAGCAAATATACGGGAAGCACCAGCAAGAGCTGTCACAATTGAATTAAATTGATTAGAAATTTGAGAAACAGGATTTGTAAAACTTCTTGAAAGAGTTAAGAATGATGCTATCATTCCTAATGTTAATGTTCCAGTTCCGTTTAAACCTATATTTGTCACTCCTTTGATAGCCATATATGCCCCAAAAATAGCAATGATTACATATTGAACATATCCTAAAGCATTCATCATTGGCATCATCGAATTAGCATATCCATTAGCACTAGCAGCACTTTTCGCCCACGCTTTATTTTTTTCTCGTAATTCTTCTTTTGTTTTTTCTTCGTGACAAAATACTTTAATTATTTTTTGACCATTTATCATTTCTTCAACATATCCATTTACATCCGCTAATGTTTTCTGTTGAAGAATAAAGAAAATACCTATTTTTCCTGTTACTTTCTTTACAATTAATAAAATTAAGAATATGATAATAACAGCTATTAGCGTAAGCCATATACTAACATAAAGCATACACACAAATACTGCCACAATTGTAAATATAGATGATATAAGTTGGGCCATAGATTGGGCAATCATTTGACGTAGTGTATCAGTATCATTTGCATAGAGACTCATAATATCACCATGAGTACGAGTGTCAAATACCTTAATTGGTAATCTTTGCATTTTTTCAAACATTTCATCACGAATTTTCTTTAGTGTTCCTTGAGCAATTGTTACCATTATGCGATTATAAAACAAAGTTGACAATACTCCAATTAAATATACACAACCAATTATAATTAAAGCCTTTAACAGTTTTGTAAATACTGGGTCAGAGATACTAAGTAAAGGAGTTATATAATCATCTATAAGAGATTGAAGAAAAAGAGAAGAAATAGCTGATGTAATAGCACTTAAGAGAATGCAAATAACAACAAAAATAAGTTTGCCTTTATAATCAGACATATAAGAAAATAATCTTTTTAATGTTTTAACATCAAAATGAGCTTTTGGAGGGATTTCTTCAGGTATTTTATCAATTAAAGGCTTATGTTTCTTATTCATTTTGATCTCCTTTCATTTGTGATTTATAAACTTCACAATAAATATTACAATTTTTAATTAATTCTTGATGCTTTCCAATTGCAACAATCTTACCATCATCTAAAACTATTATCTTATCAGCATTCATAACCGAACTTACGCGTTGAGCAATAATAATTTTAGTTGTATTAGGAATATATTCAGCAAATGACTTTTGGATAATTGCATCTGTTTTAGTATCAACGGCACTTGTTGAATCATCAAGGATTAAAACTTTAGGTTTTTTAAGTAGTGCTCTAGCGATACATAATCTTTGTTTTTGTCCGCCAGACACATTAGTTCCACCTTGTTCGATGAAAGTGTCATACTTATTTGGAAAGCTTTGTATAAATTCATCAGCACAAGCAAGCTTACACGCTTCTTCTATCTCATCATCTGTAGCATTTTCATTTCCCCAGCGAAGATTTTCCTTTATTGTACCCGAAAATAGTTCATTTTTTTGTAGTACCATAGCCACTGAATTTCTTAAAACATCAAGGTCATATTTTTTTACATCAACTCCTCCTAATGTTAAACATCCACTTGTAACATCATAAAGCCTTGGAATAAGCTGCACAAGACTTGACTTAGATGAACCTGTTCCTCCGATTATGCCTACTGTTTCACCTGAGGATATTGACAAATTAATATTATCTAAAACCTTTTTATCTGCTTTAGAAGCATAAACAAAACTAACATTTTCAAAACTAATTGATCCATCCTTTATTTCCATTTCTGGATTATCAGGACTTGCAATATCTGTTTTTTCATTTAATATCTCAGCAATACGTCGTGCTGAAGCAATAGAAATTGTAAGCATCGCAAAAACCATAGATAGCATCATAAGACTCATAAGAATTTGAGTTGCATAAGAAAACAAAGCAGTTAAATCTCCTGTTGTCATTCCTAAAAGTTCATTGTTCCCGCTAGAAACAATTGCTTTTGCACCTATCCATGAAATTAATATCATACATGCATACATAAAAAATTGCATAATTGGTGAGTTAAAAGCTAATAACCTTTCGCCTTTTGCAAAATCAACATAAATACTTTCTGATATTTTTTTAAACTTTTTAGTTTCATAATCTTCACGATTAAAAGATTTAACAACCCTTATACCTCTTACGTTCTCTTGCACTACATTATTCAATTTATCATATGTATGAAATACACGATTGAAAATTGGATTCACCTTTTTAACTATTATAATTAGTAGTATGGACATTACAGGTATGATAGCTAAAAAAACTAAAGCAATTGTACTATTAATACTAAATGATACAATCATAGAAAATATTAACATTACAGGTCCACGAATAGCCATTCGAATTAACATTTGATAAGCATTTTGAATATTAGTTACATCAGTTGTTAGCCTTGTAACAATTGAAGCAGTTGAAAATTTGTCAATATTCGAAAAAGCAAATGTTTGAACATTATCATACATATCTTCACGTAAGTTTTTAGCAACACCAATTGAAGATTTTGAGGAAAGGTGAGCAGAAAGTATACCAGTTAATAACTGAAATAACGCAAATATCAAAAGAAAAATCCCATACTTCCATACTTTGCTCATACTGCCTAAATCTATACCCTTATCGATTAAATCCGCCATACAAAGTGGTGTTAGAATTTCAAATGCTGCTTCTAGTATAGATAAAATAATTGTAATAATAGAGCCTACTTTATATTCTCTTAGACTCTTAGCTAATGTTTTAATCATAATTCCTCCTTTTTAGTGTAGCACGCTACACATATTAGCATTTTTTAAAGCTGGATAACCAGCTTACTTTTCAAGATTATTTAAAACAACATTTAATGTTTTCTTTAGTGCTATAACTTCATCATCAGATAAACCTGCAAGTAGTTTTTGCTCATTCTCAAGAATTGTTTCGCCCATATCTTTGGCAAGCACTTCAGCATATTCTGTTAACTGAACAAGCTTACTGCGATTATTAGCATCAAAATGAGTCCTTACGATACCATTTTGTTCCATACGAGAAACCAAGCCCACAATAGTAGGATGACTTACCATAAGAAAATCTTCAATTTCTTTCTGGGTAGCTGTTCCATTTTTTTCCTTAAGAAAAACAACAATTCTACTTTGCGAAAGTGTTAACTTATGTTTTTTCAAATCATCATCTGCTTTTGTTTTTAATCTATCATTAATAGATTTTATTAAATATCCTATGTGTTGTTGATTCATAACTTCGTATACCCTTTCTCTAAAGTGTAGCACGCTACAATTATATCATAACTATTTTATCTTTGCAAGTTATAATTAACTTTTTTCTATGTATTGACAGTTATAATTAACTTTTTTCTATGTATTTACAATATTGTTGTAATTGTCAATAAAAAAAGGAGCTATTTTTCCTAAAGAAAATCCCCTTGAAAAATATTGTTTCAAGGGATATTCATAAACTTAAATCCTTCATAGAATTATAAGCATATAAAGGAACTTAAAAATTTATGCAAATAGCAAAGCATTTTAAAGTTTCTTTCCACAACTAGAACAATACGTTGCATCTTTTTCAATTTTTGCTCCACAATTTCCGCAGTAATTATTTTCCTTTTTTATATTTTTTTCACAACTAGAGCAATACGTTGCATCTTTTTTAATTTCTGCTCCACAATTTTTGCAATATTTTATTACTTTTGTAGGTTTTCTAGAGGTACCAACAAATGAATCTTTACTTGAAAATATAAAGATTAAGCAAATTATAATAAATATTATAATAATTTGATAAAATATCGATATGATAATAGAAATGACGCCTAGCGCCAATAATTTTTTATCTTTTTTATCAGCTGGAATTAGTCCTTTTTTATGACATAGATAAGAAGTAATGAAATTTATGAATAAGAAAAATGGTCCTAATACAAAAGGCACTGTTATTGCCATATATAATGAATCTTTAAATTCATAAAATTCAGAAATTCCCGCAAATCCTGCACATGCAATAGATAAATATATAAAATAAAATATAGAAACAATTATTAATAGTATAATAGAAAACCCTTGTTCTCTTTTTAATATATCTTTTTTAAATTTAATTGTAAAAATACATAATAAAATTATAAAGGGAATCAAAGAAATAACTGGTATAAGCAATTCTTCATCTTCATTAATAATAAATAAAACTCCAAAAATAGCCTCGAAAATAATAGGACAAATGATATTTAATAATATTAAAAAATTGGAATACCAGTACCATCTTGATCCTTTTACAAAATAATCTTTATTAGTTAATGTCATAATTAGCCCTCCTCGTAATTTTGGCATATTTATTAATATTTGTTAACAATATAACAAATGTATTTCATAACTTAAATTCTTTCAAAAAGAAAGTTACAAATTTTTCAGTTCTTTTCTTAATACAATCAATTGTCCATTTTTCTTCACTTACAACATCATTGTTAAGGGCAAGTTTATTTTTAAAGCCTATATATTTGCCTTCCTTTTGTTTATCTTGTTTGTTTTTCTTTTCCTCAAATGATAAATTACTTAAATTAGGATTATACCCTGTTAATGTTAGATTTCCAAACGTGTGAGCATACTCTTCTAGATACTTTTCAGCTAAACTTTTATCTCCATTGGCTATCATATTTATCCAATATATTGGAATATTATCTCCTTCAGGAAAAATATGTTCAATTGTCCAAACATATTTACCATTTTCTTTTCTATATGGTTCTACAAATATTTCACTAGTTTCAAATTTCATTTCATAATAGCTCAATAAAAATCTTGTATTATCAACATTGTTGATATATACATTTCCTCTTAACTTTTCTTCAAATGTATCATTAGATGATGAATTATGTTTTAAAAACAGTTTCAATTCAGCAATCAACTCAGCGCCCTCATACTTTTTAACAATGTCAATACAATCCATAAATAGTTTATTTAAATTACGTGTAGCAGGATAATCAGTTATATTTCTTCTTACAAAGAAACTCACTAAATAATTAATAATTTCAATCAAGTCTTTTATAGAAAGTTTAAATTTTTCAGCATAATTAAAAATATACAACAATAATAAGTAACATGGAGCACCCTGAATATGTTCTAAATTATATAATGCTTTCTTCATTTCTTTTTCAACTTCTTCTTGAGAATTGTTAATCAGGATTGCATATATTTTAGCCTTAGCTTCTAAATCATCTAATAAAGATTGATAATTCTTTTCCATTAATACTTCATAGATTTCAAGTATTGTTGATTTTGTAGCCAAATTTCCAAAATAATATTTTTTATTCTCACTTTTATCATTAGCATTAATTTCATCTCTAAAAGCATTATAGTATTGTCTAAAGAATCTTTCTCTTATTCCATAATTATCTGTTAAATATCCTAACATGTGTTCCCATTGATTATAACATTTTTCTGCTACATTAGGGTTATTTGGATCGTCAGATAAACTGATTAAATTATTTTTAATTAAATCAATTGCAGAAAGAGGAAGTCCTCTATTATTTAATGACTCGAATAGCATATAAGCTTTCTTATTATCTGCAACTTCGATTGCTACTATAGTCGAATCGTTAATCTTATCAAATAAATTAAATAAAATGGTAATTTCTTTTTTGTCATTATCACTTTCTTCTTCTACAATTTTTTCTATTAATTCTTGAAATAGTTTAAAGGCATAAGTTATTCTTCTATTGCCTTTGTGTGAAATATTTGTATCTTTATCATAAAGTTTTGCATTATATAATAATTTAAAATAATCATCTTTATTGTTATTCTGTACTTGAGGAATCAAACGTGGAACATATTTTTCATCAGGTGTTATATAAACTAACATTTGTTCCAAATTTCTAAAATTTGTATCTTGTTGTCTATTAAATTCGCTTTTATACTCTTCTATTTTTGAATATAGTGCAAGTAATAAGAGTGACAATGATGTCATTCTTTGCTGTCCATCTATCAATTGTAATGTTGTAATTTTTTCATCATCAAAACTGCACGACGAACTAATTTTTACACAAATAATAGAACCTAAAAAATATCCTATTTGATTCTCTACAATATCATTAAACAGTGTCGTGCATTCCTTTTTTCCCCACGAATATTCTCTTTGATATTTTGGAATTTGGTATATTCTTATATTTCCTGGTCCTAATATTTCTCCTAGTTTTAAAACTCTTGCTTCCATTTAATATAATCGCCTCTTTTTTGTTTATATTTTATTTATTTTTTTAGCAAAACTAATAGATTACTAAATAAAACTTTAGATAATATAATTATTAAAATCTAATACCACCTATTTTATAAATTTTATCTCCTGAATATTCAACTCTATTTCCACCTATTTTATAAAGCTTACCACATGAATATTCTATACGTTCCATACCAACTCTACTTATTTTTCCACATGAATATTCTACTTTTTTGTCTCCAATTTTATACAATCTACCACACGAATATTGTGGTTTTTCACCATAATATCTAATTAATATATCTTCTAATGCCAATTTAACTTCCTCCTCGTATAATAGTAATTAATAATCTATTAGTCTGCTGTAAATATAAGGAATATTCCTTATTATGTAAAAGTATGTAAATGTACACCTTTATCCAATATATATTTACAAGTATATTTTATCATATGTTTAAATAAAATACTAGAATTAATTTCTTTTTTTTTACAATTTAAGATATATTTTGATAAAATACTAATTTATTTCTATAGTATGCAAAGGTGTACCTTTACAAACTATAGCTCATATATCATCTAGTAATAGATGATTTTTTTACTAAAGAAATAAACTAATATTTTGTTATAATGTACTTATAAATTGGAGGTATGTTATGAAATATGGTTATGTAAGAGTATCTACTATAACACAAAATATTGGAAGGCAAATGGAAGAAATGTATAAATTAGGCTTAACTGATGATTGTATTTTTATTGATAAACAAAGTGGAAAGGATTTTGATAGAACTAATTACCAAAGACTTAAAGCTATACTTAAACCATGTGATTTAGTTATTATTAAATCAATTGACAGATTAGGACGTAACTACGATATGATTATCAATGAATGGCAAGATATTACCAAGGTAATTGATGCTGATATATTTGTTATTGATTTTCCACTTCTTGATACAAGAAGTGAAACAAAGAACTTAATTGGCAAATTTATATCAGACATTGTATTACAAGTTTTAAGTTTTGTTGCGCAAAATGAGAGAGAAAGCATTAAACAAAGACAAGCAGAAGGAATAAAATTAGCAAAAGCAAATGGAGTACATATGGGACGCCCTAAATATAAACTTCCTAATAATTTTGAAGAAGTTGTAATTAGATTTCATAATAAAGAAATTACAAATATTGAAGCAGCAAATATATTACATATGAAACGTTGGACTTTTCTTAAATATGCTAAGTTATATAAATAAAAATAAACCACTATGTAGTATACCTATATAGTGGTTTTAAGTAATTATTTGAAATATTTGCTTATGAGTAAATTATTATTTATAATAATACAGTATAGTGTAATTTATTTTGAACCATTTTTTTCTATAAACATATGGTATTCTCTAAATTATTTATTGCTTCATTTGTTATTAATGCATTTTCACATGGCAAATTTACCTGTAGATAATTATCTATAAAATTAAAAATTTCTTTGTTGCTTTACCACTTTGTTCTATTATTACTAGTTTCATTAATAAAAGAAAATGAAGTCCTTATATGTTATGTTTATTATAAACAGAATATTGCGTATAAAGGAATAGATTTTATACCATTTTCAAACCCAAAATTTCTTGTGGAAAGTCTAATAGAATAATCAGGTGAATATTTATCAACAAAAACTTTCAAACTACGTGCTCTTACGTTATCAGCAGATTTAACTTCTATGGGAACAACTGAATCATTTTGACGAATAATGAAATCAAGTTCAGCTTTTCCGTTAGATTCCCAATAATTTAATTTGTAGCCCTGTGCAACAAGTTGCTCTGCCACATAGTTTTCAGCAAGCAATCCTCTTGCTCTATCAGACATTATGCTATTGACTAAAATATCTTGAGGCAGGGTGCCTGACTTGAAACAAAGCAATCCGACATCGGAATAGTATATTTTGAATGCGTCAATTTGTTCATATATTGATAATGGTAATTTCCCTTCTGTAACTTTAACATTTTCCAATACTACGCTTGCTGCTTTTAACCACTGAAGCGAAAGTTCATAATCTTTTGCTCTCGCATTGCTTTTAATTACTGCATATTGAAATTTTGTGTTTTCCTTTGCAAGTTGTGATGGTAATGTATTGAAAATTGCAATACTTCGTATTGTTTCGTTAGGTGTTGCATATTTTGACATATCTGCAATATATGAATCCGAAATGTCAGCTTGAATTGAACGAACGGCATTAAAATCGGCTGTTTCAAGATAAGTTTTTATTGCTGCAGGATATCCACCAATTACAAGATATTTTTGATACAATTCTAAAGCATAATTGTGGTAAACATCAGCAAGAGGCTTAAAACCATTATATGATTCTTTAATGATATCTATAAGATTATTATTTTTAGTAGCTAGTAAAAATTCTTCGAATGAGAGTGGGTACATAGTAAGCATATCTACTTTTCCAACAGGGAAAGAAAACTTTCCACGATTAATTGACAATCCTAAAAGACTGCCAGCAGCAACAATATGATATTGGGGGGCTTCTTCACAAAAATATTTTAACGAAGTAAGTGCTTTTTCGCAAGCTTGTATTTCATCAAAAATTATAAGTGTTTTGCTAGGAAATATAGATTGCCTTGAATACGCTGAAATCTCTTCAATAATGCGTTGGGGATTTAAATCTGGTTCAAAAATTTTATTTAACGTTTGTGTATTTCCTTCAAAGTGAAGATATACTACGTTATCATAATAGTTTTTTCCAAATTCCAAAAGAACAAATGTTTTACCAACCTGTCTTGCACCCTTTAATAAAAGGGGTTTTCGGCTATTTGACTCTTTCCATTTAACAAGATTATTCATTATGAGTCTTTCCATAAGAAAATCTCCTTTCATATAATTACATTATACCATTTTAAAAAACAAAAGTCAATATTTTCACATTATTATGTTTGTAAAAGTGTGTTTTTTTGCATAAAAAAGAACATAAAACGTGTGCATTTTCCACTTTTGATATTGTTCTAATATTGCAATACTCCTTTTTTATAATTATATGCAAAAGAAAGATAAAAACCTATGTACAACAAAGTCTTTTGTTTGTATAAAAAATAGGGTAATCTAATCATGTTTGGCTAAAATTCCCTACAAAATCAAAAATTATTTACAATCTTTACCAGAAGACCTAATAGATGTCAATTAATGTGCGTGATGAACGAAATACTCATATTATGTTTTTACTTAACAAAATGTTTTATGATGCATCTTTTTGTCCATCGATATAATTCTATTAATAATTTATAAGTCTTTTATGTCTATAAATGCTAATATATTAAGATTAAAGTTTTTTAAATTTTATTTAAAAGAATTGGTATTAAACTACTATCGAGTTCATTAATAGAAAATATTTTCTTACCTAAATCTTTAATAGAATAACCTAAATGATATAATTTATTTTTGTCTATTATTATGAATCTATCATGAACATTTGAAACATATTTAACATCTAAATTTCCATATTGAAGATTAAATGCATTTATATCTTTACCTAATAATTTTGAATTAACGTTAGTATATATTATAACTTTAACATTATGTTTCTTTACTACTAATCTATCAAGTATTGTTCTATCTACATAATTATCAATAATAATTATTTCATTATTAGCACTTTCAAATATTGATTGTATTAAAGTATATGCATCATAAAACTGTCCGTCAAAGAAAACTTGCGAGTTTTTAAATTCTTGTGGTTTATAATTATTTTCAATATTACTTACTCTTTCATCAAGTGATTCAACCTTATTAATTAATCTTACGTAATTTTCATTAGTTACTAATGTTCTATCTTTATTAATAACATAACCTGTTAATAAATATTCTTTTAAAACTTCATTTGCCCACTTTCTAAATATTATAGCTCTTTTAGAATTTGTTTTAAAACCAACTGCAATAACAACATCTAAACTATAAAATTCAACTAATTTATCTGAATTTGGAATGTGCATTTTTTGCACGTTACTTTTTGCATCACACTCTAAATCTTCAAATATTTTTTTGATATGTTTAGAAATAACACTTCTATCCCTATTAAATAATTCAGCAATTTGATTTTTTGATAACCATATGTTCTCTTCATCAGGTGATATTGTAATATCTAATTCTAAATCATTATTAGTAAATTTTACAATTTCATATTTTTGTTCACTCATATAAAACCTCATATGTTTATTTTACATATTTATTATATCAACATTTTATACATTTGTAAAGAAATATGTTTATTTTGCATATCTATAAATTATGTGGTATAATATAATTATAGGAGAATAAATATATGACTTTTGGAGAAACTTTAAAAAGATTAAGACAAAGAAAAGATGTCTCACAAGATGAACTTGCAAAAGAGTTAAATGTAAAACAATATGTAATTTCAAGTTGGGAAATTGGTAGATCAGAACCTAATATTGAACAAATTAAATTATTATCTACTTATTTTAATGTCCCTACAGATTATTTATTAGGTAAAGATGTAATCATAGTTAATGATGAAAAAGAATTTGAAACTGTAACTAATCATTTTAAGCAAGATGTTAATGATGATGTTATTAATGAAGTAGTTAAATTACTAGAAGAATTAAATGAAAAAGATAAAAATAGAATTGTAAAAATTATTAAAGATACAATTTATTTATTAAAATGAAAAGCACTAATAATCCTATCAATTCTTACGCACTATCGAGTGTTTTATGTAAATATTATTTAATTTAGATTACAAATTGTATTTATTTTAAATAATATTTTTTTAATAATTGATTTAAATATTATATATCTGTTCAAGCGTAAGAGCTATCATATCCAGGACTAATGATGTCTTTTTTATGCTTTTATTCAATTGTTCTTTAATATGATAAACCATTTTTCTCTATTTGGTCTAAAACCATAAGAGTAATTACTAAATTGTTTTTCATATATTGGTGTTAGTATTTGCGCGATTGCTTGTTGGATAATTCTATCAACAACAGCTGGAATTCCTAATTTTCTTTTACCTCATCTGGTTTTGGTATTTCTACTCTCTTGATGGGGCTTGGTTTATATGTCCTATTTCTTAGGGCTTCTTTTATTTCTTCCTTGAAAGACACTCATTTTGTCTATACCACTACAATCAACATTATTAACAACCTTTTCTACTCTCTTGTTAGATTTGTATCATCAAGTAATACCATTTGTAGTATAAACACACCATTAAGTTCTTCAGTGCTTTCTAGAACACCTAAAACTACGGCTTCACATTAAAAAAGTTTGTGTCCCTTAGACCAAGATTTTGTTTAAGACTTCCAACGGGCGCCACCTTGCGATGAACACTCAAGTCTAAGGCTAACATTTCTTAGTTATTATGTATGCCTAACGCACAAAATGGACTTAAAAATACAAATTTTAAGTCCACATTTACTTCTTACTTTAAAGCACTAATATCAATATTGACAATTTGACTTTCTACATCCTTTTTACTTTTAAAAAACATAATCATATAAATTGGCAAATATATTCTATTATTAATAGATTCTATATTACCTTGGCACAATGTATATGCTTTATTAATATTGTAAGAGTTATTATTTAATAAATTTTCTAATGCTACATGTCTTTTATAATCTTTACCAGACTTTACCTCAATAGGTAAAATTTCTGTACCATTTTCAATTATAAAATCTACTTCACCATTTTTTTTATTATTATAATAAAATAAATTATAATTATGACATTTAAGCTCTTGTGCAACTACATTTTCATATATTGATCCATAATTAACATTTATGTCATTATTTAAAATTCTAACCACATTATCACTATATAAATAATGACATAATAGTCCTGTATCACATAAAAACAATTTAAACAATGTTCTTTCTTTACTAGCAAGTAATGGATAAACAGGATTATCAACATTATATGTAAACAAACCTATATTACTATTTAATAACCATACAAATGAATCTTCATATTGATAAAATCTACCTTTTTCATTTAAGTTTTTTAAAATAAATCTTTTATTAGGGTTATTTAATTCACTAGGAACTAAAGAATAAATATCTTTTACCAGTAAAGTTTTATCTTTAGTATATTTAGAAATATCAAGTTTATATAATTTATCAATTGATTCATGTAAATAATAAACATCTTGTAAATTAGATGATTCTACAAACTTAGCTACTACTTCTGGAAATCCTCCCACAATAGTATATAAATTAAACAAGTTAACCATTTGTTTATGCACTGTATTATCAATCGGAATTAAATCATTAAATTGTTTTTCTAAATAATCAATGGTATTCTTTGAAACCCCATTTGCAATACAAAATTCTTCAAAATCTAGAGGATACATTTCTAATATATCCATATAACCCACAGGTAAAGAATCAATATTTTTATAACTAACTCCAAGAAGTGATCCACTAAAAATATATCTATATGAACCTTCATCAATTAAAAATTTTACTTTTGTTACAACATCGTTTACAGCTTGAACTTCATCAATGAAAATAATTGTTTTTCCTTTTATTAGAGGTTTTGTAGAAAGTGCACTAATTTTAATTAATAATTCTTTAGAATTATTAATTGTTTCAAACGCTTGCTTAGCTAGATCATTTTCATATAAATTAAATTCAATATATGACTCTGCATTTTCCTTTAAAAATTCTCTAATAAGATAAGTTTTACCAATTTGTCTTGCTCCATCAATTAATAAAGCATTTTTATTTGTAGAATCAAACCATTTTTTTATATCTTTATATGCTTTTCTGAATAACAAGTTATCACCTCTTGCATTTTTACAGCTTTATTATACCACACAAATTGCATTTTTACAACTATAAAAAGTATTGTTTTTTTTATTTTTCCAACCATATTGGAAAACATATTTTCTAAATATACAATTTACGCTACGAAATGTTTCACATAATATAATTTGCTTTATCTATTATTATGAATCTATCATAAACATTAGTTATATACTTAACATCTAGTTCTCTAAATTGACTATTAAATGTGTTTATATCTCTGCCAAGTAATCTTGAGTTTATACTTGTATAAATAGTTACTTGTACATTATCATCTTTAACTACTAATCTATCAAATATTGTTCTATCTACATAATTATTAATTATAATTATTTCACTATTAGCACTTTCAAATATTGATTGTATTAATGTATATGTTCAATAAAGTTCAACATTAAAGAAAACTTGCAAGATTTTAGGTATATATATTAGATATTTTTAATATTCAAGCTAGTTATAAAAATGTAAAAGATATAACCTATCTTTATTGTGTTCTATCTATTTAATAATTATTATAAAAAACTCTATGTCCAGTAGTATTTTTAATGAATATTCTGATTCAATAAAAACATAAAATTCATTAGATTTTGTTTTGCATCTCTATCCCACCATTCATTTCAATAATAAATTCATATATACTTTTTTGTTTTCTTATGTTTGCATTAATTTAAATCTTCTATTCTATTATTTCCCAATAACCATCTTTTTTAGCACCAATTCTTTTAATTAAATTTTTTTCTCTTAATTTCTTTAGATTTTTCTTTATTCCAGGTTCTGATAAATTAGTTTTTATCATCAATTGTGCTATTGTAATATTTGGATTGTCTCTTATTAACTTTAAAATTAAATCTTCAGTTTTATTAGATACTATATGAAACTCATTCACATCAATCTTATTAAATGGAATAATTACAGTTATTCTATTTTTCTCAATTTTTATTGAATTTTTGCCATATACAGATATTATTTTTGGGACTCCTCTACCTGAACGTTCAGAAATACGCAATTGTAAGAATAATGTTGCCAGAATCTCGTTAACTGGTAAACTTGAACCACTATAAAAGCCCTCGATATCTTGATCTATTGCTAATCCTCCATGTGATAATATTTCAATTCTATCAGTAAAAATTGTAATGGCTGGTGCATTAAGTGTTAACCATTTATTATGTATAAAAGCATTCAATATTGCTTCACGATATACATCAAAATCAAAAAGAGGTATATCTTTTCTTGTTGTAATTCTATTTCTCTCATCTGCTTGGATAATATTTATTGTATCTCCATACTCTAATATTTTATCTATTGTATAAAATATACATGTATTACCAAATTCTTTTACTGAATAAAGTGGAGAGGCTTTGTCTGTTCCACTAAACACGGAGACTCTCATTGGAATGTTATTTTGATCTGATAAAATATATGCCATAATATTATATAATCCATCTTTAGTTCTAAACTTTAGTGTTTTTTCAAAAGAATCTTCTCGCAAAATTATTCCTTTTGAGGCATAATAAACAAAAAGTTTTTGAAAAGTTAAGTCTTGAGCGTAATCGGGAGAAGGCATATTTACAATAGTTGGAAAACCATTTAATAATATGTTATTTAATCTTATCTCATACTCAGGATATTTATTTAACTTTTCCTTACTTGACCCTATCCTTATATAGTCAATGCCATTAAATTTTGTTTTTATTGATTTAGATGCAGGAATTATTAACATTACAATTCTTTTTTCATTATATAAAAAAGTATGAACTTCAAAAGCGATGCTTGGTTCTAATTTTCTAGCTAAATAGTATTTATAAGGTTCACCATCTATATCTTTATCAAAATTAATTGTTGTACCAACAATTTCCTTAGTAGCATCTTTAATTCCCCAAACAATATATCCAAATTCTTTTCCACATAATGCAGCACCATTAGATAAAGCTGATATGTATTCTCCGATTCCATCCTTTGAAAACCAATTTTCTTTAAAATCTAACCATTCATATTCATCTTTAAATGTTACAAGATTTTCAAAAATATCGATTATTTTATTCATCTCAAGACCTCCATTAATATGCATATAGTATACCATAAATTCCAAAAAGTATACAATAAATTAATTTTTGTTTCAAGATAATTATACTAAATTTTTTTCAAATCCTCGATACTTGTATATCCCTTAGTGTTATCATTAGCTTAACAAATACTTTCCTCAATTGCATTAATAGTTTCTTGATTTGGAATACTTCCTTTTATTTCAAAAGAAATGCCATTCACTCTAATTACTTGTCTTAAAAACATATTGACAGCAGTAGTCATATTTAACCATAAATCTTCAAATACTTTTTTAGAATATCTATTCTTGAGGTTTATAATTATTTTCAATATTACTTACTCTTTCATCAAGTGATTCAACCTTATTAATTAATCTTACGTAATTTTCATTAGTTACTAATGTTCTATCTTTATTAATAACATAACCTGTTAATAAATATTCTTTTAAAACTTCATTTGCCCATTTTCCGAATTTTATTCCCTCTTTTGAATTTACTCTATAACCTACTGAAATTATAATATCTAAATTATAAATATTTATGTTTTTTTTACTCTCCTATTTCCCTCATAATGAACAATTTCCATTTTGGAATTAGTTGAACTTGCATCTAATTCATTTTCAGATATTATATTTCTAATATGTTTATTAATTGCTGGAATATTGACATTAAACAATAAAGCCATTTGCTCTTGACTCAACTAAACGGTTTCCTCTAACAGTGATATTGTTACATCAACTTCCACTGAATCATTATTAAACTTAACAATCTCATATTTATTCATTCTTCTTCATCCTCAATAAACTCTTCATTTAAGCCAGTATTAATACTTCCCAATCTATGTATATCATCGTGACAATCTTTACAAAGAATTTGTATATTATCTAACGAAGTTGTTCCACCATTACTAAACAATTCTGTATGATAATATTCGACTCCTTTATAATGATAATATTCGACTCCTTTATAATCTTTAAATACATAACCACACTTTTAACAGCATTTATTTGCTTTATCATATGCAGCAATTTTATCTTCTTCAGATATCTGCCTATTGTTATCAAGCTCTTTTAATTTGAGTTCATCTATCATATATTCCTTCATTGTATTTTTTCTGTTCTCTATTAAACGCTCTGCCCAACCACCTCTAGTGTTATCATAGAATCTTGGGATTTTTATATCGGAAGCTTTATTAGAGCCTTCTCAAGCTATTATTTCTTTTTCTTTCAAACTTGTAATAATTCTTTTAACAATTCTTCTTGGTATATTTGTCTTCTCTATTATTTCGGTAACAGTAATTTTGTGGTTTTCCTTCATTAACATATAAACTATTTTTGATTTGTTGTGCCATTTATTACGCCATTTATTGTGCCATTTGTTGTGCCATTTATTACGCCATTTATTACGCCATTTATTGTGCCATTTTCTATAATTGTCATAATATGGATTAAAAATTACAACACAAAAATGTGTTCATATAGCATAAAACTCTATATGGTTTTTATTATTATTGAAAAGTTTATTTGTTTCATTTACAATTTTATCAAAACCACTACCTCTTCTATCCATAAATTCATTCTAGCAAATATATCTGCTACAATTGGATTTCTTCTAATTGATGGAATATTATTTTTTAATTCTTTATTTATTAATACACCTGATGCCATTGAACCAGGAGAAGTAACAACAATTCTATCATCGTAAATATCAATTGTTACTTCAGGCCCAACATTTGTATATTGTCTATGAATTATTGCATTGAATATAACTTCTCTTATAGCTATTTCATCATATTTAGGCATTTCAGCTCTATCAGTTGCTGCTTTTTTTCCATTTCTTCTTTGTATTCTTTTTTACAAAGTTTAGTGCAAAATCAAGTAGTTTTACAAGTCCACCTGAATACTCATCATCATATACATATGGATCTTTACTCATTTATGAAACTCCTTTTTATCGCGAATACAGCTGTTTCGTAATCAATTTGACCACTTGCATATAAATTTAAAATATTCTTATTTTTTTCACTCACTTTTCCATTTCCAGCAGTTGATTCTATAATCATAGCAAGACTAGTGTATTCTTCATTTTTATCTTTAGGTAGCTCTATCTCAAAAGGAAAACCACCTCTTAAAATAACTTGATTTAAAAACATTGATACTGCATATGAAGTATTTACACCTAATCTTTTAAAAATATTTTCTGACTGAACTTTTACATCAGGCTCAATTCTAATATGAATCAATTCAGTTTTATTTATTGTTTTATCCATTTTGAATACCTCGCATTAATATTGTATCACATTTGATATACATTATGCAGGTTTTTTATGTTTTTTTTAATTTATTTTTGGCAAAAAAGCCTGTAAGCAAATAACATTAATTCATATTAAATAGTTTTTTTTACTAAAATAACTATTATTTATTAAAAGCTTCCTTCGTAACAAATTAATTAAATGATTAAAATTTGGGAATACTTATATTTCATTCTGTTCATAAATCTTACTTACTTTCAAAAAAACTTTTATACTCTTCCTTATCCTTTATAGAAGTAAATATATCATCTTGTATGTCTAAAATAAATCCATCATATAAAGATAAAGGACTACTAGAACAAATGTCTTTTGTCTTAATAATAATTCTATTAAGAAATGGACTAGTATATTGATATGAATCATTTTTCATTAATTTATCATATTCTAATGCATAGTATTTTGCTTTTTGTAATGCTTCAATCGACTTATCAAATTCATTAGCTTTTATGTAAAGTTTTGCTTTTGCTAAATAATTATTTGATAAAACATAATTATAGCCTAAATAATTTCCATCAAATATAATAGCCTTAATAATTTTTTCTTGTGCTTCTATTGATTCAATAGAACAAGTTCCTAAATTATTTAATATCTTATATATTAACTTTTCTAACATTTTTTGATGATAAATTATTTTTTCATCTCCAGCCAAACAATAATCCATCAATTCTTCCTTAGAAGCATATTCATTATTAGGATATAGATCTAAATATTTCTTAGCCTCATCATACCTTCCTCTAAATGATAGATATTGAATTATTCCGAAAATAGAATGATTTCTTATCCCACTATCTTTACAATCTTCTATTACTCTTGCAAATATTCTAATTGCTTTTTCCTGTGCCTCAATGTATTCTTTATCATCTTTATATTCAAATGATAACATTGCTTCTGACCAGGCAAGTTCGGATAAGAAAAACATATCTTTAGGATATTCAGATACAGCATCTTTACATATTTCATATCTTTTTCTTAAATTACCTGTTTGCCAAGTTTCTTGATACATATTCTTTAATTCTTCATATCTAGAATCTATTTTTTCTTTTGGTGTTATACCAAGTAATTCATCTGAAGTAACATTAAATAATTTTGTTAAAGGTTCAATCAAAGTCAAGTCAGGATTTGATAAACCACATTCCCATTTTGAAACCGCCTGATATGAAACAAACAAATAATCTGCTAACTTTTCTTGAGTTAAATCGTGTTTAATTCTCAATTCTTTTATTTTTTCACCAATAGTCATTTTCATTTTACCTTTCATTTAATATTTATAATCGATTACATTAACATTATACTATAATTATGTGAACTAAACAATAAATTAAATTTCTAGTGTTTTTCAACTATAGGTTGAGATATCTCTTATAGGTTCAGTTCCCATTAGAACTAAAGATTCGATACCCGTAAGTTAATGGTTCGATTCCTTGGCTAGTCTCCAATAGTTGTATTTACAACAACTATTGTTTATACAACAAAAAAGTCTTTTATTTATATAAAAAATAAGTCCTATGCAGAGAAACTAGTTTCTCTTGAAGACTTATCAATTTACTATAATGTGTCATTACTACGAAATATTTCATTTCAGGCATTTACACTATTAAATGTTTCATATTTGAATTTTACGCTACAAAATGTTTCACGATGCAACTTTTTGTAGTGATATAAAAATCACTTACACTACAAAATGTTCATACTTTATATATAAATTAATATAATCAAACTAATATGATTTACACTGCTTTTTCAATTTATTCCTCTTTTAAATCATCTGTTAACAAAGTAATTTCACGAAGTTTATTTTCAAGCAACTTCTTGTCGGGTAGTTGTAATGTATATTCAGCAACCATTGTTTGAGACATACTACGACTTAAAGCATATTCTACAACAGCATCATCCTTAGTAGCACATAAAATAACTCCGACACTTGGATTTTCATTAGGCTTCTTTACATCACGATCTAGAGCTTCTAAGTAAAAATTAAGTTGACCTATATGCTCAGGTTTAAATTTACCTATTTTTAATTCAATAGGTACAAGACAAGATAATGTTCTATTATAAAATAATAAATCTATATAAAAATCTTGTCCCCCAACTTGCACACG